>DASXXX010000460.1:0-14340 GCA_036502765.1 Acidimicrobiia bacterium | reverse complement strand
GAGGACCACGTCGCCGACGGCCACGTCGACGGGGATCAGCTCGCCGGTGTGCTCCGAGCGACGGCCCGGACCCGCGGCGATGACCTCGCCCTGCTGGGGCTTCTCCTTGGCGGTGTCGGGGATGACGAGGCCGCTCACGGTGGTCTCCTCGGCGTCTCCGGGACGGACGACGATCCGGTCTTCGAGCGGTTGCAGACTCATGGAATTGCCTCCTGCAGGGACTGCATCGTGATGTGCAGACGAAAGGAAAGGGATGTCGGCGAAGGGGTTAGCACTCGCCGAGTGCGAGTGCTAAAGCTACCAGCACCGCCCCCACCCCTACAAGTTGCGGTGGAGCAAACTGCGTCAGACGAGGCGGAGGTTGGGGTCGGCGCCCGCGTCGAGCGGGGTCGGGCCGTCGGCGCGGAGGCGCCACCAGGCGGTGGCCGCGATCATGGCGCCGTTGTCGGTGCAGAGCGACGGCGGGGGCAGGAACACCGACCGGTCGGTGGCCGCGGCGGCCTCGGCCACCTTCGTCCGCAGTCGGGAGTTGGCCGCCACGCCACCCCCGAGCGCCAACACGGGCGCGCCGGCCTCGTCGGCGGCGGCGAGCAGCTTCACCACCAACTGGTCGACGACCGCCTCCTGGAACGACGCGGCCACGTCGGCCAGCGGGACGTCGGGCTCCCGACGCGTGTGGTTGACCACCGCGGTCTTGAGCCCCGCGAACGAGAAGGCGGTGTCGCCGGGCATGGCACGCGGGAAGCGCACCGCTGCCGGATCGCCGTCGCGCGCCAGACGGTCGATCGCCGGGCCCCCCGGGTAGCCGAGGCCGAGGTGCCGCGCGACCTTGTCGAAGGCCTCCCCCGCGGCGTCGTCGACGGTCTGGCCGATGACCCGGTAGCGCCCGTGGTCCTCCATGGCGACGGTCATGGTGTGACCGCCCGACACGATCAGCACCGCGAGCGGCGGTTGGAGATCGGGGTCCTCGAGCCAGGCCGCGTGGAGGTGGGCCTCGAGGTGGTTCACCCCGACGTAGGGCAGGTCGGCGGCGAGCGCGAGCCCCTTGGCCGCGGCGACCCCCACGAGCAGCGCGCCGGCGAGACCGGGACCGTGGCACGCGGCCACCGCGTCGAGGTCGCGCGGCTCGACGCCCGCTTCCACCAGCGCTTCCGCGATCACCGGCGTGATGAGCTCCACATGGGCGCGGCTCGCGACCTCGGGCACGACGCCGCCGAAGCGCGCGTGGAGGTCGACCTGACTCGACACCACCGACGAGCACACGGTCCGGCCGTCCTCGACGACCGCCGCCGCGGTCTCGTCGCACGAGGTCTCGATGCCGAGGATGAGCGTCACCAGCGTCGCCCCTCGTCGAACACCGTCTCACCCGGCAGCGTGCGCTCGATCGAGTCGAGCAGCGCGCTGTACTCGGGCTGGTCGACCTCGTGCACCCACATCACCAGCGCGTCCTCGTTGACCTCTTGGTAGTAGTTCTTGCGCACGCCCACGGGACCGAAGCCGAACCGGCGGTACATGTCCTGCGCGCCGACGTTCGACATCCGCACCTCGAGCGTGATCGCCACCGCGCCGCGCGCGATCGCCTCGCGCGCGAGGACGAGCATCAAGCGGGTACCGATCTTCGAGCGATGGCGCTTCGGATCGACGGCGATGGTGGTGACGTGCGCTTCGTCGAGCGTCATCATCAACCCCGCGTAGCCGACCAGGTCGCGGCCGACCCGTGCGACGTAGTACGCGCGCGTGGCGCGCAGCGCGAGCTCCGACATGAACAGCGACGAGCTCCACGGGCGTGGGTACACCTGCTGCTCGATGCGCAGCACCGACCGCAGGTGACGGCGCCGCATCGGCTGCACGTGCACCGTGAGCGCGGCGACGTCGGGTTCGGCAGCCATCAGAAGGGTCGATTCCGTTCCGGCGTCCCGGACACCCCGGCCGTCGCGGCGTGCCTCCACTGCATCTCCATCAGAAGGCTCCGGCCACGCCCGGGATGCCGGCGCGTTCGCCCCACGCGATCTCGGCGTCGCTCTGGCGGAGGTAGAGCGGGCGGAGGTCGCCGGGCTGTTCGAACTCCTCGCGTTCGGCGCGCGCCCAGGCGAGCGCCACGAGCGCGGCGACGCTCGGCGACGCGAACTCGGGTCCCGCCACCTCGGCGTGTTCGAGCGCGGCGAACTCGTCGGGGAAGCGCGCCACGCCGTCGCCCGCGAGCAACAGGCCGTGGGGGAACTCGGCCGGGTCGGCCGCGAGGTCGGCCACCAACTCCGCGGGCACGTGCACCGCGTAGTCGGACACCCGTTGCACACCACCGGGCACCGGCTGGTACCGGGCGGCGAACACCTCGCGGCGGCGGGCGTCGAGCACCGCCACGATCGTGCGCTCGGAGTGCCGCAGCGGGTAGGCCACGAGATCGAGGCTCGGGACGCCCACCACGGGGATGCGCAGCGCCTGCGCCATGACCTTGGCGGTGGTGACGCCGACCCGCAGGCCGGTGAAGAGGCCCGGGCCCGTGCCCACCGCGATGGCGGCGACGTGATCGAGGGTGACGCCACACTCGCCGCGCAGGTACTGGATGGCGGGCGCGAGCTGCTCGGCGTGGCGCCGACCGCCGGCGAGCTGCACCGAGCCGAGCACCGCGCCGTGGTCGCCGAACGCGACCGACACCTGCGCGGTCGACGTGTCGAGTGCGAGCAGCAACACGTCAGCCGTCCCGGGCGCCGAAGTCGGAGCCGGAGTCGGAGCCGGAGTCGGAGCCGGTCAGCGCGTCGGCGAGTGCGGCGCGCCGATCGCCCCAGGTCATGCCCGCGGCATCGACCGACACGACTCGGTCGTCGTCGCCGTCACCCGGCTCGAGCAGCACGCGCAGCCGGTCGCTCGGCAGCGCCGCGCTCACGCGGTCGCCCCATTCCACGACGGTCACCGCCTCACCGCCGACGAGATCGTCGAAGCCGAGGTCGTGCAGCTCCTGCAGGTGGTCGAGGCGATAGACGTCGACGTGCACGAGCGGTGTGGGCGCGTCGTACTCCCGCACGACGGTGAACGTCGGGCTCACCACCGGCTCGGTGATCCCGAGCCCGACCGCGATGCCCTTCGCCAACACCGTCTTCCCGGTGCCGAGGTCGCCGTCGAGCACGACGACGTCGCCCGCGAGCAGCAACGCGCCGAGTCGCTGCCCGAGCGCGTGCGTCTCGCCCGCGTTGCTCGTCGTCGTGCGCAACGTCGTCATGACGACGCCGCCGCGCGCGCGAGCGCACGCTTGATGGTGACGAAGTCGGCGCGGGCCTGCGCGAGCGCGGCACCGCCGTTGCGCAACACCGCCGACGGGTGGAACACGGGGATGATGATCGCGCCGTCGCGGAACGGGAACTCCCGGCCGCGCAGCTTGGTGATCCCGTCCTTGGTCTCGAGCAGCAGCTTGGTGGCGAAGTTGCCGAGGGTCACGACGACCTTGGGCTCGATGAACGCGACCTGCGCCTCCAGGTAGGGACGACACGACTCGATCTCGAGCGGGAGCGGGTCGCGGTTGCCGGGCGGGCGGCACTTCACCACGTTGGCGATGTACACCTGCGAGCGGGTGAGGCCGATGCCCTCGATCAGGCTGGTGAGCAGGCGCCCGGCCCGCCCCACGAACGGTTCGCCGGTGAGGTCCTCCTGCTCCCCGGGACCCTCGCCCACGAACAGCAGGTCGGCGTGCGGGTCGCCCACGCCGAACACCACCTGCGTGCGGGTCTCGGCCAGCGGACACTTCGTGCACGCGAGCGCCTCGCGTTCGAGCTCGTCCCACGAGGCGAACGGAGGTGGTTCGAGGATCGACACGGCAGGCCACCGAACTGATCGTAAGACGGTCGGAACGCCCGGGATCAGGCCGAGGATCAGGCAGCTGAATCGGGGCTGTCGCGATGGTACGCGACCGCGTCGCGCACCGCGTCGGCCGTGACCTCGGTGACCATCACGCGGAGGCGGTCGAGGTGAGCGTCGACCATGCCGGTCGCGCACGCGAACGCGAGGTCGCCGTCATGACGCGTGTGCGACGGGTGGATGGCGCGGGCCAGACCGTGGTTGGCGCTGCGAGCCAGCAAGTGGCACTCGGTCTTCGTGCACCGGGCGTTGGTGGCGACCACCACGAGTGTGGTGTTGGTACCAGCTTGTGGCGTCTCGAACGGTGCCTCCTCGGGGAACCCGGGCACGTCGGGTGGCGCCTGCGACGCGACCAGGGGCGCGCCGTCGGGCGCGAGCACGTCGCCGACCGCGTTCACCACGACGAGCGCGGCGACGACGACCTCGCCGTCGTGCGCCGACGCGGTGCCGACCCCACCGGTGGTGCCGTGTTCGGCCCCGCGCCACTTCGCGACGCTGGCCCCCCGGCCGGCACCGACGCGCCCGGTCGCGAGGGGTGGGGCCCGAAGATCGAGGGCAGCCGCGAGCGCGGCGCGGCCTTCGTCGGCGCCGGGGCGTTCGTCGCCCGCGACCACGAGGTCGAAGATCGCGGCGGCGGGCACGATCGGCACCGGTCCACCACGGGTGGGGAAACCGCGCCCCTGCTCGGCGAGGGCGCGCACGACGCCGTCGGCCGCCGCGAGTCCGAACGCGGACCCGCCGCTGAGCACGATGGCGTCGACGTGCTCGACGCTGGCGAGCGGGTCGAGCACCGCGGTCTCGCGCGTCGCCGGCGCGCCACCCCGGATCTCGACCGAGCCCACGGTCTCGGGCGGGAACACCACGACGGTCACGCCGGTGGCCGCGCCGGTCCAGTGCCCGGCGAGCACACCCGGAACGTCGGTGATCACGTCAGCCGGCGGTCGCGCGGGCTTCGTCGTCGCCCGCTCGGTGCTCGAGCGCGAAGTCCATGATCAGCGCGTCGAGCTCGTCGGTGCGCTCGTACATGAGCATGTGCCCGCCGCCCTCGTACTCGACCAGCCGGGCGCCGGGGACGAGCTCGGCGATGCGACGCGCGTCGCGCGGCGGCGTGAGCGCGTCGGCAGTGCCGACGACGACCAACGTGGGGATCTGCAGCTTCGGCAGCCCCTCCGTGAGATCGAGGTGCAACAGTGCCGAGACGGCCTCGCGGGTCGTGGCCTTGTCGCACGCAGCCAACATCTCGCGCGTCGCCTCCACGTGGCTCGGGTTCGGGTCGTCGCCGAAGCCGATGCGGGCGAGGAGGAGACCGAGGTTGCGCTGACGCATGAACGTGCCGACGTCGGGCCCGACGTTCACGACCCTCTCGATCGCGCCGCGCACGCGCTTGGCGTCGCTCACCAGGTTGTGCGACGAGGTCGACAGCAGCACGAGGCCGCGCACGCGCTCGTCGACGACGTCGGGGTGACGGATCGCGAACGCCTGCACCGCCATGCCGCCCATCGAGTGGCCGACCAGGATCACGTCGTGCAGGTCGAGCGACTCGAGCACGGTGCGCAGGTCGTCGGCGAGGTTGTCGAGCGAGTGACCGGTGTTGCCCGCGCGCGACTCGCCGTGGCCGCGCGAGTCGAACGCGACGGCGCGGAAGCCGGCGGCCGGGAACGTCGCGAACTGCTTGGCCCACACGCGCGACGAGAGCGTCACGCCATGGCAGAACACCACCGTCGGCGCACCGTCCCGCGAGCGGCCCCGACTGATCGTGTAGATGGTGCCGCCGTCGTGGCTGTCGAGGATGCGCGCCTCGTCGAACTCGGGGATCAGCACGTCGCCGGCATCAGGATCGTCGCGGTGACGGAGGCGCGCGACGAGCGCGCGCTCGGTCGCGTACGCGAGGCCGATCGCCCCCGCGGTCGCGCCGGCGACGAGGCCGGTGCGCTTGAGCGCCTTCGGGGCCACGGCCTATCGCTCGCCCGCTGGCCGCTCGCCCACGGCGGGTTCACCCGAGGGCGGCTGACCCAGGTAGGTGCGGGGGACCCGGGCGCCGATGCCGGTGACGACCTCGTAGGAGATGGTTCCCAGGCGCTCGCCCCATTCGGTGGCGGTGATCTCGTCGTCGCCCTGCCGGCCGATGAGCACGACCTCGTCGTCGGGTTCGGCGGGCAGGTCGCCGAGGTCGACGAGCAACTGGTCCATGGTGACCATGCCGATGATCGGCCGGCGCCGACCCCGGATCAGCACCTCACCACCGACCATCCCGAGGTTGCGGGGCACGCCGTCGGCGTAGCCGGCGGGCACGGTGGCGACCCGTCCCGACGTGCCCACCTCCGAGCGCAGGCCGTAGGAGACACGCGCCCCGGTGGGCAGCGTCTTCACCAACGTCACCCGCGCCCGCAAGGACAGCGCCGGCCGCAGCGCAACCGCGCCGTCGTCCACCGCCGGTGCCGGCGGCAGGCCGTAACAGGCGATGCCGACGCGCGCGAGGTCGTAGCGCGCGCCGGTGACGAGGAGCCCGGCGGAGTTGGCCGCGTGCGCGAGGGGTGGACGCAGTCCTTCGGCGTCGAGGGCGTCGAGCACCGCGTCGAAGCACGCCAGCTGTTCACCGGTGTAGGGGTTGTCGGGTTCGTCGGCGACCGCGAGGTGTGTGCACACGCCTGCGAAGACCAGCTCGTCGCGCGCCGTGATCGCACGCGCCAACGCGAGCGCCTCGTCGGGGGCGCAGCCGACGCGGTGCATGCCCGTGTCGACCTTGAGGTGCACGTCGAGCGGGGTGGCGCGACCGGAGTCGGCCACGGCCTTCGCCAGCGCGTCCACCCCGGCATCGGTGTAGACGACCGGGGTGAGCTCCGCCGCCACCACTCGGGCGGCGACGCGGGGGGCGGGCTCGGACAGGAGCATGATCGGCGCGTCGATCCCCGCGTCGCGCAGCTGCTCACCTTCCTCGACGCGCGCGATGCCCAACCACGAAGCACCGGCGTCGAGCGCCGCGCGCGCCACCGGCACCGCGCCGTGGCCGTACCCGTTGGCCTTCACCACCGCGAGCAATGCGGCCGGCGCGGCGACCGCGCGCAACGCGGCGACGTTGGCGCGGATCGCGTCGAGATCGACCTCGCTCCACACTGAGCGCGCCGCGTCGCTGCTCACGGGTTCACTCCCAACTCCTGCAGCGTACGGCCCAGGCCCGCCACCAGATCGCCCGCAACGAGCCCGGGCCCGTCGGTCTCGACCAGTCGATCGGCGGTGCGCCCGTGCACCCACGCGCCCGCGGCCGCGGCCCGGAACGCGTCGACCCCGCGGGCGAGGAACCCGGCGATGATCCCGGTGAGCACGTCACCGCTCCCGGCCGTGGCCAACGCCGCCCCGCCGGTGGGGTTGAGCGCCACCGCGCCGTCGGGACTCGCGACGACCGTGCCCGGACCCTTCAGCAACACCACTGCGCCCGACCGTTCGGCCAGCGCGCGGGCCGCAGCCAGGCGGTCGCCGCCCACCGGTGCGCCCATCAGCCGCTGGTACTCGCCCGCGTGAGGGGTGAGGACCACGGGCGAGCCCATCGTGCGTCGGGCGTGCAGCGACGTGAAGTCGCCGGCCAGCGCGTTGAGACCGTCGGCGTCGAGCACCAGAGGCGGTCGGGCCTCGGCGACCACCGTGCGCACCACGAACTGGAGATCGGGATCGCCCGCGCCACCGAGGCCGGGGCCGAGCGCGACCGCGGCGAAGCGGCCGACGTCGGCGAGCAACGTCTCCACCGCACCGCGCGCGAGGAACCCTGCGGCGTCGGCGGGCAGGCCCTTGGTGATCACTTCGCCGCCTGCGGCCCGACGCGCGGCGTCGTTCCCGGGCAGCGCGCACCACACGATCCCCGCGCCGGCGCGCATGGCCGCGTGGCTCACCAGGAGGGGCGCGCCGGTCATGCCGCCGGAGCCGCCGACCACCAACGCACCCGACTGCCACTTGTGCGCGTCGGGCGCGCGCGGCGGCAGCCATGCCCGCACGTCGCGCTCGTCGACGAGTCCCAGCGAATCTTCGTCATCGACTGCGATGCCGATGTCGGCGACGACGACCTCCCCTGCCAGCGCCCGACCCGGCTCGAACACCAAGCCGGGCTTGCGCGCAGCGAACGTCACCGTGCGAGTGGCCCGCACGACCGGACCCCACACCGTGCCGGTGAGACCGTCGACTCCCGACGGGATGTCGACCGCGATGACCTCACCAGCGAAGTCACCCAGTTGGTCGACGACCCACGCGGCGTCGCCGTCGAGCGTGCCGCGGAACCCGGTGCCGTACATCGCGTCGACGACGACATCGGCGCCGGCCAGCGCACGGCCACACCGACGACGATCGAGCGGCTCCGCGAGCTCGAAGATGCTCGCGCGCACGCCCCAGCTCGCCAGCACCCGCGCCGCGACCAGACCGTCACCACCGTTGTTGCCCTTGCCGCACACGAGCACGACCCGGCGGCCGTACGTTCCGTGCAGGGCGCGCCGCACCGTCCACGCCACCGCGCGCCCGGCGCGGTCCATGAGCACGTCGACCGGGGTGCCCGCGGCGATGGCGCGCGCGTCGGCGGCACCCATGGCCTCCGGCGTGAGCACGACGTCCATCGGCGCCTCAGCCCAGCGCGAGCACGACCGCCATGGCGGTCGTGTCGGTGTGCGTGAGCGACACCTGCCACGCACGCACACCGCGGGACTCGGCCAGCGCGGCGGCGGCACCGTGCAACGCGAGCGAGGGCGCACCGCTGTCGTCGTCGCGCACCACCTCCACGTCGCGGAAGGCGAAGGCTCCCAGTCCCGCGCCGAGCGCCTTCATGGTTGCTTCCTTGGCGCCGAAGCGAACCGCCAGGCGCGACACCGGGTCGTGGTGCTCGTAGGCGTAGCGCTGCTCACCATCGGTGAAGAGCCGGTCCGGCAGCGACGCCCGCCGCGCCAGTGCGAGGCGGAAGCGCTCGATCTCGACCAGGTCGGTGCCCAGGCCGCGGATCCCGAGAGGCGCGTCCGTCATCTCTTCACCGCCAGCGTTCGGCTTGATCGAGCACCGGGAGGGTGAGGAGGTCGACGACGTCGAACGTGGCGAGCCGCGAGTCGTCGAACGTGGGCGTCGTCTCGGTGACCGCGTCGCGCAGCGCGCCGTACCGACCCTGGTAGCCCTGCAGCACGGTGCGGGCGACGTCGGCCGGGAGCGAGGACACGAAGACGGCGTGCAGCAGCGTGAGTCCGACGGTGACGTTGTCCTTCACCTCGGGAACGATCACGACGGTACGGCCGTCCCGCGCACCGCGCACCACCCACACGTCACGGGTGGTCGCGACACGGTGCTTGCTGCCGACGAGTCGCGGGTCGTCGTCGGTGCGCGAGCGCAGGTTCACCGAGATGCCGCCCCGGTCGACGACGTGGACGGTGGCATCGCCGTCGAGGTTGCCCTCGATGCGGTAGCGGGTGAAGCCGATCACCTGTTCGACGGCGGGATCGAGCGCCACCAACGTGCGCAACGTGCGATAGCTGAGGGCATCGCGCGCGGCACCGGCCGCGAGCACTTCGCGCGCCAGCGCGACCTGGAGCAGCTCTTCGTCGGAACGGGAGATGCCCACGGTGACGGTCTTGGCCTGGTGCTTGATCGCGTCGACCGGTCGGGTGAGCTCCTCGATGCCGGCGGTGAGCGCGGCGGTGAGGTCCTCCACGACGCGACTCGGCGTGCCCACGGCGCCGTGCTCGATCTGGTAGACGTCGAGCGGGAGCAGTCCGGTGGCGTAGCGGAGCAACGACGTGATCCGCACCGCAGTCCCGGCCTCGAGGTGACCGTCGTAGTTGCCGACGCGCAGGCCATCGAGGAACGTGGCCGCGGGCCCTTCGATCGCGGGGCCGAGGCGCACCAGCAGGTCGTCGCCCGACGACTGGCTCAGGGCCGAGTTGGTCACGATCGCCGCCACCGCGGCGCGCGCCTCGCGCAACGGATGCGCCGACGTGTCGATGGCGAGGGCGGCCTCGTACCCGAAGAGGTGGCCGGCCATGGCCGAGAGCACGAACGCGACGTCGGGATGGACGGCGGGGACGCCGATGGTCTCGAGCGCGGCGCCGAAGCGACGTTCGCCTTCGGTGGCGATCACGATCGGCGCGGCCCGGTGGGCCCGGTAGATGGCGATCTCCTTGGCCACGTCGTCGGCGTTGGAGCCCTGCAAGCCCGCCGCGCACACCAGCACCAGCGGCTCGGCCGAGAGGTCGATGTGCTTCTTGTCCTCGGTGGAGTCGAACGAGATCGACTTGTAGCAGAGCTCCGAGGCCTTCACCCGCACCTCGGCGGCGGCGATGCGGTTGCGTCCGTTGCCGACGACCGCCCAGTAGCGGCGCGACAGCGCGTGCCGCTGCGCGATGCCGGCGATGCTGGACTGCAGTTCGAGCACGCGCGTCATCGCGTCGGGCAGAGCCCGGAGCGCGTCGAGGATCTCGTGCACCGCGCTCGGATCGGGCGCGCCGCCCTGGTTCGATGTGGCCTCGTCGGCGATGGCGATCGCGAGCAGGTAGCCGGCGGCGATCTGCGCGTAGAACGCCTTGGTGGACGGCACCGCCATCTCGACGTCGCGCCCGTCGGACGTGTAGAGCACGCCGTCGGCCTTGTCGACCAGGTCGCTGTTGCGCCGGTTCACGATCGCGATCACGGCTGCGCCGCGCGCGCGGGCGAGATCGGACGTGCGGTTGGTGTCGGTGGTGGTGCCGCTCTGGCTGATCGCGACGACGACGGTGTCGGACATGTCGTCGCGCAGTTGGAAGCCACTGAACTCGGTGGCCACGACCGCGTCGGCGCGCACGTGGTCGTCGGCGAGCGCGGTGAGGGCGGCGGCGAGGCTCTGCCCCGCGATCGCGGCGGTGCCCTGACCGATGACCACGACGCGGCGGATGCTGCCGTCGCGCAGCCGTGCCCGCAGCGCGTCGGGCAGCGTCTCCGGGCCCAGCATCACCGAGAGACGGCCGTCGCGCTCGATCACCTTGCCGCGCAACGTCTTGCGGAACGACGCCGGCGCCTCCGACATCTCCTTGAGCAGGAAGTGCGGGAACTCGCCCCGGTCGATGTCGCGGGTGGTGATCTCGGCGTGCTGCAACTCCCGCTCGTCCACAGGCAGCGGCGTGCCGTCGAACGCGTAGCGCTCGATGCCGGCGAGCGTGCCCGCCCAGTTGGCGTCGAGCACGACCACCTGGCCCCGGGTGGCGGCGGCCCGCTCGGGATCGGCCGGCGTCTCGCCGTCGATGCGCAGGTAGGAAGGTGTCTCCTCGACCAGGCCGTAGGGCTCGCTGGCGACGACGTAGGCGTCCTCGACCATGCCCACGTACAGCGCCTGGCCGCTCCCCCGGAGCGAGAGGAGCAGGCGGTCAGGCGCGGCGGAGGTCTGGGCGGCGATGCCCATCGAGCCCGCGAGCTCCGACACGGTGGTGCGGAACGCGTCCTCGACGGTGGCGCCGTCCTCCATGCGACGCGCGACGAGCGCGGGGATGACCTTGGCGTCGGTGGTGATCTCGGCCGGAACCTGCAGGCCTTCGAGCGCCTTGAGATCGGCGTAGTTGTCGACGTCGCCGTTGAGCGCGCCCACCACGTACGGGCGCTCGTGACCGTCGAGCTCCTCGTGGTTGAGCGGATGCGCGTTGGCCTCGGAGATGATGCCGACGCTCGCCCAGCGCGTGTGGCCGAGCACCATGACCTCGGCGTCGTCGTGCGCGACCGCGAGGTGCAGCAGCGCGTCGTCGCGGATGGCGCGGCGCAGCACCGCGGTGTTGTCGCCGAGCTCGCCGATCTCGGCCGCGGCCTTGTAGACGAACGCGAGCTCGCAGTCGGTTGCGCGCACCGATCCGGAACCGAAGAGCGGGTCGGCGGCACGCGCGTCGATCAGCCGGCCGATGACGGGCTCGTCGAGCTCGAGGCCGTGGTGGCGCACGAGCAGATGGAGACCGGCCGAATCGCGCCCGCGTACCTCGAGGCGGTCGATGGCCGACAGCGCGACCTGTACCGAGTGGAACGCCTCGAGCGCCGCCACCGACGGGTCGGACCCGGCCAGCGCCGCGACCTCACGGGCGGTGCGCAACCGGTCGCGACCGACGGCCCACACCGCATCGCGCGCCCGCACCAGCGCGGCATTGACGTCCTCGAGTTGGGCCACCGCGAGCGCCGCGCCCAGCCCGTCGTCGAGATCGCGCTCCAACGCGTCGAAGCGGGTGGTCAGCTGCTCGACCCGGTCGGCGATGAGGAGCGCGGCCTGCGGATCACCGAGGAGCGCACGCACCCCGGGGACGCCGCGCAGCGCGGCGTCGACCACCTCGACTGCGGCCGCAGTTGCGAGCAGGCGGTCGGTGAGCCCGTCCGTGAGCTGAGTGTCACCCGCGAGCTGAGTGTCGCCCGCGAAGGCCGCGAGGGCGCGGTCGAGCTCGTGCACCAGGTCGGCGGCGTCGGGCACCGGGCGCGTCGCGCGCCGGCGGACGACGCCGACGATCCCACACATGAGGCGAAATTCTACAGACGAGCCGGGGCGGATCGAGCCGCCGCGTGCTCCACCAGGTCGACCAGCCGTTCCGCCGCGGCCTCGGCCGCCTCGGAATCGGTTGCTTCCACCATGACCCGCACCAGCGGCTCGGTGCCGGACGGGCGCACCAGCACCCGACCGTCGTCGCCCAGTTCGTCGTCGACGTCACGCACCCGGCTCCAGAACGCGGCGTCGCGGGCGAGCGCGTCGGCCCCTTCGACCGCCACGTTGCGCAGCACCTGCGGCACCCGGGTGACGACCGACGTGAGCTCCGACAGCTTCCGGCCGCGGCGAGCCATGGTGTCGAGCAGGAAGATGCCGGTGAGGGTGCCGTCGCCTGTGGTGGCGTGGTCGGCGTAGATGACGTGCCCCGACTGCTCGCCGCCGAGCGCGAGGTTGCGCTGCTCCAGCACATCGAGCACGTTGCGGTCGCCCACCGGAGTCTCGAGCACGGAGATGCCGTAGGGCTCGAGGGCGCGGCGCAGTCCCATGTTCGACATCACCGTGGCGACGATCGCGTCGCCGCGCAGCAACGTGCGGTCGTGGAGGTCGATGGCGGCGATGGCCAGGATCTCGTCGCCGTCGACGAGCTGACCCCGTTCGTCGACCGCGATCACGCGGTCGGCGTCGCCGTCGAACGCGAGGCCGGCGTCGGCCCGCGCCACCAGCACGGCCTCCTGGAGCTCCTGTGGGTGCGTCGAACCACACCCGGCATTGATGTTGACGCCGTCGGGCGACGCGTGGATCACGTCGACCGTCGCGCCGAGCGCGCGCAATGCGGTGGGCGCGGCGCGGAACGCGGCACCGTTGCCGCAGTCGAGCACCACGTGCAGATTGGTGAGCTGGCGCCCCTGGAGCGCGTCGACGAGCGTTGCCACGTAGTCGTCGAGGGCGGTGCGGTGCTCGCTCGACACCCCGACGCCGAACCCCGCAGGTCCGGGCTCGGGCTGCGAGACCGCGAGCGCCCGCAACTCCTGCTCCACCTCGCGTTCGAGCGACTCGGGGATCTTGCGCCCCCCGGGTGCGAACAGCTTGATGCCGTTGTCGCCGAACGCGTTGTGACTGGCCGAGATCACCGCGGCAGGCGCGCCCCGCTCACGCGCCGCGTGGGCGACGCCGGGCGTGGGGAGCACCCCCACGAGCTGCACGTCGGCACCCTCGGCGCACAGACCCGCGACCAGTGCGGCCTCGAGCATCGGGCCCGAACGGCGCGTGTCGCGGCCGACCACGAACGGTTGATCGCTCCCGAGCACGCGCGCGGCAGCACGACCGAGCGCGGTCACCAACTCCGAGGTGAGCTCCACGTTGGCGACGCCGCGCACCCCATCGGTGCCGAATCGCAACGTCATGTTGAGCCCATGTTGGGGTGCCCGACGCGCCTCAGCGCTTCGAGTACTGCGGCGCCTTACGGGCCTTCTTGAGGCCGTACTTGCGCCGTTCCTTCTCCCGCGCGTCACGCGTGAGCAGGCCGGCCTTCTTGAGGCCCGGGCGGGCTTCCTCGTCGAGCGCGATGAGCGCACGGGCGATGCCGAGCCGGAGCGCACCGGCCTGGCCGCTCACGCCACCACCGTCGAGCGTGGCGTCGACGTCGTACACCTCGGCGGTCTGCGTGAGGCGCAGCGGCTCGAGCGCGACCACTCGGTGGGTGAGGATCGGGAAATACTGCTCGAACGGGCGGCCGTTCACGGTGATGATGCCGGACCCGGGGCGCAGGCGAACGCGCGCCACGGCCTCCTTGCGGCGACCGGTGCTCTGGATGAGAGGCTTGGGCACTACTGCTCCTCGAGGAGGTGAAGCGAAGCGGAATCGACCGTCACGACGTCGGACGCTTCGACGCCAGCGCACGCGGCTGTGGCTGCTGGGCGATGTGCGGATGGGTGGGACCGGCGTAGACGCGCATCTTGCGGATCATCTGCCGGCCGAGACGGTTCTTCGGCAGCATGCCCCGCACCGCGAGGCGCACCACGCGCTCGGGGTCACGGGCCAGCAGGTGC
>DASXXX010000459.1:0-2946 GCA_036502765.1 Acidimicrobiia bacterium | reverse complement strand
GTCTTCACGAAATCCGACTCGAGCGCCGAGACGTCGACCTTGTTGCCCATGGCCTCGAGCTCCCGCTGCAGGTCCATGCGCTCCTGCGCCAGCTGTAGCTGGCCCAGGGCCGACACGTCGCCGTACGACGAATCGATGGCGGCAAGACGCTTCTTGATCGAATCCGGGGTGCGTCGGCGGCCCCGCTTGGGCCGGTTCTGCTGCAGTGCTTCGAGGTAACTCTTGACCGCTCGACCCTCCGAGCGCCCCTCGGCGAGCGCCGCCTTGTGCTGCGCGGTCATGGCACGTTTTGCCGGCTTGGCCATCTGGTACAACCCCCGTCTTTCTCTTCTGCGCGAATGGGTTCATTCATTTCTACCATTCGCGACCTTTACTCCCATAGCCGCGAGGACTGTTGCCGGCCAGCTTTCGCAATAGGGCCGCTTGACTACGATGCGACGGGACCCATGAGCGCACCACTCCATCGCCAACTCGGCCTCACCGACGACGAGCTCGCAGCCATCGTCGAGTTGCTCGGCCGGGACCCCTCCGAGCTCGAGCTCGCCATGTACGCGGTCATGTGGTCGGAGCACTGCTCCTACAAGTCGTCGAAGCGCCACCTCGGTCGCCTGCCCAGCGAGGCGCCGTGGGTGCTGGTGGGTCCGGGTGAGGGCGCGGGCGTGATCGACGTGGGCGACGGCCTCGCGGTGGCCATTCGCATCGAGAGCCACAACCACCCGTCCGCGGTCGAGCCCCACCAGGGCGCAGCCACCGGGGTCGGCGGCATCATTCGCGACGTCTTCTCGATGGGCGCGCGTCCGATCGCGTTGATGGACCCGTTGCGCTTCGGTCCGCTCGACGACGCCCGCACGCGCTACCTCGTCGAGGGCGTCGTCGCCGGCATCAGCAGCTACGGCAATGCGGTGGGTGTGCCCACCGTCGGCGGCGAAGTCGTGTTCGACGACTGCTACCGCGACAACCCGCTGGTCAACGTGCTGTGCCTCGGCGTGCTGCCGGTCGAGCGCCTCGTGCTGGCGAAGGCCGAAGGCGTGGGCAACGTCGCGGTGCTGCTCGGCTCCGCCACCGGTCGTGACGGCATCGGCGGTGCCAGCGTGCTCGCCTCGGCCGGGTTCTCCGAGGGCGACGAAGCGAAGCGCCCGTCGGTGCAGGTCGGCGACCCGTTCGAGGAGAAGCGGCTCATCGAGGCGTGCCTCGAACTGCTCGACGCCGGGCTCGCCATCGGCGTGCAGGATCTCGGCGCCGCCGGCATCTCCTGCGCGGCGTCGGAGACCGCGGCCAAGACCGGCGCGGGCATGGACGTCGATCTCGCGCGCATGCCCAAGCGCGAACCGGGCATGAACGGCGTCGAGGTGATGACGTCGGAGAGCCAGGAACGCATGCTGGCGATCGTCACGCCCGAGAACCTCCAGGCCGTGCTCGATCTGTGCGGGCGGTGGGAGATCCGGGCGTCGGTCATCGGGCGCGTCACCGACACCGCCCGCTTCCGCGTCTACGACGGGTTGTTCGACGCGGTCGGCGTGCCGGGCGAGAACCCGCCGGTGCCGCGCGGCGACGCCCCGCCGGTGGTGTCGTCCGACGCGCCGTTGGTGGCCGACGTGCCGGTGGAGAGCTTGGGCGACGGGCCGGTGTACGACCGGCCCCGCACCCCGCCCGCCGATCGGGCCGCGGTGCACGCCGACGATCCCGCGCCGGTGCTGGCGCAGCGCTTCCCCGACGGCACCGACCTCGCCGACGAGCTGCTCGCGCTCCTCGCCATGCCCACCATCGCCGACAAGTCGTGGGTGTACCGCCAGTACGACCACCAGCTGTTCCTCAACACCGTGGTGCAGCCCGGCGGTGACGCGTCGGTGCTCCGGTTGAAGGGCACCAAGCGCGGGCTCGCGCTCACCACCGACGGCAAGGCGCGCTTCTGCGCGCTCGACCCCTACACCGGCGCGCGTCTCGGCGTGATCGAAGCGGCGCGCAACCTCGCGTGTGTGGGCGCGGTGCCGAAGGCGCTCGTCAACTGCCTCAACTTCGGCAACCCGGAGCACCCCGAGGTGATGTGGGAGTTCTCCGAGGTCATCGACGGCATGGCCGACGCGTGCCGGTCGCTCGGCATCCCCGTCGTCGGTGGCAACGTCAGCTTCTACAACGAGTCGCGCGGACGCGACATCGACCCCACCCCGGTCGTCGGCGTCGTCGGCCTGATCGACGACCTCACGTCGGTCCCCCCGGCGCCCGAGCTGCACGACGGCGACGCCATCGTGCTGCTCGGTCACACCGAAGCCGAGCTCGGCGGATCGGAGTGGGCGACCGCGCACGACCTGCGCGGTGGGCTCCCGCCATCCGCCGATCTCGCGGTTGCAGCCGCGCTGCACGACGTCGTGCGCGAGCTGGTGGTGGCGCGCGGTCACGACCGAGCCGTGCGCGGCGTGCACGACGTGTCCGATGGCGGACTCGCGGTCGCCTTGGCAGAGATGGCGATCGCCGGTGAGGTCGGCTTCGACGTCGCGTTGGCGAGCGAGCTCGTTCCTGCCCTCGCGTGGTTCTCGGAGTCCACGTCGCGCGTCGTCGTGGCCGTCGACCCAGCGGATGCCGACGCGCTCGTCGAGCGGTCCCGCGCCGCCGGTGTCCCCGCGCAGCGCCTCGGCACCGGCGGCGGCGACCGCCTCGTGGCCGCCGGAGCCTTCTCGGTCGACCTCGCCGACGCCACCCACGCCTGGCGCGACGCCCTCCCGAACGCCCTCCACCCCGAACGAGCATCTCAGAGTTGACGTACGTAGGTGGGGGTCAATCCCGAGATGTTCGGAAGGTTGCGGGCGGGGTCGGGGTTGGACACCGCGTGTATGGGACAATGACGGCGTGGACTGGGCCGTGAACGACGCCTCGATCGGCCACGCCTGCGGCGTGTTCGGCGTGTACGCGCCCGGTCAGGACGTCGCCCATCTCACCTATCTCGGCCTC
>DASXXX010000458.1:0-18413 GCA_036502765.1 Acidimicrobiia bacterium | reverse complement strand
GCGCCACTACACCTGCGCCCGGCGGGTGCAGGAGGTGCTCCAGCGCTACGAGGAGCTCCAGGACATCATCGCCATCCTCGGTCTCGACGAGCTCTCCGAGGAGGACCGGGTGACGGTGTCGCGGGCCCGCAAGATCCAGCGGTTCCTGTCGCAGCCGTTCTTCGTGGCCGAGGTGTTCACCGGCCAGCCCGGCATCTTCACCCCGGTCGAGGAGACCATCGAGTCGTTCGAGGCGCTGGTGAACGGTGAGCTCGACGAGGTGCCGGAGCAGGCGTTCTTCAACGTCGGCGGCGTCGAGAGCGTGCTGGCCAAGGCCAAGCAGCTCCAGGAGAGCTGAGCCCGTGCCTTCAGAAGTCTTCGAGGTCCAACTCGTCTCGCCCGAACAGATCCTCTTCGAGGGTTCGGCCGAGATGGTGGTGTGCCGCGCGCTCGACGGCGACATCGCCTTCCTCAAGGACCACGTGCCGTACCTCGGCGTGCTCGACGACGACGCTGTGCGCATCATCCAGCCTGACGACACCGAGACCGCAGCTGCGGTCCACGGTGGGTTCGTGCAGATGAACGGCGACAAGCTCGTCGTGCTGTCCGACCTGGCCGAGCTCAAGGACGACATCGACGTGCCGCGCGCCGAGCAGGCGAAGCAGAACGCCGAGGCCGCACTCGCAGCCGACGCCGACGACGCCGAGGCGCAGGCCGCGCTGATCCGGGCCGACACCCGACTCAAGGTCGCCGGGGTCACCTCCTAGCCTGACCTGCCATGCGACGGCGCCTCTCCTGTGTGGCCGTCGTGGTGATGGTGGCGCTGGGTGCGTCGGTCGTTGCGGGGGCGTCGTCGGCATCGGCCGGGGGGCCGTCGCTCACGGTGTTCCAGAGGCTCGGCGCGTGGGTCGACGTGTTCGACTACGCACCGCGCCTGCAGAACGCGGGCATGGAGCCGCGGGTCACGCCGGACTCGATCGCCGACATGGCCGCGCTCGGGGTGAAGACGCTCTACGTGCAAGTGGCCAACCCCGACGGCGCGCCCGCGAACGAGCTCACCGATCGGGCGGAACTGCGAGCGTTGCTCGAGCGCGCGCACGAGCACGACATCGCGGTGGTGCCGTGGTTCCTACCGCGCGCGGTCACTCCGGCCGATGACCTCGCCACGATGAAGCAGATCGTCAAGCTCCGCGTCGACGGAGAGGCATTCGATGGCATCGGCCTCGACCTCGAGTCGAGCGAGGTCCCCGACATCCCGCTGCGCAACCAGCGCACGGTCGCGTTCGCGAAGCAGGTGAGGAAGCTGGTGGGGGCGTCGATGCCGGTGGCCGCCATCGTCTACCCAGCGGTGCAGCTCGAGGTGCTCAACACCGCCCTGTGGCCCGACTTCCCGTACGCAGGCGTCAACCGGTACGTCGATCTCTGGATGCCGATGAGCTACTACACGTATCGCGACACCGCGTCGGGGTTGCGGAGCGCGTACCGCTACACGGTCGACAGCGTCGACCGGTTGCGCAAGCGCGTGGGTGATCCGAAGGTGCCGGTACACCTCATCGGGGGGCTCGCAGAGGAGAGCACGCCCGACGACTACCTCGACATGACGCGTGCGGCGAAGACGACCGGCGCGCTCGGATGGTCGGTCTACGACTATGCGACCACCGGTTCGTGGGCGTGGCCCTACTTGCGCGGCACGGTGCCGGTGCCGACCACGCTGCATCCACCCACGACACCCGCGCCCACGACTGCGCCAGCCACCACGTCGTCGACGTCGTCGACGAGCACGACGTCGACGACCACCACCACGACCGCGCCGCCGTCGACCTGATGGGTTACGGGAGTGTGACCCGTTGGCGGTGGTCGTCCTCGGCGAGGTCAACGCGGCTGGACGCGAACACCTCGGCGTCGACCAGCTCCGCCCGACCATCGAGCACCGTTGCGAACGCGGTGTCGGCGGCGTCGCGACCGGTGGCGATGCGCACGAGCTCCGACCGGGGCGCGAGGCGCGTGCTGTCGAGCACGTACCACGTGCCCGCCACGAACACCTCGGCGACGGCGTGGAAGTCCATCGGGGAGATCCCGGGCGCGTAGACGGATGCGAGGCGGGCCGGGATCCGCAGGGCACGGCAGAGCGCGATGGTGAGGTGCGCGAAGTCGCGGCACACGCCTTCGCCGGCCAACAGCGTGTCGACGGCCGAGTCGAGCGGACCGCTCACCCCACCGATGTAGGTGAGGCGCTCGAAGACCCACGACGACACGGTCACCGCCGTCCCGTACGCGTCGTCGGGGAGCAGCTCGGTGAACTCCGACGCGGCGAAGCCGGCGAGCCGATCCGATTCGCAGTACCGGCTCTGACGGAGCGCCACGATCGCGTCGAGCTCCTCGGCGCCGTCGGTCGGCGCGACCGTCGTGCCGTGCCACCAGGCGTGGAGCGTGGACGCGTAGTCGATCACGAGATCCCCGGGCCTCGCGGTGAACACGTGACTGCGGCCGCCGCGCGCGGTCCGATGCTCGCGGAGGCCGTCGACCGATCGTCCGTCGACCGTCACGTCGAGCCGCTCGTCGAGCACGTTGCCTGCGGTGGTCGCCGGCGCCACCTGCAGCACGAGTCGCGCGGATTCCTCCACGGTGAACGAGAGCCGACCACCGACGCGCCACTCGTGTGTGTTCATCGCTGCGGAGTCTGACAGGTCGCGCGCGGTTTCCTCAGTGCGCAGCACCGACACGGTTCCACAATCGCAGCGCGCGACACGCTTCCACGAATGCCGCAGCGTCGCGCGTGCGCTCGAGCGCAAGACAGCCGTCATCGAGCTCGCGGATTCCTGCCCGCTCGAACAGCGGCAGCGCATCCGGCGTGTACCCGATGAACTTGCAGTGTGCGTGCGCATGCGCGACGAAGTCGCGCGCCTCGGGACGCTCGGCCAACAGCTCGCCGCCCGCCTCGTCGACGAGGACGACGACCGCGTCGTACACGACCGACGGCCCACCGCCGAGCTTCTGGTCGGCGGTGATGACGCTGCCGTCCGACAACTCCACCGATCCGACCGTGGGCGCGATCAACTCCACGAGCGCGCCCTCTGCAGTCGCCGCCCGTTGCAGCGCCCGCAGGAGCGCCCGGTCGGCGCCGCCGGCGGTGAGGACTCCGATCTTGCGGCCCGCGAACGAGTCGGGTCCGTTCGCCACGATGCTCAGCGCGGCGGACGGCGGGAGGTCCGTGATGGGGGCTCGTGCCGCCTTGCTGCGGGCCGGCACCGTGGCCATGCCGAGCTGCTCGGCGATCGTCGCCGCGAACGGCTCGTCGACGTTGCGGAGGTTGGCGACCATGCGCTCGCGGATGTCGACCCGCTCGACCTTGCTGAGCTCGAACACGAACCCGCTCACGATGTGGCGTTGTTCGATCTCCGACTGGCTCACGTAGAACTGCCGCGCCTGGCTGTAGTGGTCGGCGAAGCGCTCGGGGCGCACGCGGCGCTTCTCGCCGCCGACCGGCTCCGGGAACGACGTGAACCCGAGGTCCGGCGACTCACGGGGGCCGGGTTCGGCGTCGAACTCGGCCGACCACGAGTTCGGCTCGTAGTTCACGCGACCGACCGGGTTCTCGATCGTCATGTGGCCGTCCTGCTGGAAGTGCGCGAACGGGCAGCGCGGCGCGTTCACCGGCAGGTTGGTGAAGTTGGGGCTGCCGAGTCGCTTCAGCTGCGTGTCGAGGTACGAGAAGTTCCGGCCCTGGAGCAGCGGGTCGTTGGTGAAGTCGATGCCCGGCACGATGTTCTGCGTGCAGAACGCGACCTGTTCGGTCTCGGCGAAGAAGTTGTCGACGACCTCGTCGAGCACGAGGCGACCGATCGGTCGCACCGGCACCAGTTCCTCGGGGATGAGCTTCGTGGCGTCGAGCACGTCGAACGGGAACTCGTCGGCGAACGCGTCGTCGAACAGCTGGACGCCGAGCTCCCACGACGGCGGTTCACCCCTGGTGATCGCGTTCCACAGGTCGCGGCGATGGAAGTCGGGGTCGGCGCCGTTGATCTTCAGGGCTTCGTCCCACGTGACGGACTGCAGCCCGCCGGCCGGCTTCCAGTGGAACTTCACGAAGGTCGATTTCCCTGCCGCGTTCACGAAGCGGAACGTGTGCACCCCGAACCCCTCCATGAACCGGAAGGAGCGCGGGATGGCACGGTCGGACATCACCCACATCAGCATGTGGGTCGACTCGGGCAGGAGCGACACGAAGTCCCAGAAGTTGTCGTGGGCGGTCTGGGCCTGCGGGAAGCCGCGGTCGGGCTCCTGCTTGGCCGCGTGGATCAGGTCGGGGAACTTGATCGCGTCCTGGATGAAGAACACGGGGATGTTGTTGCCGACGAGGTCCCAGTTGCCCTGTTGCGTGTAGAGCTTGACCGCGAAGCCGCGGACGTCACGCGCCAGGTCGGCGGAACCCTTGTTCCCGGCGACGGTGGAGAAGCGCACGAACACGGGGGTCTGTTCGCCGGGACGTTGGAACAGGTCGGCACTCGTCACGTCGGCGAGCGAGTCGTAGTTCTCGAGGTGGCCCCGCGCGCCGAAGCCACGGGCGTGCACGACGCGTTCCGGGATCCGCTCGTGGTCGAAGTGGAAGATCTTCTCCCGGAAGTGGAAGTCCTCGAGCGCCGCGGGACCCCGATCGCCCACGCGGAGCGTGTTCTGGTCGTCGGCGACGGGCACGCCCTGCGCGGTGGTGAGGACGTCGTCGTCGGTGGCGATCTGGTGCGGCTCTCCGCCGCGCGGTGTACGGGCCGTGTCCATCGCGTCGCCTTCGGGCTCTGGGACCCGCGGATCGGATCACGAGTTGGTCGTGCCCGTTCCGGCTACCCGCGCGCACACCGCGGCAAACTCCCGGTCAGCGACCCTGGCGGACCGTTCGCTCGAGGATGCCGAGCGTCGCGCGCAGAGCCGACTCGGGGACGATCGGGAAGCGGCTCTTGATGTCGTCGCCGACCTTCGACCAGTCGTAGTACGCGGTGACGTTGGTGACGCCGTCGTCACCGGGCTCGAGCCGGTACCCGTAGAAGTGTGCGACCTGGACATCGGGACCGAGGTCCCACGCGATCTCCTCGTCGCGCTCGAACGTGATGATGTGCACGGTCACGTCGTACTTGCCGAGCGGGACGTCGTTCAGGGATTCGCGATCCATGTGGATGACGAACGTGTCCCCGACCTTCTCGGCCGGTTCACCGGTAAAGTCCTGCAGCATCCCCGATGCGTCGATGGCGACGTGGCCCGCCGGACTGCGCACGATGTCGAAGATGGCTGAGGGCGGCGCGGGAATCGGCCGGGTCACCTCGATGCGGTCGGCCAGGAAGACGGTCTCGGGCACGGCGGGGCTCCTCGGGTCGGATCGGCGGGACCCGCAGCCTCGCGCATCTGCGGGGCACGCTCGACTCAGACCCGCAGCGCTCCCTCGGTGAACGCCGTGACCACGGCGGTGGCGACCTCGTCGGGCGGCCCGGAGGCGTCGACGGCGTGGTGCTCGTACCCGCCGAGATCCTCGAACCGGGCGTGGAGCGTCGTGGCCGATGCCGGCCCGGGACGCGTGCCGTCGCGCGTCGCCGCCCGATCGCGCGCGACGTCGAACGGGCAGCGGAGCACGACGTAGTGCAACGCGACGTGGTGCTCACGGCACGCGGGCGCGAGCTCGTCGATCGCGTCGGGGAAGATCGTGCCGTCGACCACGACGGTGTAGCCGGCGGCGACGAACTGCATCGCGGCCGCGATCGCGGCTCGACCGACGGCATCGTTCTGCGGCGCCGCTTCCGGCAACCAGGGATCGATCCAGCCGCCGACGACGGAGAACAGGAAGTCGTCGACGCGGAGGTGCACGCTCGGTTCGAGCGACGCGGCGACGGCTGCGCTCACCGACGACTTCCCGACGCCGGACGCGCCGGTGACGACGAGCAGTCGATCCACGGGTCGCCTCAGTCGAACTTCAGCGCGGAGTACTTCATCAGCTTCTGCCACTTGTGGGTGGCGTCGATGGTGCGGATGGTGCCCGACTTCGAGCGCATCACCATCGACTGCGTGCTCGCGCCGTTGCCCCAGTAGCGCACACCCTGGAGCAGGTCGCCGTCGCTGATGCCGGTGGCGCTGAAGAACACGTCGTCGCCCGACACGAGATCGTGGCTGGTGAGCACCTGGTCGAGGTCGTAGCCGGCGTCGAGCGCGGCCTGCTTCTCCGCGTCGTCGCGCGGGTACAGCCGACCGAACATCTCGCCGCCCATGCACTGGAGCGCGGCGGCGGCGATCACGCCTTCGGGGGTGCCGCCGATGCCGAAGAGGATGTCGGTGCCGCTCCCTGGAGTCGCGACGGTGATGGCGGCGGCGACATCGCCGTCCTGGATGAGCTTGATGCGGGCACCGGCCTCGCGGCACTGGCGGATGATGTCCTCGTGGCGCGGTCGGTCGAGCACCACCGCGGTGATGTCGTCGACGTCCTCGCCCTTGGCCTTGGCCACCGCTTCGAGGTTGGCCTTGATGGGGGCGTCGATGTCGACGACGTCGGCCGCCTCGGGTCCCACCGCGATCTTGTCCATGTAGACGCACGGACCGGGATCGAACATCGTGCCGCGCTCGGCGATGGCGATCACCGAGATCGCGTTGTTGCGCCCGAGCGAGGTGAGCGTGGTGCCGTCGATCGGGTCGACCGCGATGTCGCACGCCGGCCCGCCCGAGCCGATCTCCTCGCCGTTGAAGAGCATGGGCGCTTCGTCCTTCTCACCCTCGCCGATGACGACGACGCCCTCCATCGAGACGGAATTGAGGATGATGCGCATGGCGTCGACCGCGGCACCGTCGGCACCGTTCTTGTCGCCCTTGCCGAGCCAGCGACCGGCGGCCAGCGCGGCGGCCTCGGTGACGCGGACGAGCTCGAGCGCGAGGTTCCGATCAGGTGCCTGGGTCTCCGGTTCCATGCCGGGGAGCGTACCTTGCAGGGCATGGACGAACGTCTCCTCGAAGCCGCGCGCGCCGCGGTGGGCTTCATGCCCGACGACGAGGGCCAGGCGTTGCACGATGCAGGTCGCGAGGCCGCCGCGCGGGGGCCGTTGCTCGAGATCGGGACGTACTGCGGGAAGTCCGCGATCTACCTCGGAGCGGCTGCGCGCGAGAGCGGGAGCGTCCTCTACACCGTCGACCACCATCGGGGGTCGGAGGAGAACCAAGCCGGCTGGGAGCACCACGACGAGCGTCTGGTCGATCCGCGCACCGGCCGCATGGACACCCTGCCGTTCTTCCGTCGCACCATCGAGGCGGCCGGGCTCGAGGACGTCGTCGTCGCGGTGATCGGGCAGTCGCCGACAGTGGCCGCGCACTGGGCCACACCCCTCGGCCTCGTGTTCGTCGACGGTGGCCACGCGTTCGACGTCGCGCTCGCCGACTACGAGGGCTGGTCACGGTTCGTCGTGCCGGGTGGCGCGCTCGTGTTCCACGACGTGTTCGAAGACCCCGCCGAGGGTGGTCAGGCGCCGTTCCGGGTGTGGCAGCGCGCCGTGGCCGACGGCTTCACCCCCGTCTCGACGACCGGCAGCCTCCGGGTCCTCCGCGCCCCCACACCGACTGGCGTCAGTTCGGCCGAATAGTTCCGCTCAACTGACGCAGGAACGAGCAGGAGGAGGCTACTTGCGGGCGTTCTTGGCGCGCTCTTCGGCGATCTCGACGCCGGCCGCGAGCAGCTCGTCGGCGTTGAGGCCTTCGGGGAGACGTTCGCCGCGGAAGAGGCCGGCGGTGGGGCCGGTGCCGGTGAGCGCGTTCGCCGCGAGCACGACCGCGGCCGAGTTCCACGTGGGTTGCTCGACGGGGTAGAGCTCGCCGTCGAGGTGGAAGGCGTCGTCGTCGAAGTTGGCACCGGTCCAGTAGCCGCCGCCCTCCGCGCGCAGGAACTGCACCGACCGGAAGAGCGAGCGCGCGTGATCGTGTGACCCGATGGCGTCGAGCGCCATCACCAGCTCACACGTCTCGGCGGCGGTGACCCACGGACGGTCGGACACGCACCGCACGCCGCGGCCCTCGACCACGAAGCGGGCCCAGCGGTCGGCGATGCGCGCGTTCGCGGGGTAGCCGCGCAGCACGCCGCCGAGGATGGGGTAGTACCAGTCCATCGCCCAGCGGTCCTTGTCGAGGAACACGTCGGGCCGGTGCGCGAGGGCGATCGCGAGCGCGCCGAGCGACAGCTCCCAGTCGGGACGGTCGTGCCCGAGGCGCTCGGCGATCGCGAGCGCACACTTCAGGCTGTGGTGGATGCTCGACGAACCGGTGAGCAGCGCGCCGTCGTCGGGGTCGTCGCCGCGCCACGCGATCTCGCCGGTCTCGCGCTGGAAGTCGAGCGCGAAGTCGATGGCCGCCTCGACCGTCGGCCACAGCTGCCGGAGGTACGCGGTGTCGCCGGTGACGAGGTGGTGGTGCCACGCGCCGGTCGCGACGTAACAAGTGACGTTGGTGTCGAGGGTGGGGTCCTCGATGTCATCGCCCAGGTAGTAGGCGTGCCACCCGCCGTCGGCGCGCTGGCTGCCGGCGAGCCAGTGGTACGCGGCGCGGGACTCCTCGTGGAGGCCACCGAGGTCGAGCGCCATCGCGGCTTCGACCATGTTCCACGGATCGGTGTGGCCGCCCGGGAACCACGGGATGTTCCCGTCGGGCAGCTGGACCGACGCGATGGCGTCGACGGTCTGGAGCAGCTCGGTCGCGCTGACCACGCCGTCGACGTCGGGCAGCGAGTGCTCGCGCGGGCTCACGGTCAGAAGCCGACCTTCTGCGTGTACACGACGAGGCTCTTGCCCATCACCGGGTTGAGCGCGCGGTCGACGGTGGCGAGCCACTTGGGTTGCTGCACGATCTGGTAGGTGAGGAAGTCGTGGTACTTGCGCACCGGCCAGGCACCCGTGTTGTCGAGGCCGTAGGTGCACTTCAGCCACCAGTACGGCGAGTGCAGCGAGTGCGCGTGGTGTGAACCGCGCAGCCAGAGTCCGGACGCTTCGAGCTTCTGTTCGAGCTCGTGCTGGCGGTAGATGCGCACGTGGCCGCCGGGTGTGTCGTGGTAGCGATAGTTGATCGCCCAGCTCACGCGCTCGGGCCAACGGGTCGGCACCGTCACGGCCATTCGGCCGCCGGGGCGCAGCACGCGCACCAGCTCCGCGATCGCGCCGGCGTCGTCCCACAGGTGTTCGAGCACCTCCGACGTGATGATGCGATCGAAGCTGTCGTCGGGAAAGGGCAAGCGCAGCGCGTCGCCGTTGACCTCGCCACCGGGCGCGTCGGCGGCGATCTCGCCCGCTTCGATCATCGCGCCCCGCGTCGCCCGCACCTCTTTGAGCTCGCCGGCGTCGTAGTCGAGCGCGACGACCGTCGCGCCCCGCCGCATCGCGGTGAACGCGTGCCGACCGCCGCCGCAGCCCATGTCGAGGAGCCGGTGGCCCTCGCGCAGGTCGAGGCGATCGAAGTCGACGGTCAGCATCAGACGCCGGCACCGATGCCGCTGGCACCCGCGCCACCAGCGCGGGCGTCGAGCAGGGCTCGGTAGTTCTCGACTGTGCCGACCGCGGTCTGGCGCCAGGTGAAGTTGTCGAGGGCACGCTTGCGGCCCGCGGCACCGATGCGGGCACGCAGGTCGGCGTCGCCCAACGCCCGGAGCAGCATGTGCGCGAGCGCATCGGGGTCGCCCGGGGGCACCATCAGGCCGGTCTCGCCGTCGGTGCCGACGACCTCGGGGAGCGCGCCCCCGGTGGTGGCGACGAGCGGCACGCCGCACGCCATCGCCTCGATCGCGGGGAGTGAGAAGCCTTCGTACAGCGACGGGACGACGGCCACCTCGGTCTCGGCGTAGAGCTCGACGATGCGCTCGTCGGTCACGCCGGAGACGAACTTCACCGAGTTGGAGAGCCCGAGCCGGTCGATGATCCCGGGGATCTTGCTCTTGCCCTTGGGCTTGCCGATGATCACGAGCTCGGCGTCGTCGCGCTCGGTGCGGACCTTGGCCAGCGCCTCGAGCAGCGGGATGAGCCCCTTCATCGGGACGTCGGAGCTGGTGGTGGTCATCAGTCGACCCGGCACCCGCGCGATCTCCGGCATCGGATGGAAGAGGTTCGGGTCGACGCCGACGGGGACGATGTGCAGGCGGTCGGCCTGCACGTCCATCTGCTTCACGATGTCGCGCTTGCTCGACTCCGACACCGTGACGACGCGCGGGATCGCGCGCGCCACCTTCGTCTGCATCCCGAGGAACCCGTACCAACGCCGCAGGGTGAAGCGACGCCACGCGCTGGTGGCGTGCTCGAGGTCGAGGTCGCGGTCGACGGTGATGGGGTGGTGCAGCGTGGCCAGCACCGGCCAGCCGTCGTCCATCATCCCGAGCAGGCCCGAGCCGAGGCACTGGTTGTCGTGGATGAGGTCGAAGTCGGCCCGGCGCGGCTCGAGCAGTCGGCGCGCCCGGAGGCTGAACGTGTAGGGCTCCGGGAAGCCCGCCGCGCACATGATGGCGAATTCCTGGAGGTCGATCGTGGTCTTGAACTCCCACGGCCACGGCACCCGGAACGGGTTCTCGGGGCGGTAGAGGTCCATGCTGGGGACCCGCTGGAGCTGCGACGGGTCGTCGAGCTCAGGGTACGGCTGGCCCGAGAAGACGGTGACCTGGTGGCCCAGTTCGGTCAGCTCGCGGGCGACGTAGCGGGTGTAGACCCCCTGTCCGCCGCAGTACGGGTTGCCCCGGTAGACCAGCCAGGCAATTCGGAGACTCTCGGACTGAGACGGCATGAGCGGATGAGTCTCGCAGACGCCACCCCGATCCGACGAACGTGCAGGTCAGAAGGGCAGGTCAGGAGCGTTGGTCAGGGGCGTTCGTCCGCGCCGGCCGGGAGGACCTTGACCCAGAGGAACGCGGCCACGCCCCACAGGATCCCGGCCACGAGCGTGGCCTGGAGCCCGTTGCTCAGGAGGATCTGCAGCCGGTAGGAGGTCTCGCTGTTGCCCAGCCCTCCGCCGACCTCGTTGGCCAAGGCCAGGTAGACCGCCACCGCCCAGCCGCCCACGAAGACGATCCCGCCGAGCCAGGCGAAGAAGCGGGCGGGGACGGCCCGGAAGTAGTCGACCGGGCCGCCGCCGAGCCGCTCCGACAACGGGCGACCATCCGGTTCGGGTTCCCAGCCGTCGTCGACGGGTGTCGGACCGGCTCCGGGCCCATCGGTGGTCACCGCTGGATCCTTGCACCGGCCGACCTTGCGATCGCGGCATTCGCGCTCGTTAGCCTCGTGGCCTCATGACCGGCATCTCGGCGGCTGCGGTGGCGCGGTCGCGCACCCTGGGTGAGGCGCGGTGGTCGCCGGGCGGCATCCGCCTGGCGTGGCTCGACGCCTTCGGCGGCCGGGTCGACCTGGTGGTGGCCTCCGCCGACGGCCGCGGCCCCGACGTCGCCGTCACCGCCGAGGTGCCGGTGACCTCCCTCGGCGCCTACGGCGGGGGTGGCTACTCCTGGGTCGACGACGACACGCTCGTGTACGCCGCGGCCGACGGCCGGCTCGTCGTGATCGCCGCGACCGGTGGGCCGGTACGCGTGCTGTCGCGCGACGGTCGCGCCGCCGCCCCGGCCGTCGCACCCGATGGCGCCCGTGTCGCGTTCGTGGTGGAGCGTGAAGACAGCTGCGACATCGCGGTCGTCGACCTCGACGGCAGCGCGTGGCCGCGACGAGTGTCGCACGCCGACTACGCCTGGGATCCGACGTGGTCGGCCGACGGGCGCACGCTCGCGTGGCACGAGTGGGACCTGCCGAACATGCCGTGGGACGGTTCGCGCATCGTCGCGCTCGCGCTCGACGGCGCCGACGCCGCGCCGATCGTGGTCGCGGGTGGTGACGACGTCGCGGTCGGGCAACCCCGCTTCGCGCCGACGGGCGACGCGCTCGCGTTCGTCGCAGAGCTCGACGGGTGGATGAACGTGTGGAGCATCGCACGCGTCGGTGACGCACCGACGTGCGTGCTGGCGGAGGAGCACGAACACGCCGAGCCGTCGTGGGGTCCCGGGCAACGGTCCTTCACGTGGTCGCCCGATGCGCGCGCCATCGCGCTCACGCGCAACGAGGACGGCTTCGGTCGGTTGGTGGTTGTCACCCTTGCTGCAGAACTCGCCGCCGAACTCGCCGCCGAACCGGCGAGCGAACTCGCCGCGACCGACGTGTCGAAGGGCTGGCACACCGGCCTCGACTGGGGGAGCGCGGGCATCGTCTGCATCCGCTCCGGTGGCCGCACCGCGCCGCAGCTCGCGGTGGTGGATCCCGCGACCGGCGCGCGCGACGTGCGACGGCGCGGCGCCTCGGCCGAGCTCGACGCCCACGACCTTCCCGAGCCGACCCCGATCACCTGGCCCGGGGCCGACGGCGAAACCGTGCACGGCCTGCTCTGGCTCCCGCCCGCCGACGGCGAGGGCGTCGGGTCCGCCGCGCCGCCGTTGCTCGTCGACGTGCACGGCGGGCCGACCGACCAGTCGACCGTCGACTGGAAGCCCCGCATCCGCTGGTTCGTGTCGCGTGGATGGGCGGTGTTGAGCCCCAACTACCGCGGCTCCACCGGCTACGGCCGCACCTACCGGCACGCGCTCGACCACGCGTGGGGAGAGGTCGACGTCACCGACACCGTCGCCGGCTTGCGCGCCCTCGCGCACGACGACCGCGTCGACGCGTCGCGCGCCGCGGTGATGGGCGGGAGCGCCGGCGGCTTCACTGCGTTGCTCGTCGCCGCGCACACGCCGCCGGTCGTGCGCGCCGCGGTGAGCCTGTTCGGGGTGACCGACCTCTTCGATCTCGCCGCCACGACCCACCGGTTCGAGTCGCGCTACCTCGACCGGCTCGTCGGCACGCTGCCCGAGCACGCCGACCGCTACGAGGCGCGGTCACCGGTGACGCACGCACGCGACATCGCGGTGCCGGTGCTGGTGTTGCAGGGCGCGGACGACAAGGTGGTCCCGCCGGCGCAGGCGCAGCTCCTCGTCGACTCCATGCGAGCAGCCGGCCGCACCGTCGACCAGCACGTCTACGAGGGCGAAGGACACGGCTTCTCGAAGGAGGCCACCATCGTCGACTCCTACGTACGGATGGACGCGTTCCTGAGGCGATGGGTGATCCAACGATGAGTGATCTGCTGCTGACCGAGTACGAGTGGCAGGGCCCCAAGCGTGGCGCCGACCGCGCCGTGCTCCTCGCGCACGGTGCGGGCTCGGACCTGCACGGCGCGGCGCTCGTCGCCGTGGCCGATGCGCTGGCGGCGGCGAAGATCCCGTCGCTGCGCTTCAACTACCCGTACCGCAGCGCCGGTCGCAACGCACCCGATCGTCCCAAGGTGCTCGACGCCGCGACGCGCGAGGCCGCGGCGGAGCTCGCGAAGCGGGCCAAGCTCCCGCCGGAGCGGCTGGTGCTGGGTGGCCGGTCCATGGGCGGCCGCTACTGCTCGATGGTCGTGGGCGATCCCGACGATCCGCTGCCCGCACTCGGGTTGGTGATGCTGTCGTATCCGCTGCACGCAGCCGGCAAGCCCGACCAGCCCCGCACCGCGCACTTCCCCGGCATCCGGGTGCCGATCCTGTTCGTCAGCGGCACCCGCGACTCCATGGCCGGAAAGGCCGATCTCACCAAGGCGGCCAAGGCCGTCCGCGGGAAGGTCACGTTCCACTGGGTCGACACCGCCGACCACGGCTACCGGCCGTTGAAGGCCAGCGGGCGGACCGCGGCCGACGTCGCCTCCGAGGTGGCCGCGACCACCGTGGCGTGGGTGGCCGGACTGCCCGGCTGATGCCCGTGTGATCCCTCGCGTCGATGGGTTTGATCGGGAATTGTGATGGGAGCCCTTGACGGGGGCCGTCCTGCGCGCGCCAAATGAAACGGCCCACACAGGGCCGGCAACGGCGCCGGATTCTTCTTCCCCCCACCGCTTCCCGGAGGATCCCATGCCCGGTACCGAAGTACGTGGTCTCAGCGCCCACACCCGGATCGGCACCCAGCGGGGCCGCCTGCGCAATGCCGCCATCGTCTTCGAGCAGATCTCGGGCGACGTCGGCGCCCGCCGCGACACCTGGCTCATCGCGGTCGGCGTGGCCCTGAACGGGCTGGCCGACGCCTGGCACGAGCACGTGGTGTTCACCGAAGGGCCCGATGGTCTGTTCGAGGAGCTCCTCGGCGAGTCGGGCGAGGTGGCGCCCGAGGTCGACCGGCTGCGGCGCGACCACGAGGTCCTCGAGGCCCACATCGCCCGGGCCCGTGAGCTGCTGGCCCAACCGACCGCCGGTCCCGACGACACCCGGGTCCTGCTGTCGCTCACCGGCATCGCCAAGCTCGTCGACCACCACCGACGCCGCGGGTCCGACCTGCTCTACCGGGTCTACAGCGTCGACGTCTCCGCCGGAGACTGACCCTCCAGCCTCGCTCGCTCCGGCTCGCCCCAGCCCAACGGTGGCACGAACCCCGTCGGCCGACCGACCATCGGCCAAACTGTCGGGGTGCGGGTCTTCCGGTGCTTCTCCTTCGTCGACATGTGCGGGTTCACCCGCATGAACGACACCCTCGGCGACGACGAAGCGTTGGCCGTCCTGGCCGAGTTCCGCTCGATCGTGCGAGGCCTCTCGCCCGACCACGGCATCAGAGTGGGCAAGTGGCTGGGCGACGGCTGCATGTTCGTGGGCACCGAGGTGCGGCCGGTGGTCGAGACCGTGCTCGACCTCACCGAGCGCATGGAGAACGCCAGCATCGTGCTGCCGCTGCGGATCGGCATCGCGGCCGGCCGCGTCATCGTGTTCGAAGGCGACGACTTCATCGGCATGTCGATCAACCTCGCGTCGCGACTGTGCGACGCCGCCGCGCCGGGCGAGATCCTCGCCAACGACGAAGTGGCGCACGCGCTCGGCGACGCGTTCCCGACCATTCCGTTGGGCGAGCGGCAGATCCCCGGCATCGTGACCCCCATCCCGGTGTGGCGGATCGCCGCGCCCGAGATGGAGGACGACGAGCTCCCGCTGAGCTTCGCCGAATGAATGGGGAAGTGAGCGCGCGGTGACCGACTCCTTCGTCGTCCGCGCGTGCGGGCCGCTGCACGGCACCGTGCGCGTGTCGGGCGCGACCAAGAACGCGGGCACCAAGCAGATGGCGGCCGCGTTGCTCGCGCCGGGTGTCACCACCCTGCGCAACCTCGATCCCGTCGCCGACCTCGACGTGATGATCGACGTGCTGCGCGCGATCGGAGCGAAGGTCGAGTGGACCGGCGCCACCGAACTGCAGATCGACGCGTCGGCACCGCTCCACGCGGAGGCGCCCTACGAGCTGGTGACGCGCATGCGCGCGTCGATCAACGTCCTCGGACCGTTGTTGGCGCGCTGCGGACAGGCGCGGGTCGCGATGCCCGGGGGCGACAACATCGGCAACCGCAGGCTCGACATGCACTTCCGGGGCCTCGAAGCGATGGGCGTCGAGCTCGACGTCGTGCACGGCTTCATCGAGGCGCGCACCAATCGGCTCTCCGGGGCCCGGGTGATGCTCGACTTCCCGAGCGTCGGCGCCACCGAGAACCTCCTCACCGCGGCGGTGCTGGCCAAAGGCCAGACCGTCATCGAGAACGCAGCACGCGAGCCCGAGATCAGCGATCTCGCCGACATGCTCAACCGCATGGGCGCCGAGATCCACGGTGCCGGGACGTCCACGCTCCTGGTCGAGGGCGTCGAGGGCCTCGAGCCGGTCGTGAGCGAGATCATGGCCGACCGCATCGAGACCGGCACGCTGCTCATGGCGGTCGGCATCACCGGCGGCCACGCCACGTTGCTCGGTGCGCGCATCGACCACCTCGAGACCGTGGTCATGAAGCTCGGCGAGATGGGCCTCCAGATCACCCCCACACCCGACGGCGTCGAGGCGCGCGCCGACGAGCGCGTGCGGGCGATCGACCTCGCGACGCTCCCGTTCCCCGGGTTCGCCACCGACTACATGCCGCTCGCGGTCGCGGCGCTCGCCACTGCCGACGGCACGTCGATCGTCACCGAGAACGTGTTCGACAACCGCCTCGGCTTCGTCGCCGAGCTCAACCGCATGGGTGCCGACATCCGCCACGAGGGTCGGCACGCGGTGGTGCGCGGGGTCACGCGCTTGTCCGCCGCGCCCGTGCGCGCGCTCGACGTCCGCGCCGGTGCCGCGCTCGTGCTCGCCGGGCTCGCGGCCGACGGCGAGACCGTCGTGCTCGATCCGTTCCACGTCGACCGCGGCTACTCCGACCTCGCCGCGTCGCTCCGCGCGCTGGGTGCCGACGTCGAACGCGTCCGCGACTGGCGCTGACGGCGTGCCGTGGGTCGTCGGTGCGCTCGGATCACGACCGGCGCGTTCGAAGGGCATCGGGCGACCGTCGGCCGGTGGGCGTGAGCCCAAGGGCAAGCGACACGCGGTCGACCTCGACACGGGGGTCGTCGCGTGCGGCACGCACGACTCGCTACGCATCTTCGACGACTGGGTGTGGGCGCCCGAGGACGACTGGTGCCCGGCGTGCGAGGACGTGGTCGATCGGATGGCGCCCTAGCCTGGCCCCGTGCCGACCGATTCCGTGACCGCTTCGGGACGATCTGGTCTGTCGGCGACGGCGATCCGGTAGCCGCCGTCGAACCAGTCCTGCTCCCGCAGCGCGCCGAACCGGCGGTCCCACGCACCTGACGCGAGGTCGGCCGCGAGGCGCTCGGTGCCGCGGCGACGGGCGTCGTCTGGAAGCAGCGCCAACCACGACATGCCGTCCTGCACCTCGGGATCGAGGTACGCCTCGGGTCGACCCCAGAACGCGGCGCCGAAGCCGTCGATGCAGTCGTGGGGCACGAGCACGGTGCGGACCTCCCGCACGCGCAGGGCATCGCGGAGCGCCGCTTCACCGGGCGCGTCGTGCTCGGACGCGAGGTGCATGGCCTCGGGGAAGTACTCGAGGCCCCAGAAGCGGTGGGTGTGGAGCGGCTCGAAGAACAGCACCCGCGACGACGAACCGGTCGACCGGTTCGTAGCTGCCGGTGCCGGCACCGACGTTGAGCCGCGAATGCCCGGGGCCGAGACACGCGTGGAGGGCGTCGGCGATCCGCGGGTCCTCCCGGCGCGTCCGTGCGTAGGAGCGCCCGATCTGGTCGTACCTGGGCGCCGGCGTCTCGGACACGGGCGGATCGTCGCGCGTTACCGTTCGGGGATGCCGACCGATTCCGTGACCGTCCACGTCGACGCCCCGCCGCAGCAGGTGTGGGAGTTGGTGAGCGACGTCACCAACACCGGTCGCTTCAGTCCCGAAACGCTCGAGTGCGAGTGGATCGACGGCTCGACCGGGCCCGCGGTGGGCGCCCGCTTCCGGGGCCACGTGAAGCGCAACGGCCGCGGCCCGATGTACTGGACCAAGTGCACCGTGGTGGCGTGCGAGCCGGACGAGGAGTTCTCCTTCGTCGTCGGCACGCCGGAGAACCACCCCATGACGTGGGGCTACCGGTTCGAACCGGTCGGTGGCGGCACCGACGTCACCGAGTTCTACGACCTGGGTGAGACCGCGCCGCTCAAGCTCTACTGGGCGTTGTTCGGCAAGGCCCGGGGCCGCACCAACGCCCGCAACATGCAGGCCACGCTCGACCGGATCAAGGCCGCAGCCGAAGGGCCGGCCGAAGGGCCCGCCGAAGAGGGTCAGTAGTGGGAAGGCCTGCGATACTGGTGGTGTTGCAACGAGATACGCCTGTGACGGGAGCTCACTGATGCCGATCGACACCGAACTCGAACCCGCCGAGCTGGAAGGCCGCGTGCTCGAGGCGATCGAGCTGATCCGCCCGGCCCTCCAGAGCGACGGCGGCGACATCGTGTTCCAGCACATCGACGACGACGGCGTCGTGCACGTCAGCCTGGTCGGTGCCTGTGGCACCTGTCCCATCTCGATGCAGACGCTCAAGGCCGGCGTCGAGCGCATCATCATGGACCGCGCCCCCGGCATCACCGCCGTCGTCGACGACTCCCTCGCCGACGAAGATCCGTTCGCCTAGTACGCCTGCACCGGGTGTCGTGATCGATCCGGTGGGGTTGGTCGGCGCCGTCCAGGGCGGTGATCCCGGCGGTGATCGAGGCGCTGATCGAGGCGCTGATCGAGGCCGTGATCGAGGCCGTGATCGGGTCGCGTTGGCGCGCCTGCTGTCGATCGTCGAGGCCGGAGGCGACGACGCTCGCGCCGCGATGGCCGCGTTGCCGGTGACCGCGGCCGACGCGGCCTGGACCGTCGGCATCACCGGCGCGCCGGGCGCGGGGAAGTCCACCCTCACCGCGGCGCTGGTGCGCCATCTCCGCGGCACCGGCGCCCGCATCGGTGTGCTCGCAGTCGATCCGAGCAGTCCCTTCACCGGCGGCGCGATCCTCGGCGACCGCGTGCGCATGCACGACCACACCACCGATCCCGAC
>DASXXX010000457.1:0-1823 GCA_036502765.1 Acidimicrobiia bacterium | reverse complement strand
TTCCAGGCCGCCAACGAGAACAAGGAGGTCAAGGGCTACACCTTCGACTACAAGGAGCTCGCCGACGACAAGAACGACCCGAACACCGCGCTCGCCGAAGCGCGTCGGCTCGTGACCCAGGACGGCGTGCTCGCGATCGTCCCGGCCGTCTCCGTGGTGACGCCCGGCGACTTCCTCACGCAACAGCAGATCCCGTGGTTCGGGGTCGGCTACGACACGACCTACTGCCCCACGTCGGGCAGCAACGGGTTCGGCATCAGCGCCTACGGCTGCCTGATCCCGACCAACCCCACGAAGCTCCCCGGCGTCAACTGGGAGCAGCTGAAGACGCAGCTGGCGTCGAAGGGGATCGCGAACCCGACCCTCGCGCTCCTCGGCACCGACACGACCTCGGGCAAGCAGAGCGTGCAGAACTCGGCGTCGACCGCCGAGGGCGCGGGCTTCAAGGTCGTGTACGCGAAGGGCGCGTTCCCCGGGCCGCCCGCGGTGGTGGGTGACTACTCGCCGTACTCCGAGGCGCTGCTCACTTCGAACGGCGGCAAGGCGCCCGACGTGATCTACACGTCGATCGCGCCCACGAGTGCGTTGAGCCTCACCAGCCTCGTCAACAGCAGCGGCTACACGGGCACGTTCCTGTCGCCGTTCTACTCGCCGCTCCTCATCTCGGCGCTCAAGGGCGCGTACGTGTTCGTGCAGTTCGCCGGCTTCGAGGCGGACTCCCCGGGCATCAAGACGATGAACGACACCATCGAGGCGTTCAAGCCAGGCACCAAGCCCTCGCTCGCCCTCGCCGCGGGGTACTTCTCGGCGGACCAGTTCATCGCCGCGGTGAAGACCTCCTTGAAGACGTCGAAGACGCTCACCTCCGCATCGGTGCAAAAAGCGGCGTCGAAGATGACGTACCAGGTCAAGGGCACGGTCGGTCCGACGCAGTACCCGGCCTCGTACAAGTACGCGGTGAAGTCGTGCGCGACCCTCTTGTACGACGCCGACGGCACGGCGTTCAACATCGTGCAGCCGTACCTCTGCAGCACGAAGACCTATCCGATCCTGCCGAAGTTCGCGAACGGCTGATCAGTGACGCAGCACGTGCGCGCCGGTGCAGCCGGCGCGCACGTGCTCAGCGTTCAGTGACGCGCTCGCCCTCGAGGCGGGTGAGGAATCCCTCGACGTAGGCGATGGTCTCGGTGTGGCCGGTCGACATGCCGAGTGATCCCTGTTCCAGTGCGAGCAGGATCGAGATGCCGGCGATGAGCACCGCGGCGACGACCGGCGGGCAGTCGTCGACGGTCACGCCGTGCGCGGCGAGCGCGTCGGTCAGCACCTCCACCTGCTGGGCGCGGATGCGCTCGGCCGCCGCGGTGATCTCGGCCCGGATCGCGGGCCGGTGGTTGGCGAGCGCGGAGAACTCCATGGTGAGCACCGTGCCCCGCGGGTCGCGGCTCATCGCCCACAGCGACCAGAGCGGCTGCGGCGACTGCAGCGCGCGGTGCTGGTGGGCGAAGGCCTGTTCGGCGCGGCGCTGGAACGCGGCGAGGAACAGGTCGTCCATCGTGCGGAAGTAGTAGTGCACGAGCGCCGGACGCACGCCGGCCACCGCGGCGACGCGCCGAGAGCTCACCGCCGCGTAGCCGGAGTCGAGCATCAGCTGCTCGGTGGCGTCGAGCAGCGCGGCGCGCGTTTCCGACGTCTCGGTGCCCAGGCGACGGGTGGCGACCACGGAGCTAGGGTACGTGTTTGGGCGGTCGCCCAACATCGACGACCAGAGCACGAGGGGGGCGCGCCGATGTCGGGTGCCGCGCGGTACTCGGGGATGCGGGTGG
>DASXXX010000456.1:0-17654 GCA_036502765.1 Acidimicrobiia bacterium | reverse complement strand
CATGGGCATGGCCCGGTTCCTCGACGCCGCGGCGTCCACCGGGGACCGCAGCGCCGCCCGCACCCTGGTCGGCCGGGTCGCGCCCTACGCCAGCCAGATCATCACGCCGGCCGGCTCGCTGATCCTGGGTGCGACCGCCCGCCCGCTCGCGCGCGCCGCGACGATCCTCGGCGACTACGACCGAGCCGAGGACTGGTTCGCGATGACCCATGACATCCACGCCCGCATCCAGACACCCTTCTTCAGCGCCCTCGGCCGACTCGACCACGCCGACCTCTGCCTCACCCGACTCGTCGGCGCCGACATCCGACGCGCTCGCGATCTCGCGACCGCCGCCGCCACGATCGCCGCCGAGTACGGCTGCGCAGGACTCACCAAACGTGCAGAGACGCTCCTCGCCCAACTGCAGTAATGCGGTCAGCCGGCACGGGCGGCCGCCGCTTGTCGATCGTGTACTTCCACCAGCCCGATCTCGACTCCGTCTTCGCCCGGCGACCGACGGGCCCAAGCCACTCCCACCGATCGTGGCGCGGGACTGGATCGAGCACCGCCGGGGTCGCTACCAGCGCGGCGGCGTCAGCGACCTCGTCGACCTGGAGGAGACGGTCCCGGTACATTGCCCTGCTCGCCGACAACGAGTTGGAGCAGTGCATGGCCAAGCTGATCTACGTGTCCAACGTGTCGCTCGACGGGTTCATCGAGGACGAGCACGGGTCCTTCGACTTCACCGAGCCCGACGACGAGCAGTTCGCGTTCATCACCGATCTCGTGCGTCCGGTCGGCACCTGGCTCTACGGGCGGCGTCTGTACGAGATGATGGCGGTCTGGGAGACCGATCCCGCCCTCGCGGCCCGATCGGAGCTCATGGCTGACTTCGCGCACGTCTGGCAGGCGGAGGAGAAGATCGTCTACTCGACGACGCTGGATGCAGTGTCGACCGCGAGGAGCCGACTCGAACGCACCTTCGATCCGGCGTCCATCGGTGCGATGAAGGACGCGTCCGGTCGTGACCTGACAGTTGGTGGCGCGAACCTCGCGGCGCAGGCGTTCAGAGCCCGGCTGATCGACGAATGCCACCTGTTCGTCGCGCCCGTGGTCCTGGGTCGAGGCAAGCCCGGGCTCCCCAGCGATCTGCGCATCGAGCTCGAGCTGCTCGACGAGCGCCGCTTCGACAATGGCGTGGTCTACCTCCGCCACCGCGTCGTGCTCTGAGCTCGGCGTGAGCCTGTTCGGTGACCTGGACTGAGTGCGAGCGCACACCGCGCGTGGGCGAATTTTCACACCCGCATCAACTCCGAGATCGCGAAAAGACGGTGCTCCGCAGTGGCGCCCGCGCGTAAACCTGTCTCGCGACAATTTCATCCGTTGTTTCGCGATGCGCGACTCAAGGTTCGCCGCACCAGGGGCTGACTGTTTACGCGCGCTCTTGGTCTACTGATGGTCTGAGTCCGGCGTCCCTCGTGGTCGTCACTCATGTCCCCCACAGGCAAGGAGTGCAATGAGGTATCGACGCAAGTCCCTGGCGAAACGCGCGCTGATCTCGAGTGCAATCGGCGCGTTGACCCTGACCGCGCTGGCGAGCGGAGCCGCGCACGCGGATCCGGAACCGGCGAAATCCCTGGGATTCACGCCGATCACGACGAATGCGTTGCCGTGTTCGGCGAACGGGCTGATGCAGTTCGCGAACGACGCCAAGAACCAGCCTGTCGTGCCGACGCAGCTCATGCAGGCGGGTAACCCAGCGATGCCCGTGAACGCGCCCGCGACGTCGAACATGGTCGGGCGCGCCAACGACATGATCGCGGTGACTCCCGACGGTCACTACCTGTTCACGCCGAGCGAGAACAGCATCCCCACCGAGAACGGGATCGGAACCGACGGGAGTGACGGCATCACCCGACTCACGTTGAAGGGTCCCGACGCGGGCAAGAAGGAGATCCTCGCCAACGACGTCGATCCGGTGACGGGTGCGAACCTCTGGCAGCGGGTCGACGGCATGAAGTGGTATCCGTCCGGCGGTTCCGGCAACCACGGCGTGCTCCTGGCCAGTGAGGAGTTCTCACCCTCGTCGACATCCGCGGGTGGCGGCATCTGGCAGATCGACGCGGACACGGGCGCCTTCGTGCGCCTCGACTGGCTGGGGAACTACGCCCACGAGGGGATCGGCCTCGACCAGGCCGGCAACCTCTACCTGGGCGACGAGTTCCGCGGTGGCGCGATCTACAAGGCGGTGCCGAACGACCCGAAGGACTTGACCCAAGGCGGCACCTTGTCGTATCTCGTCGGTACCGCGATCGATGCCAGTGGCTGGAAGCAGGTCACCGATGCGGCCAACGCGGCAGCGGAAGCCACCAACGGCGGTGCGATCCTCTTCGACCGGCCCGAGGACTTCGACGAAGCGAGGGGTCGCGTGTACTTCGCGGTGACCGAGCCGGCGGGCGACGCGCTGCTCCACACCGGTGGCGCGGGCCAAGTCGTCAACCGCGGCGGTGTGTACAGCCTGACGACGACCGGCGTCCCGAACCTCTCGACCCAGAGCGGACCATCGCTTCCCTACACCCGGTTGGCGCCCATGATCGAGGTCAACGACCCGACCTACGCCAACCAGGGTCAAGCGCAGGCACAACAGGGGTTGCAGTTCCCGGACAACCTGACGTTCGACACGGCCGGGCACCTCTGGGTCCATGAAGACATCCCCGACGGCAGCTCGTTCCCGACCAGTGGGATCGACGTCTCGAAGCAGGTGCGCGACCAGCAAGACGAGCTCTACGTGTTCGTCCTGAACAAGCAAGGCGACGCCGTCGTGCCCAACGGCGCCTCGACCGGACCGGGTCTCTCCGGCGGTTACAAGGTGGCGGACATGCGGACCTCGCCGGGCGCAGCTGGGCACCCGTGCGAAAACGAGTTCACCGGAGGGATCTTCTCTCAGGACGGCAAGACCCTCTACATCAATCAGCAGCATTGGGACAGCCCGACGCTCGCCGTCGACATCGGCTGAGCAACACCACGGACCGGGACGGCCCCGCTCACATCGAGCGGGCCGTCCCTCGATCTGCGACCCCTTGATCTGAGAGGTGGACTCACCATGAAGATGCGGAAACTGAGGTGGCCCGTCGTTGCGCTCGTGCTCGGAGCTCTGGCAGTCGTGATCCCGATCGCCGCCAACGCCGACAATGCGCCGACGAACAACAAGACGTTCGTGTACCAGGTCGGTCTCTGGGGCGACCTGCCGTACTCGGCCGTCCAGGAGAATCCCGGCGTGCCGAATCTCATCGCCGACATGAACAGCCAGGACCTCGCGTTCAGCGTGCACGACGGCGATCTCAAGGCGGGGAACGGCATCACCGGCAACCCTCCGTCGGAGAACTGCGACGACGCGCTGTACGCCAACGGTCTCGCCTCTCTGAACCAGCTCGCCGCACCCGCGATGTTCACCCCGGGCGACAACGACTGGACCGACTGCGATCGGCCCTCGAACGGCGGGTTCAACTCGCTCGAACGGCTCGACCACGAACGACAGGTCTTCTTCGGCACGCCGAACTCGGCCGGCCAGAAGCAGATGCAGCAGGACGTGCAAACCTCGCCGTCGTGCCTGGGCTATGTCAGCGGCCCGGCGACGGGCCCGACCGTCACCAAGCCCGTTGTGTGCGTCGAGAACCGCCGCTGGACGGTCAAGAACGTCACGTACGTCACCGTGAACGTCCAAGGCTCGTGCAACAACTTGTGCGACACCGCGCCGAACGCGGACGAAGAGTTCGCTCGCAACGCGGCTGACGTCGCGTGGCTACACGACACGTTCGCCCAGGCCAAGGCGAGCGGATCCGCCGCGGTCATGATCATCAGCCAGGCCGACCCCGGCTTCGATCAGAGCGACGTCGCCCGCGCACCACTGCGCGACCCAAAGACCCTGGCCGAGACCGACGGCGCTCCCGACGGCTTCCAGTCGTTCCTCCAAGCGGTTCGGAACGAGACGATCGCGTTCGGCCGTCCGGTCGCGTACATCCACGGCGACTCGCACTACTTCCGGATCGACAAGCCTCTTCAGGACGCCTCCGGCAAGCGGCTGGAGAACTTCACCCGCGTCGAGACCTTCGGCGACAATGCAGTGAACGGGCTCAATGACGTCCACTGGGTGAAGGCGCTCGTCGACCCCCAGAGCCGCGACGTCTTCGCGTTCCAGGCGCAGATGGTGCCAGGCAACATCGTCGCCCACTAACACCCACGATGGGGCAGGCGGCCGCTGGGATCCGCCTGCCCCATGCGCGCTCCACTGCCTGAGGCGTTCAGGTGGGGCTCGGGGACTCGGCGTTCGAGGCCGAGCCGGTGGTGCCGAGGCTGACGACGCAGCCGGGCTCGAGGTGGCTGTGCACGCGCGCCGCGCCCCAACCCACCAGCACGTCGGCGTGGGCGAGCTCGGTGTCGTCGTCGTCGAAGGTGGCACACCAGTCGGCGGCGCGCACGAGCAGTCGCGTCACAGCGGTGTCAGGCGGGCGTGTCGGCCAGCACCTTCGCCCGGCGTTCGAACAGCTCCTCGGCCGCGGCCTGCGCCTGCTCGCGCACGATCGCCACGTCGAACGTGGTGGGCTCGCCGCCGGCGACGAGACGCCGGCCGTCGACCCACACGTCGCGCACGTCGCGGCCCGACGCCGAGAACACCAGGTGGGCGGCGACGTTGAAGTCGCGTCCGTGCAGCACCGGGGTGGTGTGGAGCCCGCCGAGGGCGACGGTGATGACGTCGGCCCGCTTGCCGGGTACGAGCGAGCCGGTGACCTCGTCGAGACCGAGGGCGCGGGCGCCGTCGATGGTGGCCATCGCCAGCACCTCCCACGGGTCGCCGCTGGTGGGATCGAGGGTCGAGACCTTCTGCAGCAGCGACGCGAATTTCATCTCCTCGACCAGGTCGAGGTTGTTGTTCTCCTTCTCGCCGTCGCTGCCGAGGCCGATCACCACGCCCGCGGCGTGCATGGCCCCGATGCGCGCCGGTCCCGACGCCAGCTTCATGTTCGAGCAGGGGCAGTGCGCGACCGATGTGCCCGTCTGGGCGAGCAGCTGGATCTCACGGTCGTCGAGCCACACGCAGTGCGCGACCACGGTGCGGTCGGTGAGGATGCCGCGTTGGTGGAACACCTCGAGCGGACGGCGACCGAAGCGCTTCAGCGACTCCTGGACCTCCCAGATCGACTCCGACGAGTGCGTGTGGATCCCGGTGTCGAACTCCTCCGCCAGGGCGAGGGCGTCGCGGAAGCACTGGTCGCTGCAGTAGAAGAGGTGCTCCAGCCCGACCCACGTCCGGACGCGCCCGTCGGCGGCGGTGCGGTGCGTCTCGAGCAGCCGTCGGTTCGACTCGAGCGTCTCGAAGTAGTCGTACTCGCCGTCGGCCACGTACGGGACGAGCGTGGCGCGCAACCCGATGGTGTCGGCGGCCGCCGCGGAGCCCTCCATGAAGCGCCACATGTCCATCACCGAGGTCGTGCCCGCGAGCACGCTCTCGGCGTAGCAGTGGAGCGACGCGGTGGCGGCGATCTCGGGCGTCAGCGCCTTGTGCGCAGGGTCGACGTACGCCTCCAACCAGTCCCACAGCGACATCGACTCGGCCGTGCCGCGCAGGAGACCCGAGTGCAGGTGCGTGTTGTGGAGGCCGGGGAGGACCGCATGGCCGGTGAGGTCGACCACCTCGGCACCCGCAGCGCGCGGGTCGGCGTCGACCTCGTCGACCGGGCCGACGGCGAGGATGGTGTCGCCGTCGACGAGCACGGAGCCGGGATCGAACGCGACCGCGCCGCCGGTCATCGGCAGGACGATCCCGTTGCGGAGGAGCGTGGGCATCGGTCCACCCTGCGGCGCGTTCAACAAACTGTCAATGTCCGCCGACCGGTGTTCACGCGACAGTCACAAGGGCTGGTCACACGCGCGTGCCCGATAGCGTGGCGCTCGTACAGATCGAGGGGGGACCATGGAGTTGGCAGGTGCACGTGTCCTCGTGGTGGGCGCGTCGTCGGGCATCGGTCGCGAGGTGGCCGTGCAACTGGGCGCTGCCGGCGCGCGCGTCGTCGTGGCGGCGCGGCGGGCGGACCGCCTGACCGAGGTGGTCGCCGAGATCGGTGACAGGGCCGCGAGCGCGGTGTGCGACGTGCGTGAACCTGCGCAATGCGACGCGGTCGTGGCGACCGCGGTCGAGGCGCTGGGCGGTCTCGACGCAGTGGTGTACGCCACCGCGGTCGATCCGTTGGTGCGGTTGGTCGACACCGACCTCGAGCGGTGGCGCCAGGTGTACGACACGAACGTGTTCGGTGCCTCGCTGGTGACGCGGGCCGCGCTGGCGCCGCTCGCCGCGTCGGGGGGCCGCATGGTGTACATCTCGGCGACGTCGGTGGGGCGTCCGCTGCCCGGCATGGGCGCGTACGAGACGAGCAAGGCTGCGCTCGACGAGCTGGTGCGGGCGTGGCGGAGCGAGCACCCGGAGATCGGGTTCTGCAATGTGGCCGTCGGCAACACCCTCGGCACCGAGGTGCACGAGACGTGGGACCGCGACCTGCTCATGGAGCTGGCGCCGGTGTGGGAGACACGCGGTTACGTGTACGACAACGGTCCGGGAGCGATGTCCGTCCCTGATTGCGCCACCGCGGTGATCGCGGCGATTGCCTCACCCGTCGACCTGCGCTACGTGGTCGCCAACCCCGCGCCCGGCAGCACGATGGACGTCGGCTGATGGGCGAGACGGAACCGGTGCCGGAGGAGCTCGCGCCGCTGCAGGGCTGGCTCGAGACCCACGTCCCGGAGGTCGAGGCGGTCGAACTGCTCGGCGTGAGGAAGGCGAGCAGTGGCTTCTCGGCCGACACCACCATGGTCGACGTCGCGGTGACGCGCGGCGGCATCGCCAACGACGAGCGTTACGTGCTGCGCACCGAGAGCCCCGACCCGCCGGTGTACCCGGTGCAGGTGCCGGGCTGGCGGGTGGAGATCGAGCTGCAGTACCGCGTGATGGACGCGCTGGGAGCGCACGCCGACGTTCCCGTCGCGCCGATGATCGGTTACGAGGCCGACGCGTCGGTGCTCGGCGCACCCTTCTTCGTGATGGGCTACATCGGTGGCGAGGTGCCGGTCGAGGATCCGCCGTACACGACGGCCGGCTTCTTCCTCGACCTCTCGCCGGCCGCGCGCACCGCGATGATCGAGCGCGGGTTGGCCGCCGTCGCACGCGTGCACGCGGTCGACTGGCGCGCCGCCGGGCTCGACTTCCTCGTGCCGCCGGGCGTCACCCCCGGCCTCGACGTGCAGCTCGACCTGTGGGAGCGCTACTACCGCGACGCGCTGCGCGACCGCGTCCATCCACTGGCCGACCGCGCCTTCGCGTGGTTGCGCGCCGAGCGGCCGCGCGCCAGCGACGTCGGGCTGTGCTGGGGCGACCCGCGCCCGGGCAACATCATCTGGCGCGACGCAGCGCCGGTGTGCGTGACCGACTTCGAAGCGGCGTCGATCGCGCCACCCGAGCTCGACGTCGGCTGGTGGCTGATGTTCGACCGCACCATGCACGAGTGGGCGGGCATCGAACGGGCGGCGGGCGATCCGACGCGCGCGGAGCAGTTGCGCATGTACGAGGAGGCGTCGGGACGCGCGGTGCCCGACGCGCAGTGGTTCGAGATCTGCGCGGCGGCGCGCTACTGCGCCATCGTCGTGCGGGTGATGAACCGGGCCGTCGACCGCGGGCTCATGCCCGAGGACCACACCATCTGGCTCGAGAACCCCGCCAGCTCCGCGCTGGAGAGCCTGCTCGCCGAACTCTGAGAGAGCTGCTCTGATCAGACGGTGTTGGCGAGGATCAGGTTGTGCACCAGCGGGTAGATCTGCTGCTGCCAGCGCCGACCGTTGAACACGCCGTAGTGACCGACACCGGGCTGCAGGTGGTGCCGCTTGCGCATCGGCTTGATGTTGCGGCAGAGGTCGTGGGCGGGGAAGGTCTGCCCGGGTGAGCAGATGTCGTCGCGTTCGCCCTCGACGGTGAACAACGCGGTGTGGCGGATGGCGCCCGGGTCGACGGCTCGTCCCTGGAACTCGAGCACGCCGCGCGCGAGCCGGTGCTCCTGGAACACGTACTGCACGGTCTCCAGGTAGAACTCGGCGGTGAGGTCGAGCACCGCGAAGTACTCGTCGTAGAAGGCGCGGGTGACATCGGCGGCTTCCTCGTCACCCTCCACGAGATGCTGGTAGAGCTCGCGGTGCGCGCTCAGGTGCCGCTCGAGGTTCATGGTGAGAAACGAGGTGAGCTGCAGGAAACCCGGGTACACCGGGCGGCGGGCGCCGGCGAAGCGCATCGGCACCGTGGTGATCACGTTGCGCTCGAACCAGGAGATCGGGCGGCTGGTGGCCAGCGTGTTCACGACCGTGGGGTCGACCCGTGTGTCGATCGGTCCGGCCATCAGGGTGAGCGTGCGTGGCGCGCACTCGTTGCCGGCCTCGGCCATCACCGCGGTGGCGACGAGCGCGGCGACGCAGGGCTGGCACACCGCGATCACGTGGGTCTCGGGACCGAGCACCTCGAGCCAGTGGATCAGGTACTCGATGTAGCCGTCGAAGTCGAAGTTGCCGTCGGCGAGACCGACGTCGCGTGCGTTGTGCCAGTCGGTGATCCAGACGTCCTGCTCGTGGAGGAGCGTCTGCACGGTGCCGCGCAACAGCGTGGCGAAGTGCCCGGACAGCGGCGAGACCAGCAGCACCTTCGGCGTGGGCGGCAGGCGGCGCCCGTCGGTCTCCTTGGCGAAGTGCAGGAGCGTGCCGAACGGCTGCACGTCGGTGGGTTCCTCGCGCACCGCGACGTCGCGGCGTCCGACGCGCACGGTGTCGATGCCCCACGGCGGACGCTCGTGGGTGAGGCCCACGCGGCCGAGCAACGCGTACCCGGCTTCGAGGCTGCGCGCCGGTTTCGAGTCGGCGAGGTACGGACTGCAGTCGCGCAACTGACCGAAACCTTGCAGAGCAAACCCGGCAATGCCGCGCAGCGAGGCCATGATGTCGGCCTGGGCTTGATACGCCTGGTACAGCATGCGGGCCTCATGTTCGTCGGAGGTCGTCCCGCAACTACGTTGGAAACGACACACCGACTTGGTGAAGCGCCACACTAGACAACGCCACCAGCGCTGACGGCGACTGGAGCTTCCGATCCCCTCCGGAGGTCACCGATGGCTGAAGCGACGCTGACGATCAACAGCAGGAACTACGGCGCGTGGTCGTTGCGCGGTTGGTTGCTCTGCAAGATGTCAGGTCTCGACTTCGACGAGCACGTGCTCGACAACGACGATCCCGACACTCGTGCGGAGCTGTTGTTGTTGTCGTCGTCGTTCCTCGTGCCGAAGTTGGTGCACGACGGCGTGACCGTCTGGGACACGATGGCAATCGGCGAGTACCTCAACGAGGTGCGGCCCGACTCGGGGTTGCTGCCGTCGGAGCGCATCGCGCGGGCGCACTGCCGCGCGGTGTGCGGCGAGATCCACTCCGGGTTCGTGAACCTGCGTTCGGCGTTGCCGATGAACCTGAAGGCGCGCCACCGCGAGTTCAAGGTGTGGGCCGGCGCGCAGGCCGACGTCGACCGGATCGTGGCCATCTGGCAGGCGTGCATCGACGAGTACGGCGGTCCGTTCCTCTTCGGTGCGCAGCCCACCATCGCCGACGCCATGTACGCACCGGTGTGCACCCGCTTCCGCACCTACGACGTCGAGCTCGACGACGTGAGCCGCGCGTACTGCGACGCCGTGTTCGCGCTGCCGGCGATGCGCGAGTGGATCGCCGCCGCGGAGCGCGAGCCCGACGAGCTCGAGGAGCTCGACGTCGAGTTCTAACCCCGCGCCCTGCTAACCCCTCACTGCCTCGATCCAGGTGCGCAGCTCGCGGGGGAAGTCACCGGCGGGCGTGAACATCAGGTCGTCGGCTCCCTGCGCGGCGAGGTCGACGGCCTTCTCGTGGATCTCGTCGGCGGTGCCGACCCATCCCGTCGTCGCCAGGGCGTCACCCGCGAGCGCGAGCACCCCCCTGTCGCGCGACATCACGTGCGTGACGTGGCCTTCATGCACCGCGAGGTGACGTTCTCCCTCGGGCCGTTCGGCGTTGATGCCCGACAGCCACGCCTCGCCCCCGGGCATCCCGGGCAGCGCGTCGGGGAACGCCTGCCACACGCCGTGGTAGCGGACGACGTACCAGGGTCCGAGCGCCCCCTGCACCCGCTCGCTGGCCATGTCCTCGCCGTCGGCGAGCACGGTGCCCGGAGTCATGAGCACGCGGCGGGGGGCGGCGACGTCGACGTCGGCCATGCCGATGTACCCGTCGATCGTGCCTTCCTTGCACATCTCCTCGACGATCCCCTTGCCCTTGGGCCCGAGCGCGGAGACGAGCAGCGGCGTGTCGATCGGCCGGCCCGACGCGAGCTCCGCTTGGTGGATCATCTGGCAGCGTTCGCCGTCGACCTCGACCACCTCGCCGCGCAGGAGGCTGCGGAGCTGCTCGAGGTAGCGCCGCGTCGTCTTCCACGAGAGCGCCGGCTTGTTCAGCACCCAGCGGGCCGTGGCGCCGGTGCCGAAGCCGCAGGTGACGCGGCCGGGGGCCATGCGCTCGACGGTGGCGATGGCCGACGCGGTGGTCATCACGTGGCGCAGGTTGGGCACGAGGACCGCGGTGCCGATCTGGAGGTCGGTGTGCTCGGCGAGGAGTGCCATCCAGATCCAGATGTCCTCGTAGAGCGCGGCGGAGTCGTAGAGCCACACGCGGTCGTAGCCGAGCTCGGCGGCGAGCTTGGCGCGTTCGAGTGTCTGCGGTCCCGGGGGGATTCCGACGGACAGTTCCATGTGCTGTTCCCTCCAAATACAAGGTTGCGTCACTCGGGCGCGTATATCGCGCTCAGGTGACGCAACCTTGCGTCGTTGTGGCCTAGAGATCGGGGAGGTGCATGTCGAGGTTGGAGGCTTCGATGCCGCCGTCGACCTCGAGGATCTTGCCGGTGACGTAGCTCGACGCGTCGGACGCGAGGTACAGCACCGCGAGCGCGATGTCGTCGGCGTCGCCGAGGCGGCGCAGCGGGGTCTTCGAGACCATCTCGTCGTGGATCGGCTCGTTGCTCACGACGATCTCGAGCGCGCTGGTGGCGATGGACCCGGGCGCGACACCGTTGACGCGCACCTTGGGCGCGAGGTCGGCCGCGAGCAGGCGGGTCATGTGTGCGAGCGCGGCCTTGGCGGTGCCGTACGCGACGAAGCCGCGGTCGCGGAAGCGGCCCATGGCCGACGTGATGTTGACCACCGAGCCGTTGCCCGACTCGAGCAGATGCGGGAACGCGGCCTTCGTCAACGCGAACGCGGTGCTCACGTTGAAGTGGAACGCGCCTTCGAACGCCCTGATGTCGGTGTCGGCGAACGGCATCGGCATCGACCCGCCGACGTTGTTGACCACGATGTCGACGCGGCCGAGCTCTGCGAGTGCGGTGTCGACGAGACCGGTGACCGCGTCGAGATCGGAGAGATCAGCGGGCACGACGACGGCTCGGCGGCCGAGCGCCTTCACCTGCGCGGCGATGTCGTCGAGCTGGTCGGCGGTGCGGGCGGAGATGACGACGTCGGCCCCGCACTCGGCCAGGGCGAGGGCCGACGCGGCCCCGATGCCCCGCCCGGCGGCGGTGATGATGGCGACACGGTCGTCGAGACGGAAGCGATCGAGCAGCATGCGGGCACGCTACCGGGACGGTACGTTGCGCGCATGACCGTGCCCGTCGTCGACGACCAGCCCACGCCCGAGCAGCTCGACGCGCTCTACATCTCCCTGAGCAATTGGGGCCGGTGGGGGGCTGACGACGAGCTCGGTGCCCTCAATTTCCTCACTCCCGAGCGCCGGGCCGCCGCCGGCGCGCTGGTGCGCACCGGCGTCACCGTCAGCCTGGCCCACGACTTCCCGGTGAACCCGTCGCCCGAGACACCGAGCCCCGCGCACCACCACATGCTCGCCAGTGGCGACGCGCGCGACTCGAACGGCATCCCCGGCTACGAGGCCAGCCGCGACTACATCGGCACCGAAGTGCACGGCATGGGCATCACCCACCTCGACGCGCTCTGCCACATGTTCGTGCGGGGCGAGATGTACAACGGCCGGCCCGCCGGCGACGTGAAGAGCACGGGCGCGCTCAGCAACACGGTCATGGCGACGGCCGAGGGCCTCGCCGGTCGCGGGGTGTTCCTCGACATCCCGCGCGCGCGGGGCGTCGACGCGCTCGACGGCAACACCGCGATCACGGTGGCCGACCTCGAGCGCGCCGAGGACACGCAGGGGTCACCGGTGCAGAGTGGCGACCTGCTCGTCGTGGGCGGCGGACGCGACACCCGCCGCGCCGCGCAGGGCGGCCGCTTCGATCCGTTCCGCGACGGCATGGCCGGACTACACCCGCAGTGCCTGCCGTGGCTGCACGACCGCGAGGTCGCGCTGTTGATGGGCGACGGCATCTCCGACATGACGCCGGGACTCGGGGTGGCCAACTGGCCGTTCCCCGTCCATCAGATCGGCATCACCGGGATGGGCCTGCACCTGGTCGACAACGTGAACCTGGCACGGCTGGCGCCGGTGTGCGCGGAGCAGGAGCGCTGGGAGTTCCTCTGCGTGGTCGCGCCGCTGCGCATCCCCGGCGGCACCGGCTGCCCGGTGAACCCGATCGCGGTCTTCTAGGCGGAGTCGTCCGCGTCGAGGAACGCCCGACCGCGGGGGGAGAGGCGGTAGCCCACCTCCAGGCTCTCGGTGAGGCCGAGGTTCTTGAGCTTGCGGACGTCGTTCTTGAACGGCAGCGTCTCGCGCCCGAACCCGGCGGCGAGGTCGGGAGCCCGGGTGGCGGGCCGCGCCGCGATGACCTCGAGCACGGCTCGGGTCCACGGACCGATCTTGCTGGCGCGGTCGAGCCGGTCGAGGCGGCGCTCGATGTCGTCGCGGTCGGCTGCCGTCAGGTCGGCCGAGGCGGCGAGGACCGCACGCGGGTCGGGCTCGTCGACCAGGTGGAAGGCGATGCGGTACACGGGCAGGTGCGGCTCGCCGGGCAGCTGGCCCACCAGCGTGGCGACGTCGGGGAATCCGGCGCGGCGGGCGTCGGCCCTCGTGATCTTCGCGGGATCGACCTCGCGCACCGCGTCGACCTCGATCATCATGCGCCCGACGATGCGGTGGCCGGTGCGATACCGGTGGCCCGCGATCACCTGCTGGCGCTTCCAGCGCCGGAAGGTGACGGTGACGGAGCCGTCGGCGATGAGCGGCCAGAAGCGGGCCTGGAACAGCACCCGGCGAGACTACGGGCGCTGCGCCCACCGTCGTGAAGGTCGGGTCGTGACCGGTCAGACAGCCAGGCGCATCGGCATCCGCTTGTAGCCCGCGTTGAGGTTCGAGCGCACCCGTACCGGATCACCGGTGAGCTCGATCTCGGAGAAGGTGGACAGCACCTCCTCGAAGAACACACGCCCTTCCAGACGGGCCAGGTGTGCACCGAGGCAGAAGTGCTCGCCGATGCCGAACGACAGGTGCGGGTTGGGCGAACGGTGGATGTCGAACGTGTTCGGGTCGTCGAACACGGTCTCGTCGCGGTTGGCCGACGTGTAGTACATGAGCACCTTGTCGCCAGCGGGGATGTCGACGCCGTGCAGGGTGGTGTCGGCCGTCGTGGTGCGCCGGAAGTAGTGGAGCGGGTTCTCGTAGCGCAGGATCTCCTCGACCGCGCCGGGCAGCAGCGACGAGTCTGCCCGGACCTCGGCGAGCTGCTCGGGGTGCTGCAACAACGCGAGCAGACCCGACGACAACATCGTCTTGGTGGTGTCGTTGCCGGCGGTGACGAGCTGCACGAAGAAGATGCCGAACTCGAGGTCGCTCATCGGGCCTTCGCCGAAGTTCCCGGCGAGGATCAGCGACGTGAGGTCGTCGCGCGGTTCCTCGGTGCGACGCTGCGCGGCGAACTGCATCGCGTACACCGCCATGTGCATGGTGCCGTCGCCACCCGACTCGTACGACGAGCCGTCGGCGGTGCCTGCGCTCTCCTCGCCCACGATGTCGGGGTCCTGCCCGCTCGTGTTCATCTCCGCCCAGTGCTGGATCTGGTCCCAGTCGTCGCGCGGCAACCCCATGAGCTCGCCGACCACCTGGCTCGGGAGGAGGGTGGCCACGTCGTGCACGAAGTCGACGTCGCGCTGCTCGCGCGCCAGCGCATTGATCTCCTGGCAGATGGCGCGGATGCGACCTTCCATGCTGCCGATCACGCGCGCCTTGAAGCTCGGCGCGAGCGGCCGCCGGTAGTCGACGTGCTTCGGCGGGTCCATCGCCAGCAGCATCCCGCGCATCTGCTCGAGCCGATCGGGGGCGAGGTTCTCGAGCACGACGCCGCCCTCGCTGGCCGAGTACAGGACCGGCTCCCGCGCCACCGCGGTGAGGTCGGCGTGGGTGAGCACGGCCCAGAACCCCGGTTCGTCGGGCATGTCCTGCCAATACACCGGCTGGGTACGGCGCAGTTCGGCGAGGAACTCGTGCGGCGGACCGGCGACGAACACGTCGGGATCCCAGAGCGCGGGCACGGGCCCGGCCGAGGTGCTGATGGAGGTGGCGGTCATGCACCCATCTTCACAGAAGTGCAGCTACGGCGTCACCACGTGATCGCCCGCCGACGGAAAACCGTCGACGTCGCGGAGATCCGGGAACGCTCCCCACCAGATCGAGGCCACCGCGAGGGTCGCCACGCCACCGAGCACGATGGCGGTCGCGGGACCGAGCAATTGCCCCACGACGCCCGATTCGAACGCACCCAACTCGTTCGACGCGCCGATGAACACCGCCTCGACCGCGAGGACGCGGCCGCGCTTGTCGGCGGGGGTGACCAACGGCACGAGCGTCGATCGGATGAAGACGCTCACCGCGTCGGCGCCCGACAGCACCAGCAATGCGACGAACGCGATGACGAAGCTCGTGGTGACGCCGAGTGCGATGGTGCCGACGCCGAACAGCGCGACGCAGGCCAGCAACACCTTCCCGATGTGGCGGCTGACCGGTTTCATGGTGAGGTACAGGGCGACGACGCCGGCGCCGATCCCGGTGGCGGCGCGCAGCCATCCGAGCCCCACCGCGCCGACACCGAGTCGATCTTCCGCGATGGCCGGGAGCAGCGCGACCGCGCCGCCGAAGAGCACCGCGAACAGGTCGAGCGAGATGGCGCCGAGCAGGATCGGGCGGCTGCGCACGAAGCGCAGTCCTTCCATCGCCTCCTGCATGCCGGTGCGTTCGCTGCCGTCGTCGTTGTGCTCGGGCGCGGCAACGCGTTCGAGCGGGCGGACGCGCACCGTCAGCACGGTGACCGCGCTGATCACGACGAGCGTCGCCGCGGTCGCGAACGGCACCCAGGGCGCGGCCACGTAGAGGAACCCGCCGAGCACGGGGCCGAGCACGAGCGCGCCCTGCCACGTGAGCGCCTGCCGCGCGGTGAGCCAGGGGAGTCGCGAACCGGCGACGGTGTCGGCCGGGAGCGACCGGGTGGCGGGAGTGGCGAAGGCGCGGGCGGTCCCGTACGCGATCACGAGCAGGAAGATCGGCAGCGTCGACGTGGGGTCGGTGCTCACGTACGCGGTGAGCCCGACCAGCACGGCTGCCTCGATCCCGAGCGAGATGGCGGCGAGGCGCCGTCGATCCATCCGGTCGGCGAGGGGCCCGGTGACGAACACGAGCACCAGCGCGGGAGCGAACTCGGCCAAGCCGAGGAGGCCGAGGGCGAGCTCGCTGTCGGTGATGTCGAAGACCAGCTTGCCCAGTGCGACGCTGAGCATGGCCATGGCGGTCGACGACGCGAACACCGACGAGAGGAGAGAGACGACCGAGCGCATCTCTCCCGGCACCGGCTGGCCTTGCACCGTCGCAACGTACTGCCGCGAGTACCGTGCCCCGGGTGAGTTCCCCGCCCGCGCCCCGTCGGCGCGCTCGGAGGCGGCCGCCGCGGCCCCCGTGGGAGCGGTTCGGCATCGCCATCGGCATCACGGCCGTGCTCGTGCTGATGTTCGGCGCGGGCCCGTTCGAGTTGAGCGGCGGCGCGGCGAGGCCCGAGGCTGCGGCCGCGGTGCACACCGTCGACGTCGTCGACGACACCACGCTCTCGTCGACGACCACCGCGCCCCCGACCACCACGGTCCCGCCGACCACGACCACGACGGTGCCGCCGACGACCACCACGAAGCCGAAGCTGCGCAAGCCGGGGCTCGGTCTGCTCGAGCAGCCCGCGCCTCAGCCGGTGTCGCTGCCGCCGACCGGTTCGGCGCCCGTGTTCAGCCGCATCCCGACCACCAACAAGGTGATCTTCCTCGGCATCGACGACGGCATCGTGCGCGACCCGGCGGTCGCCGATCTGCTGAAGCAGGCGAACATCCCGTTCACCATGTTCCTGGTGCAAGGCGAGGCCGACGCCGGCGCCGACTACTTCCGACAGCTCCAGGAGTACGGCGGGGTGGTCGAGGCGCACACCATCAACCACCCCGACCTCACCAAGCTGTCGTACGGCCAGGTGCAGAACGAAGTGTGCGGCGTCTTGGACGACTACCAGACCCTGTTCGGTCGTCGCCCGACGCTGTTCCGCTCGCCGTACGGCGCGACGAACGGGAACGTGCAGGCCGCGGCGGCGTCATGCGGGCTGAAGGCCGTGGTCCTCTGGAAGGGCTCCACCAACGACGGTCGGTTCGACCTGCAGGACGGCACCCAGCTCACGCCGGGTGACGTCGTGCTGATGCACTTCCGCACCGACTTGCTCGTCGACCTGCAGAAGGTGTTCGAGGTGTGCAAGCAGCAGGGCTTCACCATCGCCAGCCTCGAGGACTACCTCCCCGCGTAGACCCGCTCACGTAGACCGGCTCGCTCAGATGCTGAGGGGCTTGGTGGGTGCCATCACCAGCGCCGGATCGTCACGCCACCGCTCGGGCTGCACGTCGATGTAGAGCTCGAGCTCGTTGCCGTCGGGATCCTGGATGTAGAGCGAGTGGGTCACGGTGTGGTCGGACGCGCCGACGATCGTGACGCCGGCGTCCTGCAGGTCGTGGATCGCCTCGCGCAGCTCGTCGTCGGTGGTGCCGATCTTGAAGCCGAGGTGGTAGAGGCCGGTCCGGCGGCCGGCGGGAGGGGACGCGGCCGCCGGGCCGACCTCGATGAGCAGCAGCTCGTGGTGGGTGCGACCGCCGCTGAACGCGGCCGCGCCCGGGAAGGCGGGGCCAATCTCGGGCAGCCCGAGGACCTCGCCGTAGAAGTGGCGCGACCGCTCGAGATCACTGACGTAGAGCACTGCGTGTCCGAGCTCGATCGTCTTCACGGCAGCCGCCTTCCCGATTCGCTTGCTCGACTCAGGCCTTGACGGCCTGGATGTCGAGTTGCACCTTGACCTTGTCGCCGACCAGTACACCACCAGTCTCGAGCGCGACGTTCCACTCGAGACCGAAATCCTTGCGGTTGATCTCGGTCTCGGCCGAGAAGCCGGCCTTGGTGTTGTTCCAGGGGTCGACGTTCACGCCGTCGAACTCGAGGTCGAACTCGACCTGGCGGGTCACACCGTTGATGCTGAGATCACCGAAGAGCACGTAGTCGCCGTCGTGGTCCTTGATGCCGGTGCTGACGAACGTCATCGTGGGGGAGCC
>DASXXX010000455.1:0-6900 GCA_036502765.1 Acidimicrobiia bacterium | reverse complement strand
CCCGCACGTCGACCACGAACGCGGCCAGTCCGTCGAGGTCGTCACCGGTGGTGGTCCCACCGAGGATCGACTCGACGGCCTGGTCGTCGATCGGCCGGCGTCGGGGCATCTCGTGCACGTCATCGCCGCGCGGGGTCACAGGGGTACGCCTTCCTGCTCGAGAATCTTGCGGAGGGCCGTGAACCCCCGTCGTAGCAGCGCCTTCACCGCGCCGCGGGTCTTGCCGAGGACGACGGCGACGTCGTCGACGGTCAGATCGCCGACGATGCGCAGGAGCATCACGTCGCGCTGGTCGGGCGCGAGGCGGGCGCACAACGTGTGCACGCGCGACGTGCCCAACGCGAGCAGAGCGTCGGCCTCGGCGTCGCCGCCGATCAGCGTCGATCCTGTGTCGACCAGTGGCGCGGCGTCGGGGCGCCGGACGTGACGCCGACGATCGTCCTGCAGCCGGCGGTGCGCGATCACGAACACCCAGGAGCGGAACTGCGATTCGTCGCCGGAGAACCGCGTGATCCCGCGGACGACACCGAGGAAGACCTCGCTGGTGAGATCGTCGACGTCGCGCACGCCCTGCACGCGCAAGTAGCCGGCGACCGCGGGCGCGAGCCATCGGTACACCCGCTCCCACGCCCAGGGTGCGCCCGAGCGCGCGCCGGCCAGCAGCGCTTCGAACGCGTCCCCGAACTCGGTGCGCGATCCGCCCGCTGCCGCCGCCACGGGCTGCTATCGGTCGATCGCGTCCCGAACTGGAGCGATCCCGACGCGCCAGTGGTCGACGCTCGTGCGCGTCAGCCGAGCAGGGTCGAGATCGTGACCGGGGTGAGGTTGCGCTGGGCGAGGCCGTCGAGGATGGCCGGCATCGCCTCCACCGTGCCCGGGTGTCCGAAGTGCAGGCTCACGATCGCGCCGGGGTGCACCGCCGCGAGCGTGCGTTCTGTCACCACCGCCGCGCCGGGGTCGTCGTAGTCGAGCGGGTCGACGTCGAAGCCGAGCACGGTGCCGTAGCCCGCCTCGGCGGCGACCGACAGGACCTGGTCGCCGGGGGACACGGTGCCGTCGTCGGTGCCCGACGGCCGGAACGCGGCGCCGGGACCACCGGTGAGGCGCACGAGGACGTCGCGGCAGCGCACCACCTCGCCGAGTTGGGCGTCACGCGACAGCTGCAGGAACGTCGGGTGGGTGTAGGTGTGGTTGGCGAACTCGTGGCCGCCGGTGGCGATGCGCGTCGCCATGTCGGGGTTGGCCTCGAGCCAGTCGCCCACGATGAACGACGTCATCTTCACGTGCCGGGTGTCGAGCACGTCGAGCAACTGGTCGACGAGGCCGAGGTCGCCGTTGGTGTGGAAGGTGAGCGCGACCCGGGGTTTCGTGGTCGGTCCCGACACCACGAAGCGTGCGGCCGGTGGCGCCGTGCTCGCCGGGGTCGTGAGGGTCGTCGGCGTGGTGGGCGCGGTCGTCGGTCCGGACGTGGTCGCCGCCGCGCCGTCGCTCGCACCCCCGTCGCCGCCGCACGCCGCCGCCAGCGCGCCCACGGCGGCGACGGCCCCCGCGAGGAACACGCGGCGGGGGAGCGGGGTGGGGTCGCCGTCGGTCATGCGTGGTTGACAGTAGCGGGCGTGGTCTCTAAGGTACGGCAACCCTAACCCCACTCGCCTCGACCTGCTGGAGGATCGCCGGCTCGACGCACCCGACATCGACGCGTTGCTCGCTGCGGCGCGCCGTCGCGCCGACGCAGGCGTCGCCGTCGACGAGCCCGATGCCGTCGCGCTGCACGCGACGACGCTGGCGCTGTTCGTCGCCGGTCGACTGCTGAGTTGGGGAGCGCCGTCCGTCGCCCTCGTGCCCGCGCTCCACATCCTCGGCGCGGGTGGCTACCGGCACGGCGCCGGTGCGCAAGGCGCCGGTCAGGCCGGCTCCATCATCACCTCGTCGACGTAGCACCAGATCCAGTCCTCGCCGGGCTGGAACGACTGGATCAGCGGATGGCCGTCGGCGTGGTAGTGGGCGGTCGCGTGCTTGTTGGGTGACTGATCGCAGCACCCGACGTGCCCGCACTGCAGGCAGAGGCGCAGGTGCACCCACGTGCCGCCGATGCGCAGGCAGTCCTCACAGCCCGTGCTGGTCGGTGTGACGTCGCGGATGGTGTGGAGGTGGGAGCAGGGCGATTCCATGCCGGTGACGAACCCTTCCTGGTCGACGGATGTTCCGATGCTGGCGCGTGGCTCAGGGCGTGTCGTGGACCATCGTGTCGGTGGTGGCCTCGGCCTCGAGCTCGTCTGCTGCGACTGCGAGCTCGTGCTGCAGGTCGTCGACCGACTCCACCGTGCCGTGGCCCCGGAACCCCTGACGCACTAGCGACAGGGCGACGAGCGTGAACGTGATGCCGGTCAGGTACCACTGGTAGCGCGTGATGAAGGACACGATCTCTCGGATGGGGTCTTCCAACAGGTCGCCGATCACGACGATCAAGCCGATCCGCACCAGCGTGCCCGTGATGTTGAGGGTGAAGAACGCGAGCGGTCGCATCTTGGTGGCGCCGGCGAGCAGGCACACCACGTTGATCGGCCACACCGCGACGACGACGTACGCGCAGCGACGGAAGAGTCGTTCGAGGGTGGGCAACCAGCGTGAGCCGGGACCCGAACGAGCCTCGATCCAGCGGATGCCGACGTCGCCGTAGCGCCGCCCGAACAGGTAGAAGAGCGGGTCGCCGATCAGCTCGCGCACCAGTGCGATGCTGAGGAACACCTCGAGTGGGAGCAGGGGCGACACCAGGATGAGCCGGTCGGCCCGCGTCGTCATCGCCGGCACGAGCGCCGGGATCTCGGCGATCAGCGTGGGCAGGATCGCGTTGGCGACGATGCCGGCGACGGCGAGGATCGTGACCGGGATCAGGAAGAGCGTGAGGAGCGTGCGTTCCGACAACCGGTCCGTCAACCCGGCGGCGAAGGGCACCGTCGTCGCTCAGGTGGGGTCGACGTCGGTGAGCTCGATGACGTTCCCCGCGGGGTCGCGGATGAACGCGGCGAGGACGGGCTTGCCGAAGTCGAGTCGCTCGCCCGGGGGAACCAGGAACTCGATGCCGCGCGCCTCGATGCCGGCCATGGTGTCGTCCCACGCGTCGGTGGGGACGTGCAGCGCCAGGTGCGGGAACCCGGACGCGCGACGTACCTCCTCCATCGCGCCGAGGTGCACCTGGGCGGTGCCGAGCTGCAGCCACGCGCCTTCGGTCCCGGGCCCGAAGTCGGGCCGGGGGAGCACCGAGAAGCCGAGCGTGTCGCAGTAGAAGGCGAGCGCGGCGTCGAGGTCGTCGACCATGACCGCGACGTGGCTGTAACCGGCGACGGTGATGGCCGGCGTTGCGGAAGGGGTGACGACGGGTGTGACGGCCGGTGCGCGCGTGGTCACGACGGGCTCCCTTCGGACGTCGATCAGAGACCGCGAGCGTATTCCTCGGCGAGCTGTGCGCAACTCTCCACCCGCCGCCGGAAGTAGTCGAGATCGACATCGTCCTCGCCGCGCGCGCCCGACAGCAGGCGGGAGAGCACACCCTCCAGGATGCACGCGAGTCGCCAGAACGAGAAGGCCACGAAGTACTGGATCTCGCTCACGTCCCGTCCGGAGCGCTCGGCGTAGCGCGCCAGCAGCACGTCGCGCGTCGTGAACCCCGGCGCGAGCGTCGGGTTGTGGTCGTCGGCGCGCAACGGGTCGCCGGGTTCGGCCCACGTCGCGAGCACGTAGCCCACGTCGGCACGCGGGTCGCCGAGGGTACAGATCTCCCAGTCGAGCACCGCGACCACGTCGCCGCCGTGGTCGACGATGCAGTTGCCGAGGCGGAAGTCGCCGTGCACCACGGTGCTCTCGGTCTGGGGCGGGATCTGGGCAGACAGGAGCTCGTGCACGCGGTCGACGGCCGGTAGCTCGCGTGTCTTCGACGCCTCGAACTGTGCGTGCCACCGCTTGAGCTGGCGCGCCACCAGTTCGTCACGACGCGCGAGGTCACCGAGCCCGACCGCGTCGACGTCGACCGCGTGCAGTGCGACCAGCGCGTCGACGAGCGACTCGCCGCTGTGCGCGCGGGCGGCCAGGTCGAGCTCGCCGACCGCGGTGTCGTCGTCGTGCAGGACGGTGCCCTCGACGTACGACATCACGTAGAACGGCGCACCGATGACCTCTGGGTCGTCGCAGTACGCGAGCGCTTCGGGGACCGGCACGGGCGTCGGACCGAGCGCGGCGATGATGCGGTGCTCGCGGCCCATGTCGTGCGCGGTCGGCAACACCCCGTGGAGCGGCGGCCGACGCACCACGAGCTCGCGGCCCGCGGCGTCGCGCACGTGCGCGGTGATGTTGGACTGGCCGCCGACGATCACGTCGGCAGTGAACGGCGGTGTCAGGGCGGGCAGCGCGCTCGCCGCCCAGCGCGACAACGACTCGAGGTCGATCCCGGTGGGTACGTCGGGCACGGCTACCGGCCTGTGAAGTTGGGCGGCCGGCGCTCGGCCGTCGCCGCGACGCCTTCCTGGAAGTCGGCCGTCTCGCGGAGGCGCTGCTGTTCCTGGTTCTCGCGCGCGGTTGCGGTGCGCACCTGGTCGGCGAGGCCGCCACGCATGGTCTCGCGGATCGAGAGCAGTGCGAGCGGTGCCGACGCCGCGATCTCCGTCGCGAACGCGTGCGCCGCAGCCCGCAGCTCGTCGGCCGGCACCAGCCGATCGGCGAGGCCGATGCGCAACGCCTCCTCACCGCGCACGTCGACCGCGGTGTACATGAGCTCGAGCGCGTGTTGCTGGCCGACGACCGCGGGCAGCGTGGCCGAGATGCCGAAGCCCTGGTGGAACCCGAGCTTGGCGAAGTTGCACGTGAAGCGGGTCTCGGGTGACGCGACGCGGAAGTCGGCCGCGAGCGACAGGCCGAGCCCACCACCGACTGCGGCGCCCTGCACCGCGGCGACGATCGGCTTGCGGTTGGAGAAGAGGCGCGCCGCCTGTTCGTAGAGGGTGGTGGTGGCGTCGAGGAGGTCGCTGCCCTTGAGGTCGGCGCCGGCGCAGAAGTTCTTGCCCTCGGAGCACAGCACCACCGCGCGGCACGCAGGCTCGTCGTCGAGGCCGAGGATCCCGTCGGCGAGCTCGGTGATCACCGCGATGTCGAACCAGTTGTGCGGCGGTCGGTGGATCTCGACGGTGGCGACGTGACCGGCGAGCTCGACGGACACGGAACGTTCGGTGGAAGCGTCTGCGCTCATCGACGCGGACGCTACTTCCTGATCTCAGGTGGGCGCCCTGGTCCCGTTGCGGTCCCGTTGCCTTGGCCGGCGCCTGCCGTCCGCTTCACGAATCCCTGACGTTGCCGGCGTTTCATCAATGACACGAGCCGCACCCCACGACTCGGTCACTCCGAACCGCACGCACCCAGAGAAGGACAGGAACCATGGACTCGAAGATCAAGAAGCTCGTCGCCGGTGTCGCCCTCGCCGGCGCCCTGACCGTCGGCACCGCCGGTGTCGCGGTCGCGGCCGACGGCTCGGGCGCCGCGACCGATCCCTCGGCCCAGGCCGCCAAGCACCCGGGCCTGCGGATCAAGGTCCGCCGGGCCGCGGTGAAGGTGGCCACGGACACCCTCGGCGTCAGCCGCCAGGAGCTGCGGGACGCGATGAAGGGTGGCCAGACCCTCACCCAGTACGCGACCTCGCTGGGCAAGGACCCGCAGGTCCTGGCCGACGCGCTGAGCACCGCCGCCACCACGAAGCTCGACCAGCTGGTGGCCGACGGCACCATCACCCAGGAGCGCGCCGACACGGTCAAGGGCAAGCTGCCCGCCCGGATCGACAAGGTGATGAACCGCCAGTTCGGTCAGCAAGCGGCCGCTTGACGTCCAGCGCGTGACGTCTGGCGCCTGAACAGGCGCCCGATCCTTTGCAACGGTGCCCGCCGGTCCCCCGCCCCGGCGGGCACCGGCGCGTTCGGAGACGGGGGCGTGCGGGGGTGCTAAGTTACCCACCAGTAACTTGTGCCCTCGAAGGAGATCTTGCCGTGGCCGACTTCTCGCTCGAGCTCAACGAGGACCAACTCCAGATCCAGAAGTGGGTCCACGACTTCGCGGAGGACGTCGTCCGACCCGCCGCCCACGAGTGGGACGAGCGCGAGGAGACGCCCTGGCCGATCATCGAGGAGGCCGCGAAGATCGGCCTGTACTCGATGGAGTTCGGCGCCAACGCGGTCGGCGACGCCACCGGTCTCACCTGGCCGGTCGTGATGGAGGAGATGTGCTGGGGCGACGCCGGCATCACGCTGGCGATCTTCGGCAGCACGCTCGCGGTGTCCGGGATCATCGCCAACGGCACGCCCGAACAGATCGGGGAGTGGGTGCCGCAGTGCTTTGGCACCCCCGAGAAGATCCAACTCGGCGCGTTCTGCGTGAGCGAGCCCGACGCAGGGAGCGACGTCAGCTCGTTGCGCACGCGCGCGGTCTACGACGACGCCAAGGACGAGTGGGTGCTCAACGGTACCAAGACGTGGATCACCAACGGTGGCATCGCCGACGTGCACGTGGTGGTCGCGTCGGTCGACCCCGAGCTCGGCGGTCGCGGTCAGGCCAGCTTCGTCGTGCCGCCGGGCACGCCCGGGCTGAGCATGGGCCAGAAATTCAAGAAGCACGGCATCCGCGCCAGCCACACCGCCGAGGTGGTCCTCGACGACGTGCACATCCCGGGTGGGTGCCTCCTCGGCGGCAAGGAGAAGCTCGACGAACGTCTCGCGCGCGCCCGTGAGGGCACGAGCAGCCGCGGTCAGGCCGCGCTGAAGACGTTCGAGGCGACGCGTCCGCTCGTCGGCGCGATGGCCATCGGCATCGCGCGCGCGGCCTACGAGTACTCGCTCGACTACGCCAAGGAGCGCGTGCAGTTCG
>DASXXX010000454.1:0-4240 GCA_036502765.1 Acidimicrobiia bacterium | reverse complement strand
CAACGCGTGGGGCGGCGGCAAGATCAGCCGGGCCGAGCTCAAGACCGATGCGCTCATCGACCACGGACTGGCCATCGGGTTCCGCGGTCCGCTGTGGGCGATGCAGGCTGCGTTCCCCACGATGAAGGCCAACGGGTACGGACGCGTCATCAACATCTGCTCGCTCAACGGTGTGAACGCGCACATGGGCACGCTGGAGTACAACACCGCCAAGGAGGCGCTCCGGGCCGCGACGCGCACCGCGGCGCGCGAATGGGCGAGCACGGGGATCGTGTTGAACGTGATCTGCCCGGCAGCGAAGTCGTTCACCTTCAACGAGGTGATGGCCGAGCACCCCGAACTCGTCGCGTCGGCCGACGCCGCCAACCCGATGGGTCGCATCGGTGACACCTACGAGGACATCTCACCGGTCGCGCTCTTCCTCGCCGGCGACGACTGTCGCTACCTCACGGGGAACACGCTGTTCGTCGACGGCGGGAGCCACATCAACGGCTCCGCCTGGGCTCCCGACCTCCCCGACGAGCCGTAGGCCGGCGCCGTCGACCGCGTGGCTGCACCGCAGCGTCGCGAGGCCCGCGGTCGCGCGGCCGCGCCATGGCGATACCGTGCCCTGTGTGGCGCCCACTGGTCGCGCTCCTCTGTGCACTCCTCGTCATCCTCGGAGCTGCCGCGCCCGCCCCTGCTGCTGACCCGACGGTGCGTCTCGCCGTCGAGGCCACCACCGGCTCGGTGACGTCGGTGCTCGTGCCCACGGCGGCCACGCTCGACTGCGCCGGCGACGAGCGCGGCACCGGGTTCCTCAGGAATGCCGCGAAGCCGGCGTGCGCAGTGGCGCGCAAGGGCACCGTCGCTGCGATCGCGGTCGCTCATCGCGCTCCCCGCATCTGCACCGAGGCGTACGGCGGACCACAACGAGCGACCATCGGCGGCACGATCGGCGGGCGGCGGGTCTCGGTGACCATCGACCGCACCGACGGCTGCGGCGTCGACGAGTGGAACGAACTGCGCGCCCTGCTCGGCGATCCGGAACGACATGGCTCGATCCCGCGTCGCAGGGCGTCGACCTCGACGACGACCACGGCCGCACCGCCGGCCACGTACGTCGTGCAACGCGGCGACACGCTCACCGAGATCGCGAAGCAATTCCACACGTCGGTGGGTGCCGTCGTCGCCACCAACCGGCTCGACCATCCCGACGACCTCACCGAGGGCCAGCTGTTGACGATGCCCCCGCCGTCGGCGACGCGCATCGAGGCGAAGATGGCGGACGGCGTCGACGGTGCCGCGGTCAAGCTCACCCTCGTGGGCGCGGAACCGTCGGAGCTCGTGACGTTCGTGATCACGCTGCCCGACGGCAGCACCTACACCGGCTCACCACATGCGGCGTCGGCCTACGGCGTGGTCGTCACCACGTACACGGCCGAGCTCGCGACCGGCGTCTACACCGTCACGGCTGCCGGTGAGCGCGGCACGAACGCGGAGACCGCGTTCCACCTCGAGCCTCCGGGCTGACCCCGAGCCCGCACCCGTCGACGAGCCGTAGGCTCGCCCCGTGACGGCGGTACTGGGGACGACGGGTACGGGACCGCTGGCGGGCGTCACGGTGGTGGAGCTGGGGGGCATCGGTCCGCTCCCGTTGCTCGCCATGCTGTTCGCCGACATGGGGGCGCGCATCGTGCGCGTCGACCCCGCCGGCCCGGCGTACGGGGCGATCGGTTCGCACCTCTGGATCTTCCGCGGCCACGAGTCGGTGACCATCGACCTGCGCCAGCCGCGCGGCCAGGAGCTGCTGCTCCAACTCGTCGAGCGCGCCGACATCCTGGTGGAGGGATATCGCCCGGGCGTCGCCGAACGCCTCGGCGTCGGACCCGACGTGTGCCTGACCCGCAATCCGCGCCTCGTCTACGGCCGCATGACCGGATGGGGCCAGGGCGGGCCGCTGTCCGACCAGGGTGGCCACGACATCAACTACATCGGCCTCACCGGCGCGCTCGAGGCGATGGGTTCACCCGATGCGCCGCCGCCGGTGCCGCTCAACCTCGTCGGCGACTTCGGCGGTGGAGCGATGATGCTCGCGATGGGCGTGCTGGCAGCGCTGCACGAGCGCGAGCAGAGCGGCCAGGGACAGGTCGTCGAGGCGGCGATGTCCGACGGCACGCTCGCGCTGATGGCGCTCTTCTACGCGATGCGCGACGCGGGGCACTGGGTCGACGCGCGCGGTGCCAACCAACCGCAGGGCTTCGCCCCCTTCTACCGGTGCTACGAGACGAGCGACGGCCAGTACCTCGCCGTCGGCGCAGTGGAGGCGAAGTTCTACGCCGCCCTGCTCGACGGACTCGGCTTCGATCCCGCACTGGCGGAGACGCAGCACGATCGCGCCCAGTGGCCGGCGCTGATGCCGGTGTTCGAGGAAGCGTTCCGCGCGCGCACGCGCGCCGAGTGGGAGGAGGTGTTCGCAACGCGCGACGCGTGCGTCACGCCGGTCCTCAGCATGATCGAGGCACCCGCGCACCCGCACAACGCGGCGCGCGACTGCTTCGTCGACGCCAACGGGCACGTGCAGGTGGCGCCACCGGTGCGCTTCGGACGCACACCGGCATCGATCGGAGGACCGTCGCCCGAGGCGGGAGCCGACAACGAACGCGTGCTCGCCGAGATCGGGATCAACGCCGACGAGCTGGCTCGGTTGCGCGCCGACGGCGTGGTCGGATGAGGACGCGTTGGTCGAGGGAGATGACATGACCGAGACGTGCCGCGCCGCGGTGTTCCTGGGCGACCACGACTACGAGGTGCGCGAGTTCCCGGTGCCCGACCCGCCGCCTGGTGGCGCGGTGCTGCAGGTCGAAGCGGTCGGCCTCTGCGGCAGCGACGTCGCGCAGTACGAGGGCATCGAGATCGTGCCCGGCGCGTCGGTGTTCCCGGTGGTGCCCGGACACGAGACGGTCGGGCGAGTCGTGAAGCTCGCGCCCGACGCCGCACTCGGGGTCGACGAGGGCGACCGCGTCGCGGTGAACGAGATCCTGATGGCAGCGGGTCCGCTGCGGCTCTACGGCTACTCCGACATGCGCGGCGACGGCGACGTCGGCCTCTGGGGCGGCTACGGCGAGTACATGGAGATCTTCCCCGGCACCGAGCTGCTGCGGATGTCGAGCACGCCGCCGGCCGAGCACCTCACGCTCTTCGAGCCGCTGGCGAGCGCCGTCCACTGGGTCGACATCGTCGGCGTGCGCGAGAAGGAGACCGTCGTCGTGCAGGGTCCAGGGCACCAAGGACTCGCGGTGCTCGAGGCGGTGCTGGCGAGGCAGCCGCGCCAGGTGATCGTCACCGGGACGTCGGACGACCGGATGCGGCTCGACGCGGCGAAGGAGATCGGCGCGTCGAACGTGGTGATGGTCGACATCGAGGACGCGCAGACGCTCGTCTACGACCTCACCCTCGGGATGGGGGCCGACGTGGTGTTCGACGTCGCCACCGCGACCGCGACGGTGCCGATGGCCGTCGACCTCGCCCGCAGCGGCGGACGGATCCTGCTCGCGGGGTTGAAGCACTTCGCCGAGGTACCGGGACTGGTCACCGACCACATCGTGCTGAAGAGCCTGCAGCTCTTCGGTGGCGCCGGCTTCACCCCGGAGTCGATGGCGAAGGCCGTCGCGCTGATCGAGTCGGGTGCCGTGCGCACCGACGTCGTCGCCGGTGAGGTGTTCGACCTCGACCACATCGACGACGCCATGGCCCTGCTCACCCGCAGCGTCCCCGGCCGCGACGCCGTCCGCGTCGGCCTCAAGCACACCCCCTGACCGTTTCGGCGTGGCTACCCCGCGAGAGTCGCGGGCGAACCACGCCAAAAGGTGGTTGGGGGCGGACGGGTAACGTCGGCGGCATGCTCTACATCAACGGGGAATGGCGGGACGCGGCGTCGGGGGCGACGTTCGCGTCGACGAACCCGGCCACGGGTGACGAGATCGGTCGCGCCACCGACGGCGGGGTCGCCGACATGCAGGCCGCCATCGAGGCCGCCGACGCGGCGTTCGGCGAGTGGTCCACGCGCACCGCGTACGACCGCTCGAAGTACCTGTACCAGGCGTACCAACTCATGCTGGAGCGGCGCGAGGCGCTGGCCAAGCTCATGACCGAGGAGCAGGGCAAGCCGATCCGCATGGCCCGCAACGAGGTGGGCTACGCCGCCGACTTCCTGCTCTGGTTCGCCGAGGAGGCCAAGCGGGTCTACGGCGAGACCATC
>DASXXX010000453.1:0-13830 GCA_036502765.1 Acidimicrobiia bacterium | reverse complement strand
ATCTGGAACATCTCGCTACCTTTTGCAGCGCTTCGGCCCGAGGGAGCGCGAAGGCGTCCGTCTACACTGCCGACCGCGGCTCAGGCCGTGTACGGGCTGTGGCGCAGCTTGGTTAGCGCGTCGGTCTGGGGGACCGAAGGTCCCGGGTTCAAATCCCGGCAGCCCGACCAGCAACTCCTCATCGACGGACCGCGAGTGCAGTGCACTCGCGGGTCGGTACCCTCGACAGCTTGACCCGTGTCCGTGCCGCACTGCTCGGCCTTCTCGTGTTCGCGCTGGCGCTCGCCGCGTGCGGTGGTGGCGACGACGGCCCGCGGGCGCAGGTCAAACGGCCGGCGACCACCGCGCCGCGCACCACCACGACGACCGTCCCGCCCACCACGACGACGGTGGTACCCGACTACCTCTCGTACAGCGCCACGGTGAAGCCCGCGGTGACCAACATCGGGGTGTTCACGTCACCCGCCGATCCGCAACCGAGCCAGAGCTTCGCCAACCCGTGGCTGTACGACGCGGGCAACCCCGCGACCGGAGTGCCGCAGACCTTCCTGGTGAAGTCGCAGCGGCCCGACGGCTGGGTCGAGGTGCTGCTCCCGGTGCGACCGAACGGCAGCACCGGCTGGGTCCACACGAGTGAGGTGACGCTGGCGCCGAACCCGTACCGCATCGCGGTGTCGCTCGGTGCCCACACCATCACCGTCACCAACGCGCACGCGGTGCTCTACACCGGACCGGTCGCGGTGGGCGCGCCCGACACCCCGACGCCGACCGGCACCTACTACCTCTACGTGCTGCTCCAGGCCCCTGACCCGAGTGGGCCGTACGGTCCGTTCGCCTACGGGCTGTCGAGCCACTCCGACGCGCTCGAATCGTTCGCCGGGGGTGACGCCGAGATCGGCATCCACGGCAACGACGACGCGTCGGCGCTGGGCCAGAGCGTCTCGCACGGGTGCATCCGCATCGACAACGCGGCCATCAGCGACCTCGCCACCAAGCTCCCGCTCGGCACGCCGGTCGACGTCACCGCCTGATCGACTCGCAGAAATGCCGGTGCGCGGTAGCGTGCCGACATGGCGATGGCCGAGCTCCACCTCATCGACGGTTCGACGCTGATCGACAACCGGCGCGACGTCGGACAGCATCAGCTCGAGCAGGCCATGAACCACTGGCTCGAGGCCGGCAGCAGCCCGCTGTTGATCCAGGCCGACGACGCGTCGCTCACCCTCGTGCCCCGCGCGAGCGTGCTGTGGGTCCGCGTCACCGACCCCGCCACCTGACGCAGATCGTCTCCGACTCCCGGGATGCTCGACGGCCGGGATGCTTGACTGCCGGGATGGACGTGCGCGACGACACGGTGTGGGACGGCGCCACGCCGTTCGCCACGCTGGTCCCGACGGCGAACGGCGCGGTGTCGTTGCAACTCGTGGCGCCGCTCGTCATCGGACGTGACGTCGCGACGAGCGTGGTCGCCGCGCTGACCCAGGCCCGGGTCGCGGCCCTCGACGTGGGCGACGCGCTGATGCGCGCCGCGGCACGCGACGCGGGTTGGACGGGTGCGCTCCGCGCGCCCCTGGTCGCGCCCGCGGGCAGGGGCGAGCGTCTCGACCCGGTCGCTGTCGTCGGGACCCTGTTGGACGGCGCCGCCGTCGAGCGCCGGGGGCTCTCGCGGCGCACGGTCGCGATCCGGGTGACGACCGCCGACCGGTTGCGCATGAAGGTGAAGGTGCCCGATCGGGCCGACCTGATGCCCGAGATGCTCGCCGCCGCGCTCGACACCGCGCTGGCGATCCGACGGCGCTTCGGACGGATGGCGTCGGGCGTGCACTCCATCTCGATCGACGACGGCGCCGGCGGCTTCGACGATCACCGCACCGCGGGATCGGCCACGAGTGGCACGGGCACGTTCTTCCTCGACACCAGCCTCGCCTGCGGTGAGGCGATGGACGCGCAGCGGCGACGCGCGGCCGGCGGGCGCAGCATCTCGGCGCAGGTGCGCCGACCCTGGTTCTCGATCGACGGCGTCGTGGCGCACGAGTACTGGCACAACCTCGACACCACCGTGGCTGCCAGGCCCGCGACCTACGTCGAGATCAACCGCGCGCTCGGTGCCGAATTGGGTGTCGACACGTTCGAGCACGCGCTGCGCGGTCGGGAGACGACAGCGCCGCCCGCATGGCAACACGCACTCGCCCGCATCGTGCAGGAGGTGTCGCTGTACGCGACGACCAACATGCGCGAGGCGACGGCGGAGATGTTCAAGCTCTGGTGGTGCGCGCCCACCGACGAGCCCCCCGCACCGCTGGTCGCGTGCTTCGGCTCGCTGCTCGACCGCTTCTACCCGCCGTCGGTCTGACCGGGGGGCTGCCAGGCCGAGCCGGTGCCCGCCGCGTTCGCTTCCTGTTGCTTCTGGACGGCCAGCTGGCGCATGGTCTCGCCGAAGCGGATCGCCTCCACGCTCGACAGGTGCTGCGAGCGCATCGCCACCTCCTTCATGGCGCGCGCGGCGATGGGCGCGCCCTTGAGCAGCCGTGCCGCGAGCGCCCGGGCTTCGTCCATGAGGGAGTCGTGCGGGACGACCCATCCGGCGAGGCCGATCTCCTTGGCGCGCGCGGCGTCGATCCGATCGCCCGTCATCAGCAGCTCCATCGCGTACTGCCAGTTGATCTTCTGCGGCAGCCGGATGGCGCCGACGATCGCCGGGCTGCCGAGCAACGCCTCGGGGAAGCCGAACTCGGCGCGGTCGCTGGCGATCACGAAATCGCACCAAGTCACCAACGTGAGGCCGTAGCCCAGGCAGTAGCCGTTCACCGCCGCGATGACCGGCTTGAAGATCTCCCACCCGCTCTCGAACGAGTTGACCGTCGGCTTCTCCCAGAACGTGCCCGCGAACTCGCCGATGGTTCCGGCGCCGTCGCGCAGGTCACCACCGGCGCAGAACGCGCGCCCGGCGCCGGTGACGATCGCAACCCACGCGTCCTCGTCGTCGCGGAAGCGGCTGAACGCGTCGTTGAGCCCGCGGCGCATCGCGCCGTTGACCGCGTTCATCACATCGGGACGGTTGTACGTGATCGTGGCCACGTGGCCGTCGAGCTCGTAGAGCACCGCGTCGGTCATCGTCTGCCCTTCCTGATGACGGCTCTCATGCGGGGAACAGCAGGCCCAGGACGAACGCCGCGACACCGATGACCGACACGCCGATCGCGAGCGGGAGCAGGTCGGCGGGGCGGGCCGGATGGTCGGCGCGCCCGGGCGCGAGGCGCCGGCGGGCGTGCCACCCCGCCAGGACGTAGCTGAGCATCCCCAGCCCGAGGATCGTGACGCCCACCGCGACGTCGGAACGTTCGAAGCCGTTCAGGGTCAGGCCGCGCATGACGATGAGCCCGCAGCCGAAGATGGCGAGACCGCTGCGGTTCCACGCCAGGTCGGTGCGTTCGTCGGCCGAGTGGGTCCGGGACGGACGGGGAGAGCTCACGGGCCTGATCCCTCGACGATCACGAGCACCAGTCCGAAGACCGCGACCACCGTCACCACGATGGCCACGACCAGCGGCAGCTTCGAGGTCGGCAGGGGACGGTCGTCGCGGATGGCGTGTTGGTTGCGGTGCCACTCCCAGTAGCTCATCGACGCGATCACGATCCCGAGCGCGATCAGCGGCAACCCGATGATGCGGCGACCACCGGGGAAGTCGAACGACGGGAGCAGCTGCGTGATCGCGAGCCCGGCCGTGATGAGGCCGAGCGCGGTGCGCTCCCAGGCGAGGAAGGTGCGCTCGTTGGCGAACGAGAGCTGCACGTCGGGTTGGGGCGTGACTCCGTCGTCCAGGGGACCGTCCATCGCCGCCCATCATGGCTCGCCCGCCCTCGATGGTGAGGGTTAGCGTCACGGCCATGACGGAATTGACCATCGAGGGGAGCGGTGCGGCGGCGGTGCCGGGCGCGCTCGCGACCCTCGTCGACGGCATCGAGCGCGGCCTGCATCCGGGCGCCATGCTCTACGCGTCGATCGACGGGAAGCCGGTCGCCGACGTCGCGGTCGGCGAGGCGCGGGCCGGAACGCCGATGACGCCCGACTCCCTGGTCATCTGGTTCTCGATGACCAAGCCCAGTGTGGCGGTGTCGATCGCGCAGCAGTGGGAGCGCGGCGCGCTCGAGCTCGACGACCCGGTGGTGCGCTTCCTCCCCGAGTTCGGTGCGCACGGGAAGGACCGCATCACGCTGCGGCACCTCCTCACCCACACCGCCGGCATCCGCGGTGGCGACGCGGTGGCGAGCACCGCGCCCGGCACGGAGTACTGGGACGAGATCGTCGCCGGCATCTGCGCGATCGAGCCCGAGACCGACTGGATCCCCGGGCAGCGGGCGGGCTACCACCTCAGCTGCGGCATGACCATCCTGGCCGAGATCGTCCACCGGCTCGACGGTCGTCGCTTCGAGACCTACGTGCGCGAGGAGGTGTTCGCGCCGCTCGGGATGGCCGACTGCTGGGTGGGCATGCCCGCCGACGTGGTCGACGGATACGGCGTGCGCATCGGCACGATGCACAGCACCGCCGCCGGCAAGGTCATTCCCCTCGACATGTTCGACGCGCCAGACGTGCTCGCACGCTGCGTGCCCGGCGGGGGCGGTCGCGGTCCGTTGCGGCAGCTCGGACGGTTGTACGAGGCACTGCTGGCGCGCGGCGAGCTCGACGGGCGACGGGTGCTGCTGCCGCAAACGGTCGAGGCCATCACCGCGCACCACCGCGTCGGTCTGTACGACGAGACGTTCCACGCACGGTGTGACTGGGGGCTCGGCTTCGCGGTCGACGCCTACGCGATGGGCCGGCACGCGTCGCCGCGCGCGTTCGGACACGGCGGCGCGCTCTCGGCGATCTCGTTCGCCGACCCCGAGCACGGTCTGGTCGCGGTCGTGCAGACCAACGGGATGTGCGGCAACGACGACCACTACCTGCGTCTCGACGCGGTCACCACCGCGCTCTACGAGGATCTCGGGCTCGCCGCGCCGGGTTCGCCGGGACGCGACAAGCCCTTCCCTTCGGTCGAGCTCACTGCTCCGGCCGACTGACCCGAGAGGAACCCGAATGGCCGACGAATGGCAGACGAAGAAGGTCGACGACGTGCAGGCGGGTGACGTGGTGCGCTACGCGGGCCAGGAGTTCACAGTCGCGCGCGTCGACGCGCCGTTCCTCGGCCGCGACGAGATGGTGTGCATGATCGAGGACAACGCGGATCGCTGGCACGCCTATCCGGCCGCGGTCGGCGGCGACGTCGAGGTGCGGGTCGGTTGACCCCACCAGGACGACCGGCATGACCGACGCCCCGCGCACCGGACCTCTGGCACACCTGCGCGTGCTCGATCTCTCGCGCGCGCAACCCGGGGCGTACTGCACCGGCGTCCTGGCCGACCTCGGCGCCGACGTGCTGCGCGTCGAGCCGCGTGGCACCGGCGACACGACGCGCATGATCCCCGGGGCCATGGAGGCGTACCACCGCGGCAAGCGCGCGATGACCCTCGACCTCAAGCACGACGACGCACCCGACCTGTTGCGCCGGCTGATCGCGCAGGTCGACGTGGTCGTGGAGTCGGGCCTCCCGGCCGGGCTCTCCGCGCAGGGTCTCGACTTCGCGACGCTCGCCGCCGACCGGCCCGGCCTCGTGTGGTGCACGATCTCCGGCTTCGGCGAAGGCAGTCCCTACGCCAAGCGGCCCGCGCACGACATCACCTTCCTCGGTTACTCGGGCCTCATGGCGCTGATGGCGGGCGCCACCGTGCCGCCCACGCCCGACTTCGTGCTCGCGGTGCCGTTCGGTTCGTTGATCGCGGTGGTCGGCATCCTCGCCGCGCTCAGTGAACGCGACCGCACGGGGAAGGGCGCGTTCGTCGACACCTCGATCGTCGACAGCGCCACCTGGGTGCTGGGCGAGGCGGTCGCGCGCGTCGCCGCCGGTCAACCCGCGGGCTGGGGCGAAGCGGCCTCGCGCCGCGCCTACCGCGCCGCCGACGGGAAGCTCGTCACGCTGGCCGCCGCCGAGCCGCGCACCTGGGCCGCGTTCTGCGCCGCCATCGAACGTCCCGATCTCGCCGAGGTGCTGATGCACCCACCCGGTGGCCAGGCGGCCCTGGCCGAGGAGCTGGCCGCGGTCTTCGCGACCAGACCCGCCGCCGAGTGGGAAGCACAGCTCGCCGACGCCGGCGCGGCCGTCGGACCGGTGCGCAGCATCGAGGAGCTGCTCGTCGATCCGCACCTCGCCGCGCGCGACTCGCTGGTCGAGCTCGACGACGATGCGCACACGCGCGTGCTCCGCACCCCGGTGCGGCTGCGCGACGCGCAGGGCGCGGAACGCCCGGTGCATCTCGGTCCGCCGCCCGCGCTGAGCGAGCACACCGACACCGCGCTGGCCGACGCCGGCTTCACCGCCGACGAGATCGCCGGCTTCCACGACCGCGGCGCGGTCTGACCAGCCTGATTCGGGGGGAGCACCCATGACGTACGAGATCGACCTCGCCGGCCACCGCGCGCTGGTCACCGGTGCCGGGCAGGGAGTGGGGGAGGAGATCGCCCGCACCCTCGCGCAGGCAGGCGCGGAGGTGCTGGTGAACGACCTCGTGCTCGAGCGGGCGCAGCGCGTCGTCGACGCCATCGTCGCCGACGGCGGCCAGGCTCAGCCCGCGCCCTTCGACGTCACCGACTATGCAGCGGTGGTCGCCGCGATCGACGAGGGCGGCCCCGTCGACATCCTCGTGAACAACGCCGGAAACGCCGGGCGCGCGACCACGATGGGCATGGAAGACCTCGCCCGGCTCGTCGACACCGATCCCGCCGACTGGGAGGGGTTCATCAAGGTGAACCTCTACGGCGTGATGTACGCGGTGCGCGCCGCGCTGCCGGGGATGATCGAGGCCGGCTGGGGACGGATCGTCACCGTCATCTCCGACACCGCACGCGTCGGCGAGACCCACATGCCGGCGTACTCAGCGGCCAAGGCGGGCGCGGCCGGCTTCTGCCGTTCGGTCGCGCGCGAGGTCGGGCGGAACAACATCACCGTCAACTGCGTGGCACTCGGCACCATGAACACGCAGGGGATCGACCCCGCGAACGACCCGCACGCCGAGCGGCTGATGAAGAACTACGTGATCAAGCGCCGAGGACTCCCGAGCGACATCGCGGCCATGTGCACGTTCCTCGCCAGCCCGCAGGCCGAGTGGATCACCGGGCAGACCTACCCGGTCAACGGCGGCTACTCCTTCTCGCTCTGACCTGCACAAACGGCCGGTACGATCGGTGACGATGGAGATGCAGCGGAGCGGAATCGACCCGACCTGATGGAGATCGTCGACGACGTCCGCGCCGCGCTCGCCGAGCACGACTACCTCGCCGACGAAGGACTCGCCACCGCGATCTTCCTCGCCATCCGGCTGCAGCGCCCCTTGCTGCTCGAGGGCGAGGCCGGGGTCGGCAAGACCGAGGTGGCCAAGGTGCTGGCCCGCTGGACCGGGGGCGAGCTGGTGCGCCTCCAGTGCTACGAGGGCATCGACGCCTCGCAGGCCGTCTACGAGTGGGACTACTCCCGCCAGCTGCTGCACCTCCGTGCTGTCGAGGCCGGCGGCGGTGAGGTGGTGGAGGACGAGCTCTACTCCGAACGCTTCCTGGTCAAGCGTCCGCTGATGCGGGCCATCGCCTACGAGGCCGGCGCCCTCGGCGCAGTGGCGCCGCCGGTGCTGCTCGTCGACGAGGTCGACCGCGCCGACGACGAGTTCGAGGCATTCCTGCTCGAGATCCTCTCCGACTACACGGTCACGGTGCCCGAGCTCGGCACCTTCCACGCGGAGACGCCACCGATCGTGGTGGTCACGTCCAACCGCACCCGCGACGTGCACGACGCGCTGAAGCGTCGGTGCCTCTACCACTGGATCGCGCATCCCGACTTCGAACGGGAGCTGGCCATCCTGCGCGTGCGCGCGCCCGAGGTGCCCGACCAGCTGGCGCGCGAGGTCGCGGCCGCGGTGGAGGCGATGCGCGACCTCGAGCTCTACAAGCCGCCGGGTGTGTCGGAGACCATCGATTGGGCCAACGCGCTGGCTGCGCTCGGCCGCACCACCATCGACGAGCGCGCGGTCGAGGTCACGCTCGGCACCATCCTCAAGTACCGCGAGGACCAGGAGCGCACCCGGGCCGCGGGGATCGAGCAGCTCGTGCGCACGTCGTCGGAGCGGGCCGCAGCACGGTCCTCGGATGGGGCTGCGGAGCGCAGTGCCTGACATGACCAACTCCTTCGATGGCGACCGCTTGGCGGTCGGCTTCGCCCGCGTCCTGCGCGGCGCCGGACTCGACGTCCCGGTGGGCACCACCATCCTCTTCACCGAGGCGCTCGGCGCGGTCGGGGTGTCGACGCGCGAGTCGGTGTACTGGGCCGGCCGCGCCACGCTGGTCAGCCGGCCGGAGGACATCGAGCTCTACGACCGCAGCTTCGCCGCGTGGTGGGACCGCGTGTTCCAGTTGAGCACCACGACGGTGGAGGAACGCGAGATCATCCTCGCCTTCGACACCGACCGCGACGACGACGTCCCGGACGACGACGACGACGACCAGCCGCGCGACGCGCCCACGCTCGCGGTGCGCTACAGCCGCGCCGAGGTGTTGCGTCAACGCGACTTCGCGCACTACAGCCCCGACGAGTTCGCCGAGTCGCGCCGACTGATGAACGACCTGCGCCTGGCGGGGTCGATGCGCCGCTCGCGTCGGATGCGCGCCAGCCGACGAGATCGGGGGCGTCCCGACCTGCGCCGCACCGTCCGGCGTGCGCTCCGGGCCGGGGGCGAACCCATCTCGCGCGCGTTCGTCGCACCGGCCGAACGGCCTCGGCGCCTCGTGCTGCTGTGCGACGTGAGCGGCTCGATGGAGGCGTACGCGCGTGGCCTCGTGCGGTTCCTCCACGCCGCGGTCGTCGGGCGGGGGCGGGTGGAGGCGTTCGCCATCGGCACCCGACTCACGCGGATCACGCGCGAGCTCTCGAGCCACGATCCCGACGCCGCCATCACCGCCGCGGCCAAGCGGGTCACCGACTGGTCGGGTGGCACGCGCCTGGGTGAGGGCCTGCGCCAGTTCAACGACGAGTGGGGCGTGCGCGGGATGGCCCGCGGCGCGGTGGTCGTGATCCTCTCCGACGGCTGGGATCGCGGCGATCCCGAGGTGCTGGGGGAGCAGATGGCGCGGCTGCACCGGGTGGCGCACCAGGTGGTGTGGGTCAACCCGTTGAAGTCGTCGCCCAACTTCGCGCCGCTGGCGCGCGGAATGGCGGCCGCCCTGCCGCACGTTGACGAGTTCGTCGAGGGCCACAACCTGGCGTCGCTGGAGCAGTTGGCCCGCATCGTGTCCGGAGAGAAGTTGGAGCACCAGAAATGAGTGGGAAGCGATGAAAGAGGTGCTCGACGACATCGAGCGTTGGCGAGCCGGCGGCCACCGGGTCGCGGTCGCTCGGGTGGTGGCGCTCGAAGGATCGGCGCCGCGCGACCCTGGAGCCACCATGGCGGTCAGCGAGGACGGCGAAGTCGCGGGTTCGGTCTCCGGTGGGTGCGTCGAGGGCGCGGTCGTCACCGCCGCGCTCGAGGTGCTCGCGGGCGAGCGCGACCGGGGTGTGATCACGTTCGGCTACTCCGACGACGAGGCCTTCGCCGTCGGCCTCACCTGCGGCGGCACCATCCACCTCTTCGTGGAACCCCTCGACTGGTGACCGCTCACCCCGCCCTTCGTTTTGGCGCCACTCGATCCTCATATATGGGGGTTCAGTGACGCCGAAACCCGAGGAGAGCGTCTACGAGGCGCTGCGCGACGCGCTGCGCGCGGAGGAGCCGGTCGCGCTGGCGACGGTCACCGCCGGTCCGGGCATCGGGGCGAAGCTCCTGGTGCGACCGGGCGGCGAACCGCTCGGCACGCTCGGCGATCCCGATCTCGATCGGGTCGCGGCGCGTGATGCGCTCGGTGAGCTCGAGTCGGGACTCACGTCCACGCGTCACTACGGCGCGCACGGTGAAGCGCGCGAAGACGCCGTGTCGGTGTTCATCGAGTCGTTCGCGCCACCGCCGCGCATGATCATCTTCGGCGCCGTCGACTTCACCCGCGCGTTGGCGAGCGTCGCCAAGGTCCTGGGGTACCGGGTGGTGGTGTGCGACGCGCGCGCGGTGTTCGCCACTCGCCAGCGCTTCCCCATGGCCGACGAGGTCGTGAACGAATGGCCCAACCGCTACCTCGAGAAGATCGGCGACGAGCTCGGACCGCGCGACGCGGTCTGCGTGCTCACCCACGACAGCAAGTTCGACGTCCCCGCGATCGTGGGTTCGCTGGCCACACGCGTCGGCTACCTCGGTGCGATGGGATCGCGCAAGACCCACGGTCGCCGCACCCAGCGCCTCCACGAGGCTGGTGTCACCGACGACGAGCTCACCCGCATCCACGCGCCGATCGGCCTCGACATCGGTGCCCGCACCCCGGAAGAGACCGCGGTGTCGATCTGCGCCGAGATCATCGGAGCCCGCACCGGGCGCGTCGGCACCGCCCTGCGCGACGGCGACGGCCCCATTCATCAATGAGGTGGCACCCATGAACTACGGGATCGAAGGACGCCGAGCCGCGGTGGCCGCAGCCTCCAGCGGGCTCGGCCTCGCCACCGCCAAGGCCCTCGCCGACGAGGGCGTCACCGTCGCCATCTGCAGCCGGTACCAGGAGCACATCGACGCCGCCGCGGCGGAGATCGGACCGTTGGCAGTGCCGATGGTCGCCGACGTCGCGACCGAAGCGGGCGCCGCCGGGTTCGTGCGCGCCGCGCACGACGCGCTCGGTGGCGTCGACATCCTCGTGTGCAACGGCGGTGGGCCCGATCCCGGCAACTTCGCGAGTACGCCGCTCGAGGCGTACCGCTCCGCGATCGAGCTCACCTGCCTCGCGCACATCGCGATGTGCACCGTCGCTGTGCCCGCGATGCGCGAGCAGCAGTGGGGGAGGGTCATCGCGATCACGTCGGTGGGGGTGCGGCAACCGATCGCCGGGCTCATCCTGTCCAACGTCGCCCGGTCGGGCCTCACCGCGTTCCTCAAGACGTTGGCCCGCGAGGTCGCGGGCGACGGTGTCACCGTCAACTCGTTGCAACCGGGCCTCCACGACACCGATCGCATCCGCCAGCTCTACGGCGGCGAGCTCGACCCCCGCGACGCGGGCATCCCGGCCGGCGTGCTCGGGCGACCGGAGGACTTCGGGCGGATCGCGGCGTTCCTGTGTTCCGACACCGCCTCGTTCCTCACCGGCGCGGCCATCCCGGTTGACGGTGGGGCGTACACGGGGATGCTGTGAGCGATCACGACGATGCGGTGACGACCACGGCGTAGAATTCCCCGATGGTCTCCGCCGCCGGCCCACCCTCCATGGCGCAGCCGGTGAACGACCAACCGGCCAAGGAGCAGTCGGCCAAGGAGCAGTCGGCCAAGGACGCGCGGATCGTCACCGTCCCGAACGTCATCACCCTGGTCCGTCTGGCCTGCGTCCCCGTGTTCGTGTGGTTGCTGGCCGACGACGAGCTCCTCGCCGCCGCCGCGCTCCTCGCAGTGCTCGGTACCACCGACTGGGTCGACGGCTGGGTCGCCCGTCGCTTCGACCAGGGCAGCGACCTCGGCAAGGTGTTCGACCCGGTCGCCGACCGCATCCTCCTCCTGGTCGCGGGCGTCGCGCTGATCGTGCAGGGGAGCGTGCCGTTGATCGTGGGCATCCTCGTGCTGGCGCGCGAAGCGATCGTCAGCATCGCGGTCCTCGCCCTGGCGGCCGCCGGGGCGCGCCGCATCGAGGTGCAGTGGGTGGGCAAAGCGGGCACCCTCGCCCTGATGGTCGCGTTCCCGCTGTTCCTGTGGTCCGACGCCATCCACGGCACGGCCAGTGATGTGGTGCTCGTCGCCGCGTGGTTCATGAGCGTGTGCGGCCTCGGGTTCAGCTACTACGCCGCGTTCACCTACGTGCCCCTCGCCCGCGCCGCGTTGCGTGAAGGTCGATCCACCCAGACCGCAGGGAGTGTCTCGTGAAGGCCGTCATCCTCGCCGGTGGTGAGGGCACACGCCTGCGCCCGCTCACCAGCAACACGCCCAAGCCGATGATGCCCCTGGCCAACAAGCCGATGATGGAGCACATCGTCAACTTGCTCGCGCTGCACGGCTTCGACGAGATCGTGGTGACGGTCGCGTTCCTCGCCAACCAGATCCGCGACTACTTCGGCGACGGCTCCGACTTCGGCGTCACCATGCGATACGCCACCGAGGACTCGCCGCTCGGTACCGCGGGGTCGGTGCGCAACGCAGCCGACGAGCTCGACGACACCTTCCTCGTCATCTCCGGTGACGTGCTCACCGACATCGACCTCACCGCGTTCGTGAAGGCGCACCGCGACGCCGGCGCGACGGCGTCGATCGCGCTCAAGCACGTCGAGAACCCGCTCGAGTTCGGCATCGTCATCACGCAGCCCGACGGCACCATCGAGCGCTTCCTCGAGAAGCCCACCTGGGGTGAGGTGTTCTCCGACACCATCAACACCGGGATCTACGTGCTCGAACCGGTGGTGTTCGACCACATCGCCGATGGTGAGGTGGTCGACTTCTCCGGCGACGTGTTCCCGGCCCTGCTCGAGGACGGCCACACGCTGCACGGCCATGTCTCCGAGGGCTACTGGGAGGATGTCGGCACCCTCGAGGCCTACAGCCGCGCCCACAAGGACGTGCTCGACGGGCGCGTCAGCGTCGAGATCGACGGCTTCCAACTCGGCGAGGGCCGCTGGATCGGCACCGACGTCGAGATCAGCCCCGAGGCCCGCATCGACGACCCGGTCGTGATCGGCGACAGCTGTCGCATCGAGCCCGGCGTGCACCTGCGCCCGTACACCGTGCTCGGCACCGACGTGATCGTGAAGGCCGACGCGTTCATCGAGCGGTCGGTGCTGCACGACCACGTGTACGTCGGCCAGGGCGCGAACCTGCGCGGCTGCGTGATCGGGCGCAACACCGACCTGCGGTCGCACGTGCGCGTCGACGAGGGCACCGTCGTCGGCGACGAGTGCTTCGTCGGCCAGGACGCGGTGATCAACCCCAACGTCAAGGTGTATCCGTTCAAGACGGTCGAGTCGGGCGCGGTGGTCACGTCGTCGATCGTGTGGGAGAGCCGCGGTGCCCGCACGCTCTTCGGGCGGCGCGGCGTGCGCGGCCTCGCCAACGTCGACGTCAACCCCGAGGTGGTCGTGCGCCTGGCCATGGCGTACAGCACGTCGATCCCGAAGGGCGCGACGATCACCGCGAGTCGCGACACCAGCCGCATCGCACGCGCGCTCAAGCGCGCGCTCATCGCCGGCATCAACCTGTCGGGCGTCAACGTCGAGGACATCGAGCTCGCCACCGTGCCGCTCACGCGCTTCCAGGTGCGCAACAGTCGCTCGCAGGGCGGCATCACCGTGCGGCTCGCGCCCGGCGATCCCGACACCGTCGAGATCCGCTTCTTCGACGCCGACGGCCGCGACATCGATCCCGGCGCGCAGCGCAAGATCGAGCGGTTGCTCTACCGCGAGGACTACCGCCGCGCGTTCGGCGGCGAAGTGGGCGACATCGTGTTCCCGCCCCGTTCGCTCGAGTTCTACACCGCCGCGCTCGAACGCATCGTCGACATCGAGCAGGTGCGACGCCAGGCGTTCAAGATCGTGCTCGACTACTCCTTCGGTGCCGCGTCGATCGTGATGCCGAGCCTGCTCACCAAGCTCGGCGCCGAGGTGCTGGCGGTGAACCCGTTCGCGAGCACCGCGTCGGCCACCGC
>DASXXX010000452.1:0-10632 GCA_036502765.1 Acidimicrobiia bacterium | reverse complement strand
TTCCGAGGACGGGCTCCTCGCCAACAATCAGGCCGCGGACCTGCCGGCCGACGGCGTGGTGACCGGGCTCGGCAAGATTCACGGGCGCACGGTGGCGGTGATGGCCAACGACTCGACGGTGAAGGCCGGGTCCTGGGGCGCGCGCACGGTCGAGAAGATCGTGCGGCTCACCGAGTACGCGCTCGAGCACGAGGTGCCGGTGTTCTGGCTGGTCGACTCGGCCGGCGCGCGCCTCACCGACCAGGTCGACCTGTTCCCTGGTCGTCGGGGCGCAGGTCGCATCTTCTACAACCAGAACCGCCTCTCGGGACGCGTCCCGCAGATCTGCTGCCTGTTCGGACCGTCGGCCGCCGGGGGTGCGTACATCCCCGCGTTCTGCGACGTCGTGATCATGGTCGAGGGCAACGCGTCGATGTACCTCGGCTCGCCGCGCATGGTGGAGATGGTGGTGGGGGAGCGCACCACGCTCGAGGAGATGGGCGGCGCGCGCATGCACGCGACGGTGTCGGGCAGCGGCGACAACCTCGCGGTCGACGACGCCGACGCCATCGAGCAGGCGAAGGCCTACTTCGGCTACATGCCGAGCAGCTGGCGCAACGAGCCGCCGACGTACGCAACCGAGGCACCAGCAGTGCCGCTCACCGCGGATGTCGTGCCTCCCGACGAACACGTGGCGTTCGACATGCACGACCTGCTCGCGGGGCTGCTCGACGCCGACAGCTTCTTCGAGGTGAAGCCCCTGTTCGCGCCAGAGGTGATCGTGGGGTTCGGCCTGCTCGAGGGACGCTCGGTCGGGATCGTGGCGAGCAACCCGGTGCACAAGGGCGGTGCGCTGTTCGTCGACTCGGCCGACAAGGCGGCGCGCTTCATCTGGTGTTGCGACGCGTACGGGATCCCGCTCGTGTTCCTCGCGGATGTGCCCGGGTTCATGGTGGGCACCGAGGTCGAGCGCCAGGGCATCATCCGCCACGGCGCCAAGATGATCACGGCGGTGTCGGAGGCCACGGTCCCGAAGCTCTCGGTGATCGTGCGCAAGGCGTATGGCGCAGGGCTCTATGCGTTCGCCGGTCCCGCGTTCGCGCCGGACGCGTGCATCGCACTCCCGACCGCGCGCATCGCGGTGATGGGTCCCGAAGCCGCCATCAACGCGGTGTACGCGAACAAGATCGCTGCCATCGACGACGCCGAGGAGCGCGACGCGTTCGTCGCCGAGCGTCGCGCCGAGTTCGCGGCCGACGTCGATCTGCTCCGGCTGGCGTCGGAGTTGGTGATCGACGCGATCGTCGAGCCCGAGGACCTCCGCGCCGACCTGGTCGCGCGCCTTGCCCTGGCGGGTGGCAAGGACCGGTCGTTCAGCGACAGGATCCATGGTGTGCCGCCGGTCTGAGGCGGCTCCCGTCGAACGCCCGAGATACAATATATTCCAACGCCGAGGAGCACAGCTCGCATGACTGTCACCGACGTCTACTACGACCCCTACGACTACGAGATCGACGCCGATCCGTACCCGGTCTGGAAGCGCCTGCGCGACGAAGCGCCGGTCTATTACAACGAGAAGCTCGACTTCTGGACCCTGAGCCGGTACGACGACGTGCTCCGCGGGCTGCTCGACCACGAGTCGTTCGTGTCGAGCCACGGGATCATGCTCGAGATCATCACGGACGAGCCCTACGGCATCCCCATGATGATCATGATGGACCCGCCGGAGCACACGAAGCTGCGCAAGCTCGTGGCGCGCGCCTTCACCCCGCGGCGCATCGCCGACCTCGAGGTGAAGATCGCGGCGCTGGCGAACGACTTCTTCGATCAGGTCGACGGCGAGGACGAGTTCGACTACGTCGAGCACTTCGCCGGGCTCCTGCCACCGACGGTGATCCTCTCGCTGGTCGGCTACCCCGACGGCCACGCCAAGGAATTCAAGGAGCTCACCGACCAGAGCCTGCACGTCGACGAGGGTTCGACCGCGACCCACGGTCAGGGGAACCGCCAGATCGTGAACGAGAGCGGTGAGATCAACAACGAGGCCTTCGCCATGATCCCGGAGCTCATGGAGATGCGGCGCACGGACCCGAAGGACGACCTCCTCACCGGTCTCGTCCACGCGGAGATCGAGGAAGACGACGGCACGACGCGCACGCTCACGCTGGAGGAGATCCTCGCGTTCATGCAGCTGATCTCGTCAGCCGGCACCGAGACCGTCGCGCGCCTCCTCGGCTTCGGCGTGGTCACGCTCCAGCGCTTCCCCGACCAGCGCCAGCTGCTCCTCGACGATCCGTCGCTGATGGGCAACGCGGTCGAAGAGCTCATGCGCTTCGAGGCGCCGTCGCCCACGCAGTCGCGGTGGGTCGCGCGAGACACCGAGTACCACGGGATCACGATCCCGGCCGGCGCGAAGATCTCGCTGCTGAACGGCGCGGCCGACCGCGACGAGCGGCACTTCCCGAACCCTGATGCGTACGACGTGCGGCGTGACATCGACCGCCAGCTCGCGTTCGGCTACGGCGCCCACTTCTGCATCGGTGCCGCGTTGGCGCGGATGGAGACGCGCATCGCGTTGGCCGAGACGCTCAAGCGCTTCCCCAACTACGAAGTCGACGAGTCTCGCCTCGAGTTCGTGCACACCGCAACCGTCCGCGGCTACAGGACGGTGCCGATGAGGGTGCGGTGAGCGCAGCCACCTCCACGTCCAGGTCCACGTCCACCTCCGCCTCGACGCAGCTCCAGGTCGAGCCGCTCGCGGGCGCCATCGGCGCCGTGGTCACCGGGATCGACCTCGCCCGTCTCGACGATGCCACCGTCGATGCGGTGCGCGCGATCTGGCTCGAGCACCTCGTGGTGTTCTTCCGCGACCAGGAGCTCGACGACGACGCATTCCTCGCGTTCGCGCACCGGATCGGCGAACCGGTGCGGTACCCGTTCGTGAAGGGATTCGACACCCATCCCGAGATCATCGAGGTCGCCAAGCTCCCGCACGAGACGGTGAACTTCGGTGGGATCTGGCACAGCGACACCGTGTACCTCGAGCAGCCGCCGATGGCGACGATGCTCCTGGCGCGCGAGTTGCCTCCCTACGGGGGCGACACGATGTTCGCCAGCATGTACGCGGCCTACGACGCGCTCTCGCCCGCGCTGCGCGAGGTGCTCGACGGCCTCGAGGCGGTGAACAGCTCCGCGTTGGCCGACGTCTCCAAGACGCGTGAAGACCGCATTCGCGACCAGGGGTCGAACGAGGACGAGCAGCACTTCCTCTCGACCCACCCGGTCGTGCGCACGCACCCGGAGACCGGCAGCAAGGCGTTGTACGTGAACCCCGCGCACACCGCGTCGTTCGTCGGCATGACCGAGGAGGAGAGTCGCCCGCTCCTCCAGTACCTGTTCGGCCACTCCACCAGGGCCGAGTTCACGTGCCGCTTCCAGTGGGAGCCCGGATCGCTCGCCTTGTGGGACAACCGCTGCGCGATGCACAATCCCATCAACGACTACCACGGCTTCACCCGGCGCATGCACCGGATCACGCTCGCCGGCGACACCCCGATCTGAGTTCGGCCCGCCTAATCCCATTCCACACCTGTGTTGACGGGAGGCGCGCCGGTCCCACAGAATGCGGCGGTGCCACCGGAAGCCTCCATGTCCGCCGTGTCCGCCATGTCCGCCGAGACCGTCATGTCCGCCGAGACCGTCATGTCCGCCGAGACCGTCCCCTCCGCCGAGACCGCCTCGCACCTCTTCGTCCGCAACGCCGAGCGCGACGACGTCGCTGCGCACTTCGAGGACCGGTCGTACTCGTGGCGCGAGCTCGCGCTCGAGTCTCGGCGTCGGGCCGCGCTCTGGGCCGACGTGCGCGACCCCGATGCGCCCCCGCACATCGGCGTGCTGCTCGACAACACCGCCGAGTACCTGTTCTGGCTCGGCGCTGCTGCGCTCACGCGCTCGGTGATCGTCGGCATCAACGCCACGTACCGCGGCGCGGAGCTCGCGCAGCTCGTCGACTACACCGACTGCCAGGCGCTCGTCACCTCCGATACCTACGCAGCTCTGCTCGCGGATGCGCCGAGCCGCGTCGACGCCGATCGGATCCTGCACACCGGCACCGCCGACTACACGCAGCAACTGGCGGCCGTCGACCCGACGGAGCCGCACCCGGCCGCGCAGCCTGACGATCTCTACCTCCTCATCTTCACGTCCGGGTCGACCGGGTTCCCGAAGGCCGTGTGTTGCACGCAGGGTCGCTTCGCCCGCACGGGAGTGCACGTGAAGACGGTCGCCGAGCTCGGGCCGGGCAAGGCGGTGTACGCGCCGCTGCCGTTCTTCCACTCGAGCTCGCTCTTCACCGGATTGGCGAGTGCCCTGCAGGCCGAGGTGCCGTTCGGGACCCGGGCGCGGTTCTCGGCGTCGAACACGATGCCCGACATCCGGCGGACCGGAACCACCATGCTCGCCTACACCGGCAAGGTCCTCAACTACATCCTGGCGGTGCCCCGGGCGCCCGATGACGCGTCGTCGCCGGTGACGTTCGCGTTCGGCAACGAGGCGTCGGAGGAAGACATCCGCGAGTTCTCGCGGCGCTTCGACTGCGTGGTGCGCGACAGCTACGGCTCGACCGAGGGCCTCGTGGTCATCCGGCGTGACGTGTCCATGCCACCGGGCGCGCTCGGCACTGCCGACGACACCGTACGCGTGTACGGCCCCGACACCGGCGAGGAGTGCCCGCGCGCCGAGTTCGACGCGGCCGGTCGGTTGGTGAACACCGAGCGTGCCGTGGGGGAGATCGTCAACACCGCACCGGGCGACACGTTCGAGGGGTACTACCGCAACGAGGGAGCCAACGTGTCGAAGGTGCGCGACGGCATCTACTGGTCGGGCGATCTCGCGTACCGCGACGCCGACGGGTGGTTCTTCTTCGCCGGACGCTCGAACGAGTGGCTCCGGGTCGACGGCGAGAACTTCGCCGCCGCGCCCGTCGAGCGCATCGTGCTGCGCGCGCCGGGCGTCCGTTCTGCCGCGGTGTACGCAGTGCCCGACGACCCGGTCGGCGACCGGGTGATGGTCGCGGTCGAGGTCGACGACCTCGCGGCCTTCGACCTCACCGCCTTCGACGAGTTCGTGCAGGCGCAGCCGGACCTCGGGCCCAAGTGGGTGCCGAGGTTCGTGCGGATCGCACCCGAGCTCCCCAAGCTCGCGAGCATGAAGATCGACAAGACCCGGCTGCGCCGCGAGGGCTGGGACGCATCGGCCGTGAGTTGGCGTCCGGCGCGCGGCGACGACCTCCGACCCATGACTGCCGCCGACGTGACGGCACTCGAACCCCTGAGGACACGAACATGAGCTTGCAGAACGCCGGCACCAAGCTGGGGGAACGGCGATCCAGCGCCCGCGCCGAGGCCGCGCCCGCGTACCGCGCCCGACGCGAGAAGATCATCGCCGCCGCCGGGCAGGCGTTCCTGGCCAAGGGCTACCGCGCCACGTCGTTCCGCGACATCGCCGACGCGGTGGGCGTCGACCGGGCGTCGCTCTACTACTACTTCGAGAGCAAGCACGAGCTCTTCCGCGCCGCGACCAGCGTGGCCGTCGAGCGCAACGTCGCCGACGCGGAGTCGATCGCGGCGAGCGACCAGACCCCGGCGGAGAAGATGGCCGAGATCGTGCACCGGCTGCTCGCGTCGTACACCGACCGCGACTACCCGTACATGTTCATCTTCCTCCAGGAGGACGTGAACGGGATCAGCGACGACTCCGAGGACGACTGGGCGCGTGCGATGAACGACTACAACCGCCGCTACGAGCGTGCCATCACCGCGGTGATCGCGGAGGGCGCCGAGCGTGGCGACTTCGTGCTCTCGGGCGCGCCGCACGTCCTCACGAAGACCGTCGTCGGCATGGCGAACTGGTTGCAGCACTGGTACCGCGCCGACGGCCCGCTGAGCGCGGCCGAGATCGCCGACGTGTTCGCGTCGACCTTCCTCTACGGAGTCGTGCGGCGGCCCGAGCGCGATGAGACGGAAGCGCGCGCATGACCGCCACCCCGACGAGGTCGGACGCACCGTACGTGAACGTGCTCGACCCGGACTTCTACGTCGATCCGTGGGACGCGTACCGGTGGCTTCGTGACGAGGCGCCGTGCTTCTGGGACCCGGTGCAGCACCTCTGGGTCGTCACCCGGTACGACGACGTGATGGCGATCGAGAAGCACGGTGCGCGCTACTCGTCGTTCTCGGGCTCGCGTCCGCAGATCGACCAGAGCACCGACCGCTCGATGATCAACCTGGACGATCCCGCGCACCAGCAGCAGCGCAACGTCGTCTCGCGTCGGTTCAACCCGGGTGGTGTGCGCGGGCACGAGGACCACGTGCGCGAACTGGTCACCGACCTCCTCGACTCCATCGTCGCGCAGGGGGAGTGCGAAGTGGTCGAAGCGATCGCGTCACGCTTGCCGGCGATGATGATCGGCGACCTGCTCGGGTACCCCCGCGACATGTGGGAGCTCCTGCGGCACTGGTCGGAACGCACCATGACCCTCGGCGGCCTGAACATGACGGACGGTCCTCCGTACGTCTCGCACCCCGAGGTCGTCCCTGTGATGGTCGACTTCTTCACGCAGACCGCGGCGCTGGTCGAAGCGCGTCGGGCCGAGCCGCGCGAGGACCTCATCTCGGTGTGGGTGGCGCAGGGGTGGGAGTCCGCGCACGTGCTCGAGGAGACCTTGCTGCTGCTCGACGGTGGCGCGGAGACGACCCGCACCGTCATCGGTTCCATCATCCGCGAGCTCGCGCTCCGACCTGACCAGCGTCGCCTGCTCGTCGAGCACCCGGAGCTCCTCGCGACCACCGCGGTCGAGGAGTTCATCCGCTTCGTGACCCCCATCCTCAACATGCGGCGCACCGTCACCGAGGAGCACGAGCTCCACGGGCAGACGTTGCGCGAAGGTGAGCAGGTGGTGCTGATGTACGCCGCCGCGAACCGCGATCCCCGCGCGTTCACCGATCCCGACCGGCTCGACGTCACCCGACCCGACAACCGCCACGTCGCGTTCGGGTTCGGCACGCACTTCTGCCTCGGTGCCTGGTTGGCTCGCCTCGAGCTCCGGGTGATGTTCGAGGAGCTGCTGCGGCGCATCCCCGAGTGGGAGCTGGTCGATCCCGACGAGCCGCAGATCGCCCCGGGAACGTTCGCCCGGGCCTACGACCGCATCCGCATCCGCTACTAGTGCCGACGATCCCAACCAAGACGAACGGAGCGCCCGTGCAAGTGCCCGTGGCCGAAGGTGTGTTCACCCAGCTCTACGGCGCCCCCGGCACCGCCGGCGTCAGCATCCTCTCCCTGTAAAACGCAGCTAGCCGAAGAGTTGGCCGGCGTTGACGTCGATGGTGGCGCCGGTGATGCCGGACGCGAAGTCGGAGGCGAGGAAGAGGACCGCGTTGGCGACCTCGTCCTCGGTGGCGATGCGGCGCAGGGCCATCTCGTGGGTCTGGGCCGCGAGCTGCTCCTCGTAGGTGACGCCGTTCTTCGCCGCGTTGCCCTCGATCCACCCGCGGACGCCGTCGCCGAGGATGGCGCCGGGCGCGACCGCGTTGACCCGGATGCCGAGCGGGCCGAGCTCGTCGGCCAATGCCCAGCCGAGACGGTGCATCGCGGCCTTGCCCGCGGCGTAGTCGCTGCGTCCACCGTGGGCCATGCGACTGGTCATCGACGTGACGTTCACGATCGCGCCCTGACCCGCCTCGACCATGTGCGGCGCGACGTAGCGGCAGGTCAGCAACGTGCCGTACCCCCCGGCGTCGAGACTGCGACGCCACGCGTCGAGCGCGTCGTCGTCCATGTCGACGACGGGACCGCCGGGCGCGGGCGGGAACGCCGCGTTCACCAGCACGTCGACGCGACCGAACTCGGCGTGGGCGGCGTCTGCCAGCGCGCGCACCTGTTCGCGGTCGGACACGTCGGTCGGGACGGCCAGGACCCGGTGACCGTGGCCGCGCACGTCGTTCGCGATCTCGTTGAGCGTGGCCGCCGTCCGCGCTGCGAGCACGAGGTCGGCACCGTCCTCCGCGCATCGGCGCGCCAAGGTGGCGCCGAGGCCGCGGCCGGCACCGACGATCATCACGACCTTGCCGTCGACGAACACTCGCGCTCCCTTCAGTCGCTGACCGCGTCGACGGCGTCGACCGCGTGTTCCTTCGCCCAGCGGTAGTCGGCCTTGCCGCTCGGGTGACGACGCACCTCGTCGACGAACACGATCGCACGCGGCGCCTTGTAGCGCGCGAGGTGCTCACCGCACCAGGTCCGGAGCTCGGCCGGCGCGACGGCGTCGGGAGCGCGCAGCTGCACGACGGCCACCACCTCCTGGCCGAAGCGCTCGCTCGGACGACCGGTGACGAGCACGTCGACGACGTCGGGATGACGCTTCAGCACGTCCTCGACCTCTTCGACGAACACCTTCTCGCCTCCGGTGTTCACGACGAGCGAGTCGCGGCCGAGCAGCACCACCTGACCGTCGGCGGTGTACTGCGCGCGGTCGCCGGGCACGGAGACGCGCTCGCCGTCGACGACAGGGAACGTCGCGTCGGTGGCCGCTTCGTCGCCGAGGTAGCCGAGCGGGACGTGTCCGGTGCGCGCGATCCAGCCGATCTCGGTCTCGGTCGGCTGGAGGAACCGGGTCTTGTCGGCGGCGAGGATGTGCGCCGACGGGGTCATCTGGAAGTGCTGGGTCTGGTCGACCCGCCCGCTCTGGTCTCCCGATCCCATGACGCCGATCTCCGACGCGCCGTAGCCGTCTCGGATGGTGACGTTCGGGAGCAGCTCCGAGAGCTCGTCCTTGGCGGCGGCGCTGGTCGGCGTGCCGCCGGTGCCGAGCACTGCGAGCGCGGCGAGGTCGTAGGGAGTGCGCCGCAGCTCGTCGATCAGCGGGCGCGCGAACGCGTCGCCGATGATCGTCATCATGTTGGCGCGCTCGCGCGCCGCGGTGGCGAGGATGGTGGGCGCGTCGAAGCGGGCCCGGTCGTCGTGCAGCACGACGGTCGCGCCCCGGCTGGCGGCGAGGAACACCGTCCACTGGGCGGCGACGTGCATGAGCGGGGACGTCGGGAACCACACGCCCGCGCCCGCCCCGGCCCCTGCCCGGATCGTCGCCTCGTCGGTCTCGTCGGTCCCGCCGATGGCGGCCACGTACAGGTCGCCCTGCCGCCAGAGCACGGCCTTGGGGCGACCGGTGGTGCCCCCGGTGCACGCGACGTAGATGTCGTCGGGCGAGGTGTGGTCCTCGACGTGTCCGCCGGCGCCGACGATCGTGTCGAAGTCGATCGCGCCTGGCAACGGCGACGCCGCGCTGCCGTCGTCGAGCTCGACCAGCACGTCGAGATCGGGCAATTGCTCGAGCGCGTCGCGCAGCAGTGGCGCAAGGCCGCGCTCGTACACCACGCCGCGCGTGCCCAACATGCGGAACAGTTCGGCGATCTCGGACGGGGTGTACTGGTAGTTCACGTTGCACGGCACCGCGCGCGCCCGCCAGCACCCGAGGATCGTCTCGACGTGTTCGGGCCGGTTGTGCATCAGCACCGCGACCCGGTCCTGACCGCACTCCCACGGCGCGAGGTCGGCGCGCTCGCGGTACAACCCCAGTCCGCGCTCCCGGAGGTGCGCGGCGAGGGCGTCGGCGCGCGTGAGCGCGTCGCCGAACGTCCGGCGCACGTCGCCCCACACGATCATGTCGCGATCCGGGATCGCGCCGCCGACGACGTCGAAGACCCGCGTCAGCGACCACTCGCTGGGCGTGGTCACCGGCCCTTGAACTCCGGGGGGCGACGCTCGACGTACGCGGTGAAGGCTTCCCGGATGTCCTCGGTGCCGACGTTGACGCTCTGCGCAAGAGCTTCGGTCTCCAGCGCCTGCGCCAACGACGACGTGCCCGCGTTGTCGAGCTCACGCTTGGTCATCGACAGCGCGAGCGGGGGGCCGGCGGCGATGGCGTCGGCGAACTCCGCGGTCGCGGCGTCCAACTCGTCGGCGGGCACCACCGAGTTCACCAGCCCGAGCTCGGAGGCCTCCGGACCGTGCACCATGCGCGCGGTGAGCGCCAGCTCCTTGGCGCGGTGCACGCCGATGCGTTGGCGCAGCAGCCACGAGGTCCCGAAGTCGAGGCTGATGCCGCGCTTGGCGAAGATGGCCGAGAAGCTCGCCCGGTCGGAGCACACCGTGAGGTCACAGGCGAGCGAGAGCCCGAAGCCCGCACCCACCGCCACGCCGTCGACGCGCGCGATCGTCGGCACCGGGCACCCGTGCACCGCGAGGACCGCGTCGCCGAGCACGCGCATGCCGGCGAGCTGGTTGCCCATCGGTCCGCTGCTGCTCCCCGAACCGGAACTTCCGCTCCCGCTCAGGTCGGCACCGGCGCAGAAGTCGGCGCCGCCACCCGTGAGCACGATCACGCGCGTCCCCGAGTAGGCGAGACGCCGGAACGTCTCGCCGATGGCGACCCACATGTCACCGGTGCACGCGTTCTTGGTGTCGGGACGGTCGATGGTGACGGTGGTGACGTGGCCGTCGGCGGTGACCTTCACGTCGGGATGGATCGAGAAGAGCTCGGCCGTGCTCACGAGAACGCGTGCTTCGGTGCGGTGATGGGCAGGTCGAGGGCGGTGC
>DASXXX010000451.1:0-2644 GCA_036502765.1 Acidimicrobiia bacterium | reverse complement strand
CGAAGCGCTCGCGTTCGCACAACGACTCGTCGCGCTTCCACCGCTGGCAGTGCGGGCGACGAAGCGAGCGCTCAACCTCCACGTCTCGCTCGCCGCCTCCGCGGTCTTCGAGTACTCACTGGCGGCGGAGGAGCAGAGCGTCACGACGGCCGAACACCGTGAGATGACCCGAGATCGATAGGTCGCACGCCTACCCGTTCGGGGCCATCGCGTGGCGCGGCAAGGTCAGCGGCATGTCGAGCGCGCTCAGCAGCCCGGGCGGAGCCGCGACGACGTACGGAATCGCGTTCACGACCCGCATCGCGGTCGCGACCATCGCGCCCGCCGTCGCTGCTCCAGGATCGCCGACGGTCATGGTGCAGGTGATGTCGGGATCACCTTCGATCACGATCCGGTAGGTGCCGTCACGCTCGCCGATCGGCCACTCGGGGGCAAGGTCCGCGGCCATGCGGTTCACGTGTTCGATGACGATCACGTCGTGGCCGTCGAGCATGCCGATGGTCTGCGTGCGAATCGCCCCGCAGGTACCGGCTTCGATGGTTCCGCACGCCACCTCGAGCGTCCGGTCGGTCGCGACACGATCGAACTCTTCTCGGATCCCGTCGAGCACGACACCGAGCCCGGCGGCCACCATCTTGATCGGAGGCCCCCATGCGCTCGTTTGCGCGCCCGGCAACGCGAGCATCGGTGTGAAGTCGAGCGGCATGCCGAAACCCATGCCGTCTCGCATCATGAATTCGACCGGGTACTGGTCGTAGAGGAACAGCTCCGACGCCCGCACCGAGGTGATGGTGTTCGACTGCGTGGCCAACACGAGGGGGAGCTGGTCGGCGGCGAAGCCCGGCTCGATACCCGACGTGTACAGCGATGCGTCACCCGACATGGCCGCGTTGAGCAGCGGTGTGACGACCTCGAGGTCGACGCCCGCGGGAAACACCAGAGACGACGAGGTGACGGTCACGACGTTGACGCCGGCCTCGAGGATCGCGACGTAGTCGGGGAACGCGGCCGCATCCTGGTCCGGGCCGTTGGCGGCGTAGACCACGCAGTCCGGACGCATGCTCAGCAACGCATCGGCGTCGTTGGTGGCCGCGATCCCGATCTCGTCGATGCCGGCGAGCACGCCCGCGTCGTTGCCGACCTTGTCGGCGCTGTGCACCCAGACGCCCACGAGCTCGAGATCAGGACGCCGATGGACGGCACGGATCGCGATCGTCCCGATCCAACCCGTCGACCACACGACCACTCTCAACGGCGATGTCGGCACGTTGGTCCTCCTTGGCCGAGGACAACTTATCCCACCTGAGAGAATGACGTATGCCGTAGGAGGAGAGTCTGGGTATACCAGAGAGCTGCGGTCGGCTCAGCGGGTGAGCTGCTCGAGGGCGCGGCGGTCGGTCTCGTCGAACGCCATCGGATAGAGGCAGACGGTGTCGATGCCCGCGGACCGGTACTGGTCGAGGCGGGCACGAGCCGCGCCGAGGTCGTCGCGCGAGAGGGTTGTGCCGGCGACGATCTCGTCGGCCGTGGCGAGGCCCTGGGCGAGGAAGTTCCGGTGGTAGTTCGCCATCGCGTCGTAGCGGACCGCGTCGGAGTACGACACCGCGTTGGTCATGAGCCGGACGTAGAGCGCGATGCGGGGCGAGGCCCCCTCCGGTGCCGCGGCGTGGATGCGTTCGACTGATGCCGCCGCCTGTTCCGGTGTGAGCCAGTTGAGGATGAGGCCGTCGGCTTCCTCGGCGCCGAGCTCGACCATGCGTGGTCCGAGTGCGGCGATCAGCACGGGCCAGTCGGTGCCGTAGCCCATCCCGCGACTCGCCCGGTCCTTGAGCTCGCGCACCCAGCCGCGCATGTAGTCGATCTGCTGCGTCGGGAACTCGATACCGAAGTTCGCAGTCTGTTCGGGATGCGACACTCCGATCCCGAGAGAGAACCTGCCGTCCGACAACTCGTTGAGCGTCGACGCCAACACGGGGAGCACGAGCTGATGGTGCATCGGCAGTGCCGCAACTCCGAGCGTTCCACGCACCGTCGTCGTCCGGCAGAACATCGCAGCGAGCGTGGCGATGGCGTCGCGCCCGTGGAGGCGACCATCGGCGTCGAGCATGCCCCCGTGCGCGCCGTCGGGGACGAACACTTCGGCGTATCCGTTCTCCTCGGCGAACCGACCGACCTCGGTCAACTCGTCGGCCGGAAGATTCCGAACGCAGATCGCCAGCTCCATTCCGACACTCTCGCAGGTCGCTCCTAGCCGGAGTGGGGTGCTGGCCGAGCGCGACTGCGAATGCCGTCGAGGAGGATCTGGAAACTGGCTTCGAACGTCGGGCTTGGCGATGTCGAGGCGGCCGATCGCCGTGACGAGCCGCGAGACTCGAGCGACAGCGCCTCCCGGCCCAGAGAGTCGAGGAGGAGTTGCCCCCACGTGTAGGTCGCGACAGCGAGGAGCGCCGCTTCCAGCTCCTCGTCGGGAACCCCCGCGTCACGCAGCATCACCAACGTGCATTCACTCAGTCGTTCGACCTCGGCGCCCTCGAGCACTCCAGGAACGGTGGGGAACAGTCCGGGGTAGCGCGCCGTCGTGCGTCGGACATCGTGGGAGAGGGCGGTGAGGCGTCGGTCCCACGGCGTCTCCCGTGGCGGGCAC
>DASXXX010000450.1:0-3185 GCA_036502765.1 Acidimicrobiia bacterium | reverse complement strand
GGTGACCTCGTGGATCGCGATCCAGAGCCGGAAGTCGCGCGGCCGGAACGCGAAGCGCTTCTCCAACATGAGGACGTTGCCGCCCACGTAGTAGACGGCGTCGGCCGCGGCTTCGTCGTCGAGCACGAGCAGGTCGTACTGCCCGAGCACGCGCTGCGAGAGGTACCCGAGGAGCACACCGGTCTCGGTGCCCGCCACTCGTCGGCCGATGGGCGCCACGCGGCTCGACGCCATGCGCTCGCCGACGCGCGCGGTGAGCGGCGCCAGGAGGCTCTGCATCGACGACACGTTGGCCGACACCCAGGTCGGCCGGTCGACCACCTGCGCGCGCGCCGGTCCGGGGGGCTGCAACCCGGTGTGCGCCGTGACCAGGGCCTCGGCCTCGGCGGTGACCGCGTCGAAGTCGTCGCGGAGCGAGCCCCCGAGATAGCTGGCGGCCAGCGGCTCGCGACCGCTGAACCGGCGCGCGACCTTCTCGGCGAGCGCCCAGTCGATCGGATCGTGGACGGGTCCGGCCGACGGCACTTCGGCCACCGCGGTTGCGGGGACGTGCGTCACGGGCGGTGGCCCCGAGTCACGAGATCTCGCGCCCCCGGTTCCTGGGGCGGACGACCTTGACGTAGTACATGACGGCGGTACGGAGCAGCCAGAGCGCCATGCTCGCGGCGAGGATGAAGGCGATCCAGTAGAACCACTTGAACTTCTCGCTCGCGAGCACTGCCGAACCTGAGATGGCTGGTGCGGCCGCGGCGGGCGCGGCCAGAGCGACCAACGTGACCAGCGACAGGGTCACGACGTAGGCGACGCGGGCACGGACCTTCACGAGCAACTCCTGCAGGGAGGTCTCCGGAAGGGAGGTCTCCGGATCGGGACGTACCGACCCTACCTGCCGATGGGTGTCCCGGCGCTACACGGAGCCTGACTCGTCGGGCGGCAGCGACACGCCCAACGCCTCTGCGATGCGCTGCTTCAGCTCCGGCGGGACGTCGTCGCGACACTTCGTGGAGATCACCTGTCGCAGCTCGATCTCGAAGTCGAACCCCTGGGCGCACGGCGGGCACTTGCCGAGGTGACGACGGATCGTCCAGCGTCGCCACACGGTGAGCTCGCCGTCGAGGTATCCGTAGACCCGGTAGATCGCCTTGTCGCAGTCCATGGTGGTGCTCTATCCCCCCGCGGTACCAGCGGCTTCGGGCTCCGGCGCCGGACCCGGGGTTGGTGCCGGAGGCGTCGGGACCAGGCCGCGTTCGCGACCGAACTCCCACAACCGCGCCTGGAGCTGCTTTCTTCCGCGATGCAGCCGACTCATGACCGTGCCGATGGGCACATCCATGATCTCGGCGATCTCCTTGTAGGAGAATCCCTCGACGTCGGCGAGCAGCACCGCCATCCGGAACTGCTCGGGAAGCGCCTCGAGCGCCTCCTTCACCACCTCGTCGGGGATGCTCTCCAGGACTTCGGTCTCGGGCGTGCGGTCGGCGGCGACCGACTCGAGCCCGCCGAGGCGGCGGTACAGGAAGAAGTCCTCGCTGTCGTCGAGGTCGACCTCGTCGGGGCGACGCTTCTTGGCCCGGTAGGAGTTGATGAAGGTGTTGGTGAGGATCTTGTAGAGCCAGGCCTTGAGGTTCGTGCCCTCTTTGAACCCGCCGAACCCGCGGTAGGCGCGCAGGTACGTCTCCTGCACCAGGTCCTCGGCGTCGGAGGGGTTCCGAGTCATGCGCAGTGCTGCGGAGTACAGCGCCGACATGTACGGCATCGCGAGTTCGGCGAACTCGGCCTGATCGGCCATGCGGCCAGGCTACCCACCCCGGCCACCCCAAGTTCATGGGGGCGGTGTTCATCGAGCGGCGAGCAGCTCGTCGATCTGCGTCGGGCGTTCGGGACGAGCGAAGAAGAACCCCTGCGCGAGGTCGAACCCGACGTGTCGGGCGCGCACGGCCATCGCCTCGTCTTCGACCGCGAGCGCGACGACCACGACCTCGGAGGTGTGCGCGGCTTCGATCACGGCGTGCAGACGTTCGTCGGTCTCGAGTCGGCGCACGAAGTTCGGGTGCAACTTCACCGCGTCGAGCGGATACGACCGCAGCGTGGTGAAGAACTCGATCGCCCAGTCGCGCAGAGGATCGGGCGCGACGTCGGTCGCGGCCGCGGCCACGCCGAGGTCGTCGACGATGACGTCGACGCCGAGGTTCCGCAACACCATGAGCCGGTCGCGCGTGCGGAGCCGTTGCGAGAGGAGCTGGTGCTCCCCCACTTCGAACGCGAGCGCCCGCGGACCTGTGACCTCGTTGTCGTGGAGCAGGTGCTCGATGCGGTTCGGGAGGTCACGCCGATCGAGGTGGTCGTCGAACAGGTTGACGGCCACGGTGATCGGACGGTCGGGGAACGTGCGCCGCCACGCAGCTGAGCGACGCGCGGCCTCGATCACCACCGACCAGCCGATGCGCACCAGGAGTGAGCTGTCGTCCTCGTCGACGAGGAACTCCCCCGGCGCGAGCAAGCCGCGCCCGGGATGGTCCCAGCGCAGGAGCGCTTCGACCTGCACCGGGACGCCCGACGCGAGGTCGATCACCGGTTGGTAGAGACGGATCAACTCGCCGCAGTCGAGCGCGCGTTGCAGCTCCGACTCGGCGACCACCGTGGGTTGGACATGGCTCATGAGCAGCACACTCCGATCCGGGCTGCGCATACCAGATCAGAGGGATCGACCACCGTGGCGTCCTGCTTGAGCGCCGTGATCAGTCGTGGATCAGGTTTCCTGCTGCTGATCCAGGTCGGCCAGGCGCCGCGCGACGGTGGCGAGCAGCTGCTGGGAGAGCTCGGGCACCTCCGCGAGGAGGCCGGCGAACTCGCGCTGGCCGATGACCTCGATGGCCACCGGGGTCTTGGCCACCACTGTCGCGGTGCGGGGCCGATGGTCCAGGAGCGCGATCTCACCCACATAGGAGCCGGCGCCGCGCTCGGCGACCACCTTCCCGCCCTGACGCACCTCGATCTCACCGTCGAGGACGATGATGAACTCGTGACCCGGCTTGCCCTCTTCGGTGAGGACGGTGCCCTCGGGCTCTTCGAGGTAGGTCGCCAGCTGCGAGATCAGCTTCAGTTCCTTCTTCGACAACCCCGAGAACAGCGGCACCTTGGCGAGCTGGTCCTCGATGCGTTCGTGGCGATCCATGACGATTCCC
>DASXXX010000449.1:0-12723 GCA_036502765.1 Acidimicrobiia bacterium | reverse complement strand
CCACCGGCGCGCAGCTCCGCCACCGCGGGCACCGGGTCGGGATCGCCGAACAACTCGGCGTCGGTGTAGTCGGTCGGACGGCCGGTGCCGTCGACGACCCACCACGACGCTTCCAGCGCGATGCCGTTCGGGTCGGTGAAGTACACCGAGCGGATGAACTCGTGGTCGACGACCTCGGTGACCTCGGAGCCGGCGGCGAGCAGTCGCTTGCGCAGCATCTCCAGCGCGTGCTCGTCGGGTACGTCGAACGAGATGTGGTCGAGCTGGATGGCGCGATCGCTCGGACCCCCCGCGGGCTTGGCGAAGGTCTCCGCCCCCTCCACCTCGAAGAAGGCGACCGTGTTGCCGCGGTCCATCTCGAAGAAGTAGTGGCGCATCGGACCGGCCATGGTGGTGGCGGCGAGCCGCATGCCGAGCACGCCCACGTAGAACCGCACGGTCGCGTCCATGTCGGGCGTGACCAGGGCGAGGTGGTTGATGCCCTGCCAGCGCGGGGCTTCCGGGAGCTCGTGGTGCGCGTCTGCCATGCATCGATCGTACGCCCGGGCCGCGCAGGTACGGTCAGGACCGGTGCCGCTGCAGGGACTCGCCTTCGACGACGTCATGATCGTGATGATCGCCGCAGTGGCGGTGCCGCTCCTGCTCGGACTCGCGCCGTCGTTGCCGATCCCGTCCTCGGTGGTCGAGATCGCGGCGGGGATCCTGCTTGGGCCCGCGGTGCTCAACTGGGTGGCCGACGACACCGTCGTCACCGTCTTCTCACAGCTCGGCGTGGCGTTGCTCCTGTTCCTCGCCGGGCTCGAGCTCGACTTCCGCAAGCTGCGGGGTCGGCCGCTGAAGCTCGGTCTGATCGGATTCGTGGTGTCGTTGGTCGTCGGACTCGCGCTCGCGCTCCCGTTGGGGGCCACCGGCGTGATCATCGACCCGTTGCTGCTGTCGATCATCCTGTCGGCGACCTCGCTCGGCATCGTGGTGCCGGTGCTGAAGGACGCCGGGATCCTCGACACGCACACGGGCACGTTCGTGGTCGCCGCGTGCTCGGTCGCGGAGTTCGGCTCGATCGTCGCGCTGTCGATCTTCTTCTCGCCGAGCGGCACGAGCGGCGTGCTCGCGATCGTGAACCTCGGTGTCCTCGTGCTGCTCGTCGGCGTCATCGCGTACCTCGGCTCGCGCCAGGGTCGGTGGCGGCAGCGGATCGATCAGGTGCTGTTGCGGCTGCAGGACAGCAGCGCGCAGCTGCGCGTGCGCGTCGCGATGCTGCTGATGATCTCCCTGCTCGTCGTGAGCGAAGGGCTGGGCTTCGACGCCATCCTGGGTTCGTTCCTCGCCGGCGCGCTCCTCTCGGCGGTCACCGATCCCGCGCGAGAAGACGAGTTCGGGCAAGTGCGCCACAAGCTCGACGGCATCGGCTTCGGGTTCTTCGTACCGATCTTCTTCGTGGCGACGGGCCTGTCGTTCCCAGTCGACCAGCTGTTCTCCGACTGGTCGACGGCACTGCGCGTCCCGCTGTTCCTCGGCATGCTGCTGCTCGCGCGCGGGTTGCCGGTGCTCGTGATGCGGCGTGACCTCACCCCTGCTGAGCTCGCGCCGTCGGCGTTGCTGCAGGCGACATCGTTGTCGTTCATCGTGGTCGCGACGCAGATCGGCGTGGATCTGGGACAGCTCAAGCCGATCAACGCGGCGTCGCTCGTCGCGGCCGGCATGCTGTCGGTGCTGTTGTTCCCCGTGATCGCGCTGCGGCTGCTCGACCGCACGGTGCCGGGCGCCGAACGCGGCTCCGAACCCGACGAACGCGCCGTTGAAGGCATGTAGGACCGCGATCACGGGTATCCCTTCGTCACCGCGATGAAGGGAGATGACTGTGGACATCTACGCATTCCGGGCCGAGGTCTACGTTCCGCCCATGCCCGATCTGACGGGGTTCGACGTGGAAGCCACCGATGGGCACATCGGCAAGATCGACGAGTCCACCATGGCCGACGGTGCGACCTGTCTCGTCGTCGACACCGGCTTCTGGATCTTCGGTCACAAGCGCATGATCCCGGCCGGGGTCGTGCGCGCCGTCGACGTCGACGAGCGGCAGGTGTTCGTCGCGATGTCGAAGGACGAGATCAAGGGCGCGCCCGACTACGACGACGCCCACCACCGGCGTGACGAGCCGGCGTACCACGACGAGGTCGGCAAGTACTTCGACCCGTGGGGCGGCAGCCCGCCGATGGAAGGCGCGTAGCTCGCGCAGCCCGCAACAGGAAGGCGCGTAGCTAGGCGCAGTCGGCGGCGTCGAGCGTCGGCTTGGGGTCGACACGCGTGCCGTTGGGGCCGCCGAGGCGCAGCTCGAAGTGCAGATGGTTGTAGCCGTTCGCGTTCCCGGTGTGGTCGACGTACTCGATCACGTCACCGGCCGTGACCGGGCGGGTCGTGTTCTCCAACGGCGCGAAGTACGGCGCGAGGTGGGTGTAGTAGTAGGTGTTGCCGTCGTCGGCCTCGAGGTACACCGAGTAGCCACCGACGTCGCCCGTGCTCCAGTACCAGAGCGTGCCGTTGCGCACCGCGTACACCGGGGTGCCCTGGGGCGCGCCCAGGTCGACGCCGGAATGGCTCGCCGAGAAGCCCTGGCTGAAGGTGAACCCCTCCACCGGGCAGTGCACGATGGTCGCCTTCGGCGACTGCGGGGTGGTGGTCGGCGCGGTCGCCGCCGGTTCGGCCGGGGGGAGACACGCGGTCGCAGTCAGCGCGACCACCGCGAGGGCGGCGACGGCGAGGAGCGAGCGTCGGGCCGCTCGCGGGAGTCCGGAGGCGCGCGGGAGTCGAGGCGTGCGCGACACAGGCATGGAAGGAGTGTCGGCAGGCACGGGCCGACATTTGAGCCTTCGCCGTTCAACGGCCGGTCAACGCAGGGCACATCGACCGCGGCGGGTCTATTGGCGCGGTGAGCTCAGGCCGTGAGCTCAGGCCGTGAGCTCAGGAGGTGTCGGGTGCTGCTGGGTCCACTGGACCCCGAGGTCCACGAGGTCGAGCCGGTCGATGGCCTCGGCCTGGCGCCGAGCGCGGGCTCGCACCGCCGACTCGGCGTCACCCCCCAGCGATCGCAGCACCCACTGGCGAGCGATGCCGCGCGCAGCGCGGCCGCTGGGGATCTCGAGGCTGGGCCGGCGGGCAGGGTCGAGGTAGAGCGAGAGGGTCAACGAGCGGACGAGCCCCCGATCGGGATCCACCCCCGCGGCGCGGAGCCGCCAGATCACGTAGGACGCCAGCAGTTGCAGCTCGCGCACCCCGCGGCGTGAGGTGGTGCTGAGGCGCAGCGCGACCGGGATCGAGGCGAGCCCGACCTTGAACGCCTTCGACGAGGGCAGCGGCGCCTTGCCCGCGAACTTGCCCGACTTCGTCGCCAGCGCGAGCGCGCGACGAGCCATCGGCGTGGCGGCGGCGACGAACGCGGTGACGGTCGTGGCGGCAGGCGCTGCGCCCACGCCGACCGGTCCCGCGGCCACGAGGTCCTCGAGCTCCTGCGCGGTGCGCACGTCGAACGGCTCGGCGAAGACGCGGTCGAGCGCGCCATCGATCAGCGCCCGTACCCGTGTGGTGGCGAGGTCAGCCACGGGCCAGACCTCGGAACAACACGTCGAGGGCACGTTCGAAGCGCGCGCCAGGATCACTCATGAGCGGGTTGATACCCACGATCTCCAGCATCACCAACCCGTGGATGGCACCCCAGAGCAACTCTGTGATCTGGTCGGGCGAGCCTTCGAACAGGCCGGCGGCGGTGCAGCGCGCCACCTTGGCCACGAGGCCGTCGAACGCCGCGTGTGCGAGCTCGTGGCTGGCGTCCGACGGCACGAAGTCGGGCACCGCGCCGCCGAACATCACCATGTAGTGGGTCGAGTTGGCGAGGGCGGTATCGCGGTAGCAGGCGGCACCACGGCGGAGGTCGGCGACCGGGTCGTCGGTGGGCAGGTTGGCCTTCATGCCGTCGACGAGACGCTCGAACCCCTCGGCGTAGAGCTCGTCGACCACGCCGTCCTTGCCGCCGAACCGGCTGTACAGGCCCATCGTCGAGCACCCGGCAGCAGCCGCGATGCGCCGGACGCTCAACGCGCTGGCCCCCTCCGTGGAGAGCAGCTCGCTGGCCGCCTCGAGGATTCTTCGGCCCTGTTCGTCGCGTGTCCGTGCCATCAGTCGCCCAGTTTCTTCGATCGCGCGCGTCCGCGCTTGACACTTGAAATAACGACGTTATAGCATCACTTCGATATCACAGTGTCATAACGCCGTAACGCCAGCAGGGAGTTCCCCCGTGACCGACACCGTCATGCTTTCGGCATCGCTCGAGACCCGTGCCCAGGAGCGACTCGACGACCAGGTCCATCGCCGCCGCTGGGCCACGCTCGCCGTCCTCTGCGTGAGCCTGTTGGTGATCGTGATCGACAACACGATCGTCAACGTGGCCCTCCCCACGCTGGTGCGCGACCTCGGCACGAGCATCAGCGACCTGCAATGGGTGGTCGACGCGTACACGCTGGTGTTCGCCGGCCTGCTCCTCACCGCCGGGAGCCTCGGTGACCGCTTCGGTCGCAAGGGCGCGCTGACCGTCGGACTCGTCGTGTTCGGCGCCGCATCGGCGGCCGCCGCGTTCTCGGGCAGCGTGGGCGCGCTCATCGGCGCCCGCGCGTTCATGGGCATCGGGGCGGCGCTGATCATGCCGGCGACGCTGTCGATCCTCACCAACGTCTTCACCGACGCGCGCGAGCGCGCCCTCGCCATCGGTCTCTGGTCGGGCGTCGCCGGCATCGCGGTCGCGCTCGGTCCGGTCACCGGTGGCTTCCTGCTCGAGCACTTCTGGTGGGGATCGGTGTTCATCGTCAACGTCCCGATCGTCGTCGCCGCCATCGTCGCCGGCCACTTCCTCGTCCCGACGTCGCGCAACCCGAAGCGGCCGAAGCTCGACCTCGTGGGCGCGGGTCTGTCGATCGTCGGGCTCGGCGCGCTCGTCGCCGCCATCATCGAGGCGCCGAGCAACGGTTGGACCGACCCGCTGATCGTCACCGGCTTCGCGGTCGCGGGGGGTGCGCTGGCGACCTTCGTGTGGTGGGAGCGGCGCATCGAGGAGCCCATGCTCGACGTGCGCTTCTTCGCCAATCCCCGCTTCACCGCGGCGAGTGTGAACGTGACCCTCGTGTTCTTCGCCCTGTTCGGCTTCATCTTCCTCGCCACGCAGTACCTGCAGTTCGTGCTCGGTTACTCGGCGTTCGAGGCTGGGTTGCGCACGCTGCCGTTCGCCTTCGCGCTCATGGTGATGGCGCCGCTGTCGTCGAAGGCGGTGCAGTGGTTCGGCACCAAGCGCGTCGTCGTCACCGGGATGCTGCTCTTCGCGTCGGGTCTCGTGGTGGCCTCCACGTCGACGGTCGACACCGGTTACGGCCGCGTGATGATCGCCATGGTGCTGATGGGCGCGGGCATGGGTCTCTCGGTCGCACCGGCCACCGAGTCGATCATGGGTGCGCTGCCGTTGCACCAGGCCGGGGTCGGCTCCGCGGTCAACGACACCAGCCGCGAGGTGGGTGGCGCGCTCGGCGTCGCCATCGTCGGGAGCATGCTCTCGTCGCTCTACTCCTCCAACCTGAACGCCAAGCTGCCCGCGAACGTCCCGAGCCAGGTGCGCGACGCCGCCGACCAGTCGGTGGGCGCCGCGCTGCAGGTGAGTGCGCAACTCGGCAAGGCAGGCGCGCCCCTGGCCGATGCCGCCCGCGAGTCGTTCGTCTACGCGATGTCCCGGGCGTCGCTGGTCACCGCCGCCGTGGCACTGTTCGGTGCGCTGATGGCGTGGCGCTTCCTGCCCGCCCGCGCCACCGAGGTGCAGGAAGCCGAGGTCCAGCTCGACGTGACCGAGCCCGCTCCGGAACCCGAGCTCGCCGAGGTGAGCTGAGCTACTGCTTGCCCTTGGCCTTCTTCTTCTTCTTCTTCTTCTTCTTGTTCTTCTTCTTCTTGTTCTTCTTCTTGTCGCCGTCGGACTTCTTCTGCTTCTTCTTCGTCTTCGTCTTCGAGTCGGCGTGGGCGTGGGCGTGGGCGGTGCCGTTGGCGACAGGCGCCTCCTCGGCCGCGATGCCGAAGAGCGCATGGGTGCGCGCGGGTTCGGTGGGCTCGATCGGTGGCACCGAGTCGAGCACGTCTTCCAAGCTCCGCCCGAGCCCTGCCTGGCGCTCCATCGTGTTCACGGTAGGCGCGCAGTGTGCGCGCAGCGTGTCACCCAGGCGTGGTTCGGGGCACCGTGTCGCGCAACGCTTCCTTCCACGCACGGAAGCGCGTGTGCACGACGCCGTCGGGACCGACACCCTCGCCGTCACCCGCAGGATGCAGCCGGAAGGTGAACTGCTCGCGCACGTCGTCGGCGGCGACGGCCGCGTAGCGCGCGTTCCCCTTCGCCGCCGGACCCGCGCGCCAGAGCAACCACGGCCCGATGCGGCGCTTGTACGCGACGAGGTCGTGACCGAGATCGCGCCCGAGCTCGAGCAGCGCGGCGGGCGCTTCGATCCACGCGGTGGCCGGGATGGTGCGGTCGCGCTGGGGCGTCGCGGGAAGGTCGACGGTGTGGATCGGCGTCGCGTCGATGGGACGGTCCTCGGCAGTGGTCACGCCCCCATCATGACGCCTGCTACCATGTACCTCGTTCCGAGCGCGTGATTGCTGTTGCCGCCTCGGTTCTTCGTAAGTGGGTATGCGTCTCTCGCACTCCCGGTTCGTTTCCGGATCGGTGTCTCGGGGTTCGTCCACCCTCCCGAACACCATCCGCAACACGACCACCCAGGGAGTTCCACCCATCATGTCCACCACCTCCTTCGGCGCGCTCGGCGTCCCCGCCGAGCTCGTCCGCACGCTGCACGCGCGCGGGCTCGACGATGCGTTCGACATCCAGACCATGACCGTCCCCGACGGTCTCGCCGGCCGCGACCTCTGCGGACGCGCGCCCACCGGGTCGGGCAAGACCATCGCGTTCGGCATTCCGCTCGTCGCCCGCGTCGGCAAGGCGCGCCCGAAGCGGCCCCGCGGCCTGGTACTCGTCCCGACCCGTGAGCTCGCAGCCCAGGTGTGCGGCGAGCTCGAGTGGCTCGGCGGCGGCCGCAAGCTCCGCGTCGCCGCCGTCTACGGCGGCGCCGGATTCGGCGGGCAGTTCAAGGCCCTCCGACGTGGCGTCGACGTGCTCGTCGCCTGCCCGGGCCGCCTCACCGACCTCATCGAGCGACGCGAGGTCGACCTCGACGAAGTCGAGATCGTCGTCGTCGACGAAGCCGACCGCATGGCCGACATGGGCTTCCTGCCCGCGGTGCAGGCGCTGCTCGACCGCACGCCCGCCGACCGCCAGACCCTCCTCTTCTCCGCCACTCTCGACGGCGCGGTCGATCGTCTGGTGCAGCGCTATCAGCGCGACCCCTCGCGTCACCTCCTGCCCGAAGCCGACCAGACCGCGGCCACGCATCGGTTCTGGGAAGTGGAGCGCGCCGACCGGGTCGACATGACCGCCAAGATCGTCGCCGCCACCGGTCCGACCATCGTGTTCTGCCGCACGAAGCACGGCGCCGACGCCCTGGCCAAGAAGCTCGAGCAGCGCGGCGTGAAGAGCGCGGCGATCCACGGCAACCGGTCGCAGGGTCAGCGTGAGCGCGCCCTCGGTGCGTTCGCCGACGGCAAGGTGCAAGCTCTCGTGGCCACCGACGTCGCCGCCCGTGGCATCCACGTCGACTCGGTCGCGTGCGTCGTGCACTTCGACCCGCCGGCCGACTTCAAGGACTACACGCACCGCTCCGGTCGCACCGCGCGGGCCGGCGCCGAGGGCATCGTGCTCTCGCTCGTCTCGCGCGACCAGCGCAAGACAGTGGCCGCCTTCCAGCGCGACCTGGGCATGCGTCCGGGACTCGCCCGCCCCGACATCACGCTCCTCACCGACCCGCCCGCTCGCGAGGAGCGCACGACGCGCGACCCCGTGGCGGCCTCGGCGTCGGCGGCGTCGAGTGACGGCGGTTGGCCCAGCGGCACGATCAAGTGGTTCGACGCTCGCAAGGGCTTCGGCTTCATCGAGCGCGAGGGTGCCAGCGACGTGTTCGTGCACTTCTCCGCCATCGAGGGCGACGGCTACCGCCGCCTCGAAGAGGGCCAGCAGGTCGAGTTCGAGGTCGGCCCCGGTCGCCGCGGCGAGCAGGCCCGGAGGGTGCGCGTCCTCGTCGACGCCTGACGGCGGCCGCGTACGCTCTCGCGGTGGACCGCCTGCGTGCGATCCTGCTGCTCCGCAGCGGGCTGGCCCTGTTCCTGTTCGGGCTCGGCGTCGTGTTGTTGGCCAACGGCAGTGTGGTGTTCGGCGTGTTCGCGGTCGCGGCGGCGGCCGTGAACGCGACGCTCATCGTGGTGCTCGCCCGGAAGGCCCGCCACCGGCGATGACCGGGCCGTTCTGATGACCACGGAGCGTGACTAGAATCCCACCGGTGGTGGCAGATCTCGCGGGCACGAGCACCGGATCGCGGGTGACCTTCGTCTGGAAGTGGCTCCGCTGGACGCGCTGGCCGCTCAGTCCCGCCATCGTCGCCGTCGCCGCGCTCACGGTGACCTTCGACGTCGTCACCGCGTGGCGTCACATCAACTTGGGGTACGTCGGGGTCGTGCCGATCTCGCCCACCCTCCCCATCGAGCTCGTGCTCGTCGTGATGGTCGGATGGCGACGCCTCGGCCTCGACCGCACGAACCTCGCCGCCTGGCACGAGTTCCTCGCCGTGGGTTCAGCGGCGCTCCTCTTCGGCGTGATCCAGTACGCGCGCCACATCGACGGCCTCGGGGAGGCGTTGGGCCTCGTGCTCGCGGCGCTCGACGAGGAGATCGTGTACCGGCTCGCGGTGCTCATCCTGGTTGGCGCCACGGTGGCGAAGCTCAGCGGTCGCAATTGGCGCAACGCCGAGGACTGGGGGGTCGGCCCCGGTCTGGCCGCGATCATCGCGTCGGGGCTCGTCTTCAGCATCCTTCCCGGCCACGTCGCCCAGATCAGCGACACGCTCCACGCGTTGCCGTTCGTCGCGCTGGGCATGGTGCTCGGGTACGCGATGTTGCGCACCGGCGCGTTGCTGCCCGCCGTCGTCGTGCACGCGCTCCTGAACCTCGCGACCATCGCGACGTTCAAGGGTGAGATCCCGGCCGCGCTCCGCTCCACGCTCGCCGCCTCGCTCCTCCTCGCGCTCGTGCTCGGTACGGTCGTCGCCGGCCGGCGCCTCGGCATCTTCCGGCTCGTGCCGGTGGTCGAACAGGTTCCCGCCGAGGCGTAGCGTCCACGTCATGGCGAACGACTGGGGCTTCCGGGCCCACGTCTACGGCAAGTGCCCCGACTGGCATCACCCCAGTGCCTGACCTGCGCGTCACCGGGCTCGACCACGTGGTGCTCAACGTCGCCGACGTCGAACGTTCCCTCGCGTTCTACTGCGACGAGCTGGGGCTCGCACCCGAGCGCGTGGAGGAGTGGCGACGCGGCGAGATCTCCTTCCCCTCGGTGCGCGTCGACGGAGCGACGATCATCGACCTGTTGGCGGCGCCGCGCACCGGTGAGAACGCCGACCACCTCTGCCTGGTGGTCGAACCGGTCGACCTCGAGGCGGTCAAGGCGTCGGGACGGTTCGAGGTGGTCGACGGTCCTGCCACCCGCTTCGGCGCGCGGGGCGACGGCACGTCGCTCTACGTGCACGACCCCGACGGCAACACCATCGAGCTCCGGCACTACTGAGCTACGGTGCGCGCATGGACGTAGGGGACGTGGTCGACGACTTCGAACTGCCCGACGAGACCGGCACGCCGCGCAAGCTGAGCGACCTGCTGGCGAACGGGCCGGTGGTGCTGTTCTTCTATCCCGCGGCGATGACGCCCGGGTGCACGAAGGAGAGCTGTCACTTCCGTGACCTGGCCGGCGAGTTCGCGGCGGCGGGCGGCCAGCGCGTCGGCATCAGCTTCGACCCGGTCGACAAGCAGCAGAAGTTCTCGGAGAAGCACGGGTTCGACTACCCGCTGCTCTCCGACTCCGACGGCAAGGTGGCGGAGATGATGGGCGTCGCCCGCAAGAAGAGCGCCAAGCGGGTGACGTTCGTGATCGACCAGAACCGCAAGGTGGTCGAGGTCATCAAGAGCGAGATCCGCATGAACGTGCACGCGGACCGCGCCCTCGACGCCCTCAAGAAGTTGCAGACCGCCTAGTCCGCCGAGTCCGCCGCCGAGGTCGCCTAGTCCTCGACCTCTTCGATCACGACGACATCTTCCTCGACGACCTCGAGCTCGCCGTCTTCGTCGGCGACCGCGATCACCTCGTCGATGATGACCGTGCCGTCGGGTGCCTCGACCGCGATGGTCTCGTCGGTGGCGAGCACGTTGCCGTCTTCGTCGACCAGTGCCTTCAGGTCGTCGACGACGACCGTGCCGTCCTCGCCGACCGCGGTGGTGACCACCTCGACCTCTTCGATGCCACTGGAATTCTCGGCAATGTCGTCGGGCACTGTTGCTCCTCGTTCAGGTGATGGGGAGCCCGTAGTGTTCCACACCGTGGGAGTGCCTCTTTCCGGCTTCACAGAGTCGACGTTCACCCACGACGGTCTCACCCGTCCGGTGTACGCCGCGGGTGCCGGTCCCGCGGTGATCGTGATCCACGAGATCCCCGGGTTGCATCCGCAGGTCGCCGCGTTCGCCCAGCGCGTCGTCGACGCCGGGTTCAGCGTGCGCATGCCGTCGTTGTTCGGCACGCCAGGTCGCGAGGTCACCGTCGGCTACACGATCGGCACAATGGCCAAGGCGTGCGTGGCCAAGGAGTTCTCCGCCTTCGCACTCGACCGCACCAGCCCCGTCATCGGTTGGCTGCGTCGCCTGGCCGCGGAGGCCCACGCGGAGTGTGGCGGCCCAGGGGTGGGCGCGGTGGGGATGTGCTTCACCGGCGGGTTCGCACTCGGGATGATGGTCGACGACACCATGCTGGCACCGGTCCTGAGCCAGCCGTCGCTGCCGTTCCCGATCTCGGCGTCGCGCCGGCGGTCGGTGGGCATCAGCGACGCCGACCTCGAGCGGGTGAAGGAGCGCGCCGCACAGGGGGCGTGCCTCCTCGGCTTGCGCTTCACCGACGACAAAGCCGTCCCGCCCGCACGGTTCGACACGCTGCGCCGCGAGCTCGGCGACGCGTTCATCGCCGTCGAGATCGACTCGTCGAAGGGCAATCCGCACGGCATCTCGCGCGCCGCGCACTCGGTGCTCACGCAGCACCTCGTCGACGAGCCCGGGCATCCCACGCGCGAAGCGCTCGACCGCGTGCTCGCGTTCTTCGCCGAGCGCCTGCGGCCGCCCGCGGCGTAGCGAAGATGGCGGAAGAGCAACACCAGGTCTCCTCCTACACGCTCGAGCAGATGGGCGTGTGGCTCGAGCTGTTCTACGACCTCGTCTTCGTCGCCGCGATCCTCGTGTTCAGCTCCGCGGTGTCGCACCTCCACGACGCGTCACGCATCACGTGGGTCGTCGCGGTGTTCTGCGCGGTGTGGTGGATCTGGCTCTCCACCACCATGTTCACGAACCGCTTCCACATGGCCGACGTCGTCCACCGGGGCCTCGTGTTGGTGCAGATGATCCTGGTCGCGGTCGTCGCGATGGAAGCGCGCGCCGGCGTCAGGGACGACGAGGTGGTGTTGCTCTGCACCTACGCCGCGTTGGTGGCGACGATCGCGCTCATGTACTGGCGCGCGGCACGTGCGCGCGGTCCGCACGCGGTGTTCGCCCGCCACCAGTCGATCGTCCACGTGGTGGCGACGTTCTGCTTCGTCGGCGCCGCGGCGCTGCCGGAGGCCGCTCGCATCGTCGGGGCGGCGGTCGGCATGGCGGTGATGATCGCACCGGCGGCGTGGCGTTCGATCCGCCTCGTCGACTTCCCGCCCCTCGACGAAGAGCACCTGGTCGACCGGCTCGGCGCGTTCACGATCATCGTGTGCGGCGAGGCGTTCGTGAAGGTCGCGATCGCGGTGAGCGACAGCAAGATCGACGGCATCGACATCGTCGCGCTGACGTTCCAGTTCATCCTCACGTTCGCGCTCTGGGCGTCGTACTTCGAGGACATCCCGTTCGCGGGGATCGACCAGCAGCGGTTCGCGCCCTGGATCTCGTTCCACCTGGTCATGCAGCTGGGGATCGCGGGGACCGCCATCGGGGTGTCGAAGCTGGTGGCGTCGGGCTTCTTCGAGCACCTGCCGGCCGAGGACATCCTCGAGATCATGGCCACGCTGTGCCTGGTGTACGTCGGTCTGGCCGGGATCGGGTTCGCCACGCGCCGGCGGCCGCGGCGTCCGCTGCTGCTCCTGCGCCTGGGCACCGCCCTGGTGGTCGCGCTCATCGGCCTCATCGCCTGGAAGGCGCCGTGGTTCGAGCTGCTCGAGGGGGTGGCGATGCTCACCGTCGCCGCGCTCGTGCACGCCGTCCTCGTCGCGCGCCTCCGCTCCCGCACCGAACTGGTTCCCGCGAACTTGGGCTGATCGCCCACTCTGAGTGCTGGCGGTAGGGTCCCCGTCATGCCGTACTCCGTCGTCCGTTTCAACTGCGTCCAACCCGGTCTCGAGCCCACCGAGATGGCGGCGCGCTACCAGGCGTTCGTCGACATGGCGGGCTACGCCGACGAGCACGGGCTCCAGGCCATCTCGCTCGAAGAGCACCACGGCGCCGCGAACGGCTGGAGTCCGTCGC
>DASXXX010000448.1:0-3828 GCA_036502765.1 Acidimicrobiia bacterium | reverse complement strand
CCCCGTGATCGCCGTCGTCGACACCAACTGCGATCCCGACGTCATCGACTTCGTGATCCCCGGCAACGACGACGCCATCCGCTCCGCCAACCTCATGTCCCGCATCGTGGCCGACGCCGTGATCGAGGGGCAGTGGCTGCGGTCGCGCAAGCAGGCCAAGGCGGGCGTGAAGGCCGACGCGGCCAAGCCCGCGCCGCCCGCGCCCAAGGCCCTCACTCCCGAGGAGCAGGCAGCCAAGGCGGCCGAGCAGCAGAAGGCGCGCGACGCCGCCGCCGCGGCCCAGCGTGCACGCGAAGCGAAGCTCGCCGAGCCCAAGACCGAGACCCCCGAGGCCCCCGAGGCCACCGAGCCCGAGGCGGCTCCTGCCGAGGCCGCGGCCGAGGTGGCGGCCGACCCGGGGACCACCGAGATCCAGGAGAGCGATACGAATGGCTGAGTACTCGGCCAAGGACATCGCCGCGTTGCGCAAGGCAACCGGCGCGGGGATGCTGGACTGCAAGCAGGCCCTCGAAGAGTCCGACGGCAAGCTCGACGACGCCATGGACTGGCTGCGCGCCAAGGGCATCGCCAAGGCGGGCAAGCTGAGCGACCGCGAGGCCACCGAGGGCGCGGTCGACGTGATCGTCGACGGCAACGTCGGTGCGATCGTCGAGCTCAATTGCAACACCGACTTCGTCGCCAAGGGCTCCGAGTTCACCTCGCTGCTCGCCGACATCACCAAGCTCGTCGCCGCGCACGGTGACGGCGACGTCGGCGCGTTGCCGTTCGAAGGCTCGACCGTCGCCGACACCCTGCAGCAGCTCGCCGGCAAGCTGGGCGAGAACGTCATGCTCGGACGCGTCGTGCGTTTCGAGTCCGACGGCCTCCTCGACACCTACCGGCACAATCAGAGCGACCGCGGGACCATCGGCGTGCTGGTCGAGATCACCGGCGTCGACCCGTCGAACGAGGCCGCCCGCGAGGTCGCGCACGAGATCGCGTTGCACATCTCGTTCGCCGCTCCTCCGTACCTCACCCGTGAGGACGTCCCGGCCGACGTGCTCGCCCGCGAGCAGGCGGTCATCGAGGAGAAGAGCCGCAACGAGGGCGTGCCCGAGGCCAAGCTCGAGGGCGCGGTCAAGGGTCGCCTCAACGCGTTCTACAAGGACGTCTCGTTGCTCGAGCAGCCGTCGGTGAAAGATCCGAAGGTCAGCATCGCCAAGCTGGTCGAGGGCCTGGGCGGCGACGCCAAGCTCACGCGGTTCGCCCGTGTGAAGGTGGGCGAGGACTAGCGTCCGACCCCATGAGCACGAGCGATCCGACGGTCGAGAGCGAGTACCGCCGCGTCGTCCTGAAGCTGTCCGGTGAGGCGTTCGCCGACAGCACGATCAACTTCGGCATCGACGCCGTCGTCGTGCAGCGCATCGCCGAAGAGCTGGCCGATGCGCGCGCGGAGCTCGGTGTCGAGATCGCGATCGTCGTGGGCGGCGGCAACATCTGGCGGGGCATGTCGGGCGCGACGCGCGGCATGGACCGCGCCCGCGCCGACTACATGGGCATGCTCGCCACCGTGATCAACGCGCTGGCGCTGCAGGACTCGCTCGAAGCGGTCGGGCAGCCCACGCGGGTGCAGACCGCGATCACCATGGCGCAGGTGGCGGAGCCGTTCATCCCGCGGCGCGCCATCCGCCACCTCGAGAAGGGCCGAGTGGTCGTGTTCGCGGCGGGCACCGGCAACCCGTACTTCACCACCGACACGACCGCCGCCCTCCGCGCTGCCGAGATCGGTGCGCAGGCGATCCTGAAGGGGACGCACTCGGGTGTCGACGGCGTCTACAGCGCCGACCCGCGCCTCGATCCCACGGCGGTGAAGCTCACCGAGGTGAGCCACTTCGAGATCCTCAACAAGGGTCTGAAGGTGATGGACTCCACCGCGATCACGTTCTGCATGGACAACGAGCTGCCGATCGTCGTGTTCGACGTCACCGCGCCCGGCAACATCCGTCGCGCGCTGATGGGTGAGCGCATCGGCACGCTCGTCAGTTCGGGTGCGACTCCATGAAGCCCGATCACGTGAAGCCAGACTCCGTGAAGCCAGACTCCGTGAAGGGGGTGACACCGTGAGCGCTGATGGCGACGAGATGAAGGCTCTCGTCCTCGACGACTGCGCCGACAAGATGAAGAAGGCGGTCGCGCACCTGCAGGCGGAGTTCGCCGCGGTGCGCACGGGCCGGGCGTCGTCCGCATTGGTGGAGAAGTTGCGCGTCGACGTGTACGGGAGCGACGTCCCGCTCCAGCAGATCGCGGGCTTCGGTGTGCCCGAGCCGCGCGTGCTCACGATCTCGCCGTACGACAAGACCTCGCTCAAGGCCATCGAGAAGGCCATCCAGCAGAGCGACCTCGGTGTGAACCCGTCGAACGACGGGGAGATCATCCGGCTCACGTTCCCCGAGCTCACCGAGGAGCGCCGGAAAGACTTCGTGAAGGTGGTGCGGACCCGGGCCGAGGAGGGTCGGGTGGCGGTACGCAACCACCGTCGCCACGCCCGCCAAGAGCTCGAGCAGCTCGAGAAGGACGGCGAGATCAGCAAGGACGACCTCGACCGGGCCGAGAAGGACCTCGAGAAGCGCACCCACGAGGTCGTGGCCGAGATCGACGAGCTCCTCAAGCACAAAGAGACGGAGCTGCTGACCGTATGAGCACCACGGTTCGCCAGGCTCAGCAGCGGAGTCGACCCATGATGCAAGAGACGGAGCTGCTCACCGTCTGAGCCCCTCCTGAGAGGGTCTTTCAGGCGGGCCGTCGCACGGGGGAGCGGGCGGTCTACCCTGGTGCAGCGCAGACGTTCCGGAGGATCGCGTGCCCGAATTCGATGACGATCGGTCTGAGGCGCCGCCCGCAGAGGGCGTGCGGATCCTGGGCGCGGAAGAGGCCCAGGCCGCCGTCGACGGCGGCCCCGACCGCGCCAAGCCCGAAGAGCCGCCCCGTCGGCGCCGCCGTTCGGCACCCCCGGACGACGTGCAGCCCGCGGCCCGGTTCCCACTGCCCGCCGATCGACTGCCCGGCGACGACCCCGGGCCCCCGGTTCGGCCCGCGCCCGGGCCGCCCCTCGGTGAGGGATCGGGCGCCATGCCATTGCCACACTGGACCGAGCCAGCCACGGGGGAGGTGCCGATGATCGCCGACGAGCCCGGCGACGAGGAGGTCTGGGCCGCGGCGTCGAACGAGCCGCGGTTCCGCTCCGACGTCGGCGACTACTCCGATTCCGACTTCGCCCTCGGCGACGACGGCCTCGACACGACCGCGATGGGCGCGCTCGTCGACGTGCCCGAGATCGACGACGACGAGGAGTTCGCGGCCCAGGTCGCGGCCCGTCGCGCCGCGCCCGAGCGTCGCAGCCGCACGAAGCCCGCGCGCACGCGTCGGGGCGCCGCCGCGGCGGGGACGGCCGGGTCGCAGTTCCCGACCATCGAGGACGAGACCGACGCGCCGCACGTCACCGCCACGCCGCGCGTCACGCCGTCGGGCGACGACCTCACCACGCGCATCATCACCGGCGCCGTGCTCGCCGCGGTCGCGCTGCTCGCGTTCGTCATCGGCCGCGCCGGTACCGCGGTGCTCGTCACCGTCATCGTGGCGGCCGCCGCGTTCGAGCTGTTCGAGGGCTTGCGCCGGGCCGGCTTCCAACCCGCCACGCTGCTCGCGCTGCTCGGCTCCCTCTCCATGGTGGGCATCGCCTACAACCACGGTGAACGGGCGTTCCCGCTGGTCACCGCAGTCGTGGTCGCCTTCACGTTGTTCTGGTACCTGGCCAAGGTCGTGCACGCACGGCCCATGGTCAACGCCGCG
>DASXXX010000447.1:0-14501 GCA_036502765.1 Acidimicrobiia bacterium | reverse complement strand
GGTTCTCGACCCCGAACTCGTCCTCCTCGAACGTGGCGAACATGTTCTGGTTCCAGTAGTGGCTCGGCTTCTCGGGCAGGTTCATGCCGAGCTGCTCCCACCCGTGACGGTCGGACATGCGATCGAGACGAGTGAGGAAGTACGGCAGCCAGCCGAGCCCGGCCTCCACGAACCCGACCTGCAGCCGCGGGTGGCGCACGAAGATCCCCGGCAGCAGCCAGCTCGCCATCGCCTCGGCCATGTACATCGACGGCAGTGACTGGAAGATGCCCTTCGCCGGCGTCGGGTCGCGGTCCATGAGCTCGAACAGGTACTCGTTGGCACCGGTGTGCTGACTGATCGGGATGCCGAGGTCCTCGATCGCCGACCACAGCGGGTCGTACACGTCGTCCCAGTACGGCGCCAGGTCGATGTCGGACGGGTACAGCGGCAGCTGCACCGCGCGCGCACCCTCGTTGGCGATGCGCTGCACCTCCTTCAACGCGCTCTCGACGTCGTGGAGCGGGAGGATGTACACCGGGATGAGTCGATTCGGATCGACCGACGCGAACTCGATGGCGGCGTCGTTGGTGGCCTGGAACGAGGCCAGGCACGCGTCGGCATCCAGCGTGTAGAACTCGGCGCCGCCGGTGGCGTTCGCGTAGAGCACCTCGGCATCGACCTTGTCGATGTCCATGTCCTTCAGCCGCTCGTGCGGGTCGTAGGCGCCCGGACGGCCGGCAGCCTCCCACGGCTTCTCGGTCGGCAGGCCCACGGTCGGCGCCGCCGCCGCGCCCGCCTTGTTCTTGAGCTGCTTCTGCGGCTTGCCCTCGAGGATGCGCCGCTGCTGCGCCATGAGCGCGCCCGTGTAGGCCTCGTGGTGCTGGCGCGGCAGGTGCCCGAGGATCTTCTCGGGCTTCAGCTCGAGGTGGGAGTCGGCGGAGATGATGCGTTCGGTCACGGGTCCCCCCTGTCATCCAGCGCCGGACATCGACGCGAACACGGCCTCGTCCGACGACGAGCGCCACAGCTCGAGCAGGCCGACCGACATCGGCTCGCAGCCGTGCCGCATCGGGCCGTCGTCATCGAGGATCGCGGCACGGATTGCCGCGGCGGCTTCGAGCGCAGGCGTGTACTGGTCGCGGATCGCCTGGCGACCCTCGTAGACCGCTTCCGCCATCGCCCGGTACTCGGGGTACTCGGCGCCTTCGGCCATCCGGTCGGAGTCGTAGAGCATGTCGCTCTCGACCGGGCCCGGCATGACCTCGACCACCCGGATCCCGAACGGCGCGAGCTCGACCCGCAGCGTGTCGTTGAGCGCGCTCACTGCCGCCTTCGACGCGCGGTAGACCGCGTAGAACGGCACCGGCACCAGGATCGACGACGACGTGATGTTGCACACCACACCGCCACCGTTGGCGCGCAGCACCGGGATGGCGCGGCGCGTGACCTCGACCAGCCCGAACACATTGGTCTCGAACACGTCGCGCCACTGGTCCATGGGGACGTGCTCCACCGGGAGGTAGTCGCGCTCGATCCCCGCGTTGTTGACCAGCAGTCGGAGATCGGACGGCAGCTCGATCGACGACGGATCGTCGACGTCGAGCCGCTGCACGGTGATCGAGCCGGTGGTGGTGCCGACCTCGTCGACGAGACCCTCACCGGCCTTCGGGTCGCGCATGGACGCGACCACGTCGAAGCCGGCGCGGGCGAGGTCGACGGCGATGGCCCGCCCGATGCCACGGCTGGCACCGGTGACGACGGCAACTCCTCCAGGTTCCATGGGCCGGAGCTTGGAAGCTGCTCCCGCGAAGCGCAAGTCGTACCAGCTAGTGGAGGACACCACCGACGACGACGTCGCCGACGGTGCCGTCGGATTCGAGCTGGTCAACGTCCGCGTTGCTCAGGCCGAGCACGCGGGTGAGCACGTCGCGGTTGTGCTCGCCGAGCAGCGGCGACCGCGTGCGGTGGTGCGCGCGGGGGCCGTTCGCGAACCGGAACGGCGCGCCGATGTAGTCGGCGGCGCCCGTGATCGGGTGCTCGACGCGTTCGAAGAGCCCGCGGGCCACGACGGGAGGAAGTCGATCGTGCTCGTGGGCCCGCACGACGGCCTCGCACGGGACACCCGCGCCCGAGAGCGCGCGCACGATGTCGTCGGTGGTGCGTGACCCGCACCAAGCCGCGATGCGCGTGTCGAGCGCGTCCTCGTCGTCCCGGAGACCCGGGTCGAGCTCGAGCTCCGCCGAGAACGCCCGCCACTGGTCGTCGTCGGCTACCGAGATCGCCACCCACCGGTCCTGCGTACCGTCGGGATCGACGTCGGCGGAGCGGTACACCCCCTGGGGAACACAGGTGGCCGACCGGTTCCCGAGCCGTTCCAGCAGTCGCCCGTACGCCGAGTGCTCGACCACCTGTTGCGCGGCGAGGTTGAGCGACGCGCCGACCATGGGGCACTCGAGGAACATGCCCCGACCCGTGCGGTCGCGATGCTCGAGCGCGAGCAGCAACGCGAACGTTGCGTGCGCGCCGCCGAGCGCGTCGGCGATGCCCGACGGCGGTTCGGGCCCGCGGTCGGGGAACCCGGTGGTCCACGCGATCCCCGCCTGCGCCTCGATGGTGGGCGCGTAGGCGAGCCGCTCACGCCAGGGTCCGTCGATGCCGTAGCCGGGCGCCCGCACCACGATCACCCGAGGGTTCCGCGCCAGCAGGACGTCCTGGTCGAGCCCGAGTTGGTCGAGCACGCGCGGGCTGAAGTTGTCGATCACCACGTCGCACACCGCGACGAGGTCGAGGAACAGCTCGCGGCCACGTTCGGTGTCGAGTTCCACCGCGAGGTCGAGCTTGTTGGTGTTGGAGCCCTGGAACATCGGGCACCACTCCCACCACTGCGACTCCGTCATCGGGCGGGTCGTGTTGCAGCGGATGCCGTCCGGCTGCTTGGTCGACTCGACGTGGATCACCTCGGCGCCGAGGATGGCGCAGGCGTGGCCGATGAGCGGGCCGGCCCAGAACGCGGTGAGGTCGAGGACCCGGAGCCCGTCGAGGGGCAGCGGCGCGTCGCCGATTAACGCGGTGGACGCGACGCCACGCGCTGTCGTGCGGGGGACGCGCGCGCGGTGCGCGTCGGTGTCGCGTCCCAGCGACGGCGCGACGCCGAACGGGCGCGGTGCCGCGCCACCGCCGAGTCGGTACGGCACCGCCGGTTGCGTGAACCCGTGCGCGTTGGTGGCGAACGCGCCGCGCTCGACCAGGTGCGCGAAGTGCGGCAGGGTGGCGCCGTTGCCGACCTCGGCCACCGGGATGCGCAGCGCGGTCGCGAGCTCGAGGATCTCCGCGGTCGCGCGCGCTGAGGTCCAGGCATCGATCACTGGCTCGATCTCGTCGCGGTGCAACGTGCGGTGCGTGCCGCGCGCCATCTGCTCGTCGGCCGACCAGTCGTCGCGACCCACCATCACGCAGAAGTCGAGCCACTGCTGACCGGTCGTGGTCTGCAACGACACCCATCCGTCGGCGGTTGGGTGCACGCTCGGCAACTGCGACGACCGCAGCGGTCGGAACGGCTCCCCCGCGATCTGGAACCACGTCACCGGGTAGAGCGGCTGGCTGTACATCAGCGCGTCGAGCGCGGCGACGTCGACCAGATCGCCGACTCCACACTCGGTGACCCGTCGCAGTGCGGCGACCGCGCCGATCGCTCCGTACGTCCCCGCGGCCCACTCCCCCGGTACGCCGCCACACATGAGCGGTGGCCGCGCCGGCGTGCCGCGCTGCACGTGCCCGCCACACAACGCTTGACGGGTGAAGTCGGTGGTCGGGCGGTCGTCCCACGGGCCGTCGAGCCCGAAGGGACTGAGCGCGACCACCACGAGGTCACGACGCGCTTCGTGGAGCGCGCGCGGCGCGCACGCGGGATCGCCGGCGATCGTGCTGCCCGCGGACCACACGACGACGTCGGCGTGCGCCACGAGCTCGCGTACGACCACGCCGTCACCGACCACGCTGTCGCTCGACGCGCACAGGAAGCGGAAGAGCGCACCGTCGTCCTCGGGACCGATCGGTGCACCGCACTCGACCACCCGGCGCAGCGGGTCACCGCCGGGGTCTTCGACCTTGACGACGTGCGCGCCGCCATCGGCCAGCAACTTGGCGCAGTACGCGCCGGCGAGGCCGCTCGACAGGTCGACGACCTGCACGCCGGAGAGGGGCCAGGCGACGCTCACCCGGTGACGGTAGGTCAGCCCCACCACCGTGGGTGAGCCTCCCCCCTTTCGGGCGCTCCCGATCGGTGGTTGGCTCGAAGCGTGCAGGAGCAGGTGCGCCGATGACCGCGGCGTGGATGTGGGCCAGGGCCGAGCTGCGGGCGCGCTGGAAGGCGTGGCTGCTCCTGGGCGTGCTGGCCGGCGTCGTCCTGGGCGTGGCCGCCGCGGGCTGGGCGGGCGCCCGCCGCACGGAACGGGCGATCCCCGACGCAGTGAAGGTGATCAAGCTGCCGACCGCAGCCGTGCTCGCCAACGACCCCGCGTTCGGCCCCGAGCAACGCGCGGCGGTGGCGACGTTGCCCACCGTCGAGCGCACGTTCCCCTTCATGGTCGCGTTCACGACCAACATCATCAGGCCGCGAAGAACCGGCGACCTCGCATCGCTGTTCGCGCTCGACGCGCCCACGATGCGGGCATTCGCCCGTCCACTGGTCGCCGGGCGCATGCCGGACCCGCGCCGAGCCGACGAAGCGGTCGTCAACGAGGTGATGCGCGACCGCTTCAGGCTCGACGTCGGCGCCACCATGCTGGTCGGGTCGGATCCCGTGGCGCCCGAAGAGATGCCACCCGGCACCGAACCTCCCGGCGGTGCGACGCGGGTCCGCCAGAAGATGCGCGTGGTCGGCATCAGCAAGTCGGTGTCGAGTGAGGCCGACTGGACACCGTCGAGCGGATACTTCCGCGAGCACGGCGACCACATGCCGGGCATCGTGAACGTCTTCGCCGAGCTGCGCGGTGGCGCGGCCGCGATCCCGAAGTTCACCGAAGGCGTCGACGGGATCCTGGGCCATCCGGTGAACGTCGAGGACTCCGCCGACCTCTACGGCATCCGCAAGGCGCTGAGCGTCACCGACTTCGAGCGTGACGGACTGCTCCTGTTCGCGTTCGCCGCGCTGGTCGGTGGCGGGGTGCTGGTCGGCCAGGCGCTCGTGCGTGCCGTGTCGGCCAGCGCGGCCGACCTCCCGACGTGGCGCGCCATCGGTGCCGACCGTTCGCTGGCGATGCGCGCGCTCGTGCTGCCCTCGTTGTTCAGCGCGTGCGTGGGCGGGGCGGTCTGCGTCGCGGTCGCGATCGCGCTGTCGTCGCGCTTCCCGCTGGGCACCGCGCGCGACTACGACCTCGACCTCGGCACGCACGCCGACTGGCTCGTGCTCGGCGTCGCAGTTGCCATCGTGCTCGTCGCCGCGTTGACGATCGCGGCGGTCACCGCGTGGTGGCGGGTCACGCGCGTCGAGTCGGAAACGATTCGGCCGTCGCTCGTCGACCGATTCGTCGCGCCGCTCAGCCGCACGCCGTCGCTCATGATCGGCGCTCGCCTGGCCAGCGAGCCCGGCCACGGACGTCGGGCCGTGCCGGTGCGGTCCGCGCTGGTCGGCGCCATCGCCGGTGTCATCGGCGTCGTCGGGTGCTTCACGTTCCGGGCCGGGATCAACGACGCGGTGCACGAGCCTCGCCGCTCAGGCGTGGTGTGGGACCACGAGCTGGCGGCGGGGGAATCCGTGATCCCTCCGACCATCTTCGCCGCGGTCGAGCGCAACGACGACGTGGCCGCCGCCCTCGACGCCCGCTGGGAGCGGGCCGTGCCCGTCGACGGGCGTCCGACGCCGGTCTTCGGCACGAAGCCGGTGAAGGGTGGGATGCCCTTGGTGGTCCTGCGGGGGCGCGCACCGTCAGGACCCGATGAGATCGCATTCGCGCCGACGACCATGACGGCGCTCCACCTCGACGTCGGCGACCGGGTGCGCGTCGGTGACGGCAACACGAGGACGACCGTCGTCGGCGAAGCCCTCCTACCGACCACGTCGCACACCAGCTACGACCAGAGCGGCTGGATGACCGCAGCGGGCCTGACCCGGGCCGTGGGAGCACCGAACGACAACGGCGAGGACTACCTGCTCGTGCGCTGGCGCGACGGCATCGACGTCCCCGCCGCGCAGCGACGAATCGGCAAGCTCGATCCCGACCTGTTCTCCCAACCGGCGATACTGCCGACCGCGGTCGCCGACCTGTCCCGCATCGACGACCTCCCCCTCGCGCTCGGCGCGTTCTTCGCGCTGCTCGCGTGCGCGACGGTCGCGCACGCGTTGGTGACCACCGTGCGTCGACGACGCCACGACCTCGCGGTGTTGCGCGCGATGGGCTTCACCCGACGCCAGACGCGCGGCGCGATCGCGTGGCAGTCGACGTTGCTGGCGATCGTGGGACTCGTCGTCGGCGTGCCGGTCGGCATCGCGGTGGGACGGATCACCTGGCGATGGCTCGCCGACGACTTCCCGATCGTCTACGTGCCTCCCGTCGCGCTGCTCGCGGTGGTCGGGGTGGGGCTCATCTCGATCGCCGTCGCCAACGCACTCGCCGCGGGGCCTGCGCACGCCGCCACCCGCATCCGCCCCGCGGAGGCACTGCGGGTCGAGTGACCCCTCGAGAGCTCATGACTCCCTGAGCAACCGAGCAACCTCGGGGTTGTTGTAATGAGGCGGCCAGCAGCGCACGATGCCCCCACTGATCGAATGTCTCGAGGGGGATTCATGGACGACCGCAACCGGGAGCGCTGGGGTGCGCTCGGGGGACTCCTGTTCGTCGTGCTCGTCGCCGTCACGGCGCTCCTGCCCGGGTACCCGCCGAAGACGGGAGACTCCGCCCGCACGATCACGGACTTCATCTCGGACAACGGCGACGAGATCCGGTGGGCCGCGACCACCGGCGGCCTCGCAGTGATCGCGCTGTTCTGGTGGCTGGGTTCGGTGTGGCGCGTGATGCGCCGCGGCGAAGGCGGATCACCGCGATTGGCGGTCACTGCGTTCGCGGGTGCGATCTTCGCGGCTGCCATGGCGACGATCGGCGCCGTCAGCCTCTCGGTCATCCCGGTCATCGGGACGCACACCTTCGCGAACTCGCAGATCCGCTACTTCTACATCCTCAGCACGAACATCGCGGTCGCGACGCTCTTCGGCGCTGCCGTCTTCGTCGGCGCCTTCTCGCTGGTCATCATCCGATCCCGCGTGCTGCCACCGATTGTCGGGTGGCTCGGCCTGATCGTCGCCGTACTCGGAGTCCTCGGTGGCCCGGTCGTGTCATCCACACGCGACACCTTCTTCTACATCTCGTTCGTGGGATTCATCGCGTTCCTCGCGTGGGTCGTGCTCGTGAGCATCCTCATGTTCGTGGGCGGGCGCGGGACCAGCGAAGTCGATGCCGTCATCGTGGTGGAGAGCGCGCCCACGTAGCCCGCGCGTCACACCGGGCGTACCAGCGCGACGCGTCGGGTGATCCGGTCGCGGAGACTCACGTGACGATGGCGATCCGGCGCGACGAACGCACCGTCGAACACATGATGCGACGCGCTGTGCCTCGCCTCGTGCTCGTGCTGCCGGCGTTCCTCTCGTGGTGCGCAACCGCGAGGAGTCAGCCGACCAGTGTTGCGAGGTGGTCGAGCGTCCGACGGCGCGCAGCCGTTCGAGGTGCGCGGTGACCGCAGCTTCGTCGCCCACGACGGAAACGTCGGCCGGACCCTCGACGCCCTCGGCGTCGAGCACGGCACGGTAGACGGGGAGGTCGCCGTAGCCCGCGAGCTGCTCACCGGCTGCGACGCGCCCGTGGGCTTCGTCGTCGGTGACGATGGTGGGCAGGGCGACGACGACCCGCGGCTCCGGCCGTCGCGCGTCGCTGGCTGCCGCGCGCAGGAGCGGCACGACTTGGTGTTCCAGCGTGACTGGACCCGTGCACCACGTGATGGTGCCGTCGGCAACGCCACCGGCGAGCGCGAGCATGCGCGGTTGCAGCGCGGCGAGCAGCAGCGTCGGTGCGGTGGCGCCGGGTACGTGCAGCTGCGCGTGGGCGGAGATGGTCTCGCCGTCGACATCGGCCGTGCCGTCGTGCAGCAACGGCACGAGAGCTTCGAGGTACTCGCGCATGTGGCGCGCCGGGCGGTCGTACGACAAGCCGTAGGTGTGCTCGACCGTCACCCGGTGCGACAGCCCGATCCCGAGCACCAGCCGCGCACCGGTCGCGGCGTTCACCGTGAGCGCCTGAGCGGCGAGCGCCACCGGGTGGCGCGGGTAGGTCGGGATCACCGAGGTGCCGAGCTCCACGTTCGTGGTCTCGCGTCCGACGAGCGCGAGCACGGTCAGCGCGTCGAACCCGAGCTCTGCGGCAGCCACACCGCCGAGAACCCGTTCCCGGCGACCTCGACCATGCGCGCCACCGTCTCGTCGAGCGGCGCGTGCTCCTTGGTGGGGAAGAACACGCCGATGCGCATGCTGAGACGAGGCTGGCACAGGCGACGACCGGCCACAAGATCGCCGCGCGATGATCAGGGGTGATGCTGACCGACGAGCGCGACCAGACCGACGCGCCCGGCCGCGATCCCAAGCCCATCCACGGGCCCGCCCGGTGGCAGGTCGTCACCCTCGTCGTGGCGTTGTGCTTCCTCGCCGGTGTGATCGGGTGGTGGCTCAACAAACCCGACGACGAGTCGTTCAGCAAGGTCGACATCGGGTTCCTCACCGACATGGAGACCCACCACAACGGCGCCATCAACATGAGCTTCGACTACCTCGACCGCTCGCACGACCCGGTGGTGAAGCACTTCGCGCAGGAGATCATCAGCAGTCAGACGCTGGAGCTGGGCGCGATGAACGGCTACCTCAACCAGGCCGGTGGCGCTGCCGTGGCCGGCGACGGCTCGGTGGCGATGGCATGGATGGACCACCCGGTGCGGCCCGCCGACATGCCGGGGATGCCGACCAAGGCCGAGCTCGCACAGCTCGACGAGTCGTCGGGCCTCGAGGCCGACGATCTGTTCACCCACCTCATGATCCGTCACCACGCGGGCGGGATCGGCATGGCCGAGTACGCGGCCGAACACGGTGAGCACTCGGGGGTGCGCAACCTTGCCCGCACCATGGCGCGCGTGCAGCGCACCGAGATCAACGAGATGAACGTGCGCAGGGTCGCGCTCGGCCTCGCGCCGATCCCCCAGTCCGAGATCAAGCAGGTCGAGACCATCCACTCTTCATGAGGCCACGCTTCATGAGGCGACGAGGACGGACACGTCGGCCCGGGCCCGAGCCGGCGGCTCGGTGGCGCGCACCACGAACGTGAGCAGCACCGCGGTGCGCAGCACGACGAGCACCGGGAGCAGGGTGCGCACGACGTCGACGTGCACCGGCCCGTCGAAGTAGCCGTAGACGACCCCGAACACCGCGAGGTCGACGGCGTAGAACGTGAGCCAGAGGCGCCGCCCGAGCGGCAGCATCACGAAGAAGGCGACCAGCCAGACGTCGTAGGTGGGTGAGTACACCTTGTTGGCCAGGATGCAGATCGCCACCGCGGCCGCGGCCGCGGCGAAGGCGTCGAGGTCGAGGCGCACCGTCCGCACGACCAACCACGTGAGTCCCGCTACCAGCGCGACGGCGGTCACCACGTTCGCGATCTGCGCGCCGCTGGCGCCGTGCACGGGGAGACCCGCCATCCGCAACCCGTAGAACCACGCGCTCCCCCAGGTGGCCTGGCGCGACGACTGGAACGAGTACGTCCACCACCAGTGCGACGGGTGGAGCACTGCGAACGGCGCGTTCACGAGCGCGAAGGCGCCGAACGAACTGAGCACGAGCCGGCGCGCGCCCTGACGGTCGCCGTGGACCCAGCGCAGCGCGGCGAGCGGCGGAACGACGACGAGCGGGAACAGCTTCACCGCGGCGCCGAGCCCGAACATGACGCCGGCGGTGCGGTCGCGCCGTCGCTCGAACGCGAGGAGGCCGAGCACGAGGGCAGCGACGGCGAACACGTCCCAGTTCTGGAACGCGTAGAGCAGCACCGGCGTGCCGATGGCCCAGCGCCACGCACGCGCATCGAAGCGACGGTGCAGGACCCACGTGATGCCGAGGGTCGTGAGGGCAGCGAACACGGCGACGACCGCCAGCGCACCGAACGGGCTCGAACCGATCGCCACCGCCGCGCCGAGCAGCAGTCCCGCGAGCACGGGGTACTCGAGCAACCGGTCGACGTAGGGCCAGTGCCCGGGTGTGAGGTCGCGGTGCAGCACGAGCCGCGGGATGTCGCTGATCGACGCCTGACCACCGTGGCCGTACGCCACGACTTGGAGCGCGAACCCGGCGAGCAGGACCAGGCTGCAGGCTGCGAGCATCGGCGCCGCCGACCGAACCCCGGCCGACCGCCCCGACGCTCTCGGGCTCACGTGCCCAGGACCGGTCGTCTCACGGGTTGCCACGGATGACGCCGGAGCACGTTCACCATGTGCAACGCCTCCTGCGCGATCGCGCCGGAGAGCTTCGACTCGCCCGCGGTGCGGTCGCGGAACACGATCGGTACCTCGACCACCCGGGCGCCGAGGCGCGACGCCCGGTGGAGCATCTCGAGTTGGAACGCGAATCCCTGCGCACCGACGGTGTCGAGCTCGCACTCGCGGAGGACGTCGGCCCGGAAGGCGCGGAACCCCGACGTGGGATCGTGTGACGGCAGGTGGAGGATCCGACGCGCGTACTCGCCACCGGCACGCGAGAGCAGTCGGCGGTGGAGCGGCCAACCCGGCGTCGACCCACCGTGCATGTAGCGGGTGCCGATGGCGAGGTCGGCGTCGGCGTCGAGCGCGGCGATCAGCGCGGGGATGGTCAGGGGGTCGTGGGACAGATCGGCATCCATCTCGATGATCGCGTCGTAGCCGCTGGCGAGACCGTGGCGGAACCCGTCGCGGTACGCGGCGCCGAGCCCGGGCTCGCCGACGCGGCGCTCGACGGTGATCGATCCCAGCTCCCGCCCGAACGCATCGGCGAGATCCGCAGTGCCGTCGGGGCTGTTGTCGTCGACGACCAAGACGTCGACCGACGGAGCCGCGGCGCGGATGCCGCGTAGGAGCCGCCCGATGTTCTCGGCTTCGTCGAGGGTGGGAACGACCACCAACACGTCGGTCACCGGTGCCCGCACTGCGCCGAGCACGGGCGGTGGCGGTGCCGGACGAGACCGCGCCCCGACCACGAGCGTGCCGAGCAGCACCAGCAAGATGAGCGGGCCACCCACCGTCGCGAGCTGTTGGAGAACTGCGCCGACGCGACCCGGCAGCGGCTGGCGCACGATCTCGTACGCCATGACCAGCACCACGCCTTGCAGCGCGGCGATGCGCGCCACCCGTCCGCGGTGCTGCAACGCCGCGGTCGGGAGCGCCCAGCCGACGTAGCCGGGGAGGGTGTACGCGGCACCGAGCGTGAGCGCGGTGAGGGTCGCGGGCACCGCGATCTCCGGGCCCGACCGCGCGTTGCGGAACATCACCCAGCACACGACGACGCCGAGCGCGGCCAGGGCGAGGGTGCTGACCGGCAGCTCGTGACCCACCAGGGGCAGCAGGCGCCACACCGACTCACGGGAGTAGAGCGATCCCGCAGTGTTCATCGGCGTGAAGATCGCCGACATGCCTGCGAGCGCGTAGGCCCCGATCACGGTCAGGCCGGCCGCGACGCCGACCCGGCGCGCGTCCTGCCGTCGGCCGCGCACCGCGAGCGCGATGACCAGCGCGACGACCCCGACCATGCCTGTGAGCTTCACCAGCGCGCCGAGACCACCGACAACACCCGCGGCCGTCGTGTGGTCGCGCTGGGCGAGCACGACTGCGCCCAGGAGCGCGACGCCCACCAGGATGTCGTTGCGGCCGCCGTTGACGAGGTACAGCGCGGTGAACGGGCTCAGCGCGAAGAACGCGACCGCGTCCGCCGATCGGGTGCGACGCCAGACGACGACGCATGCGGTGACCAGCGCCGCGGCGGCGAGGCCCTGGTAGAAGAGCCGGGTGCCGAGCAACGACGTGCTCAGCACGATGGACGCGGCGCCCGACACCGCCGTGAACGCTGGACCGTAGACCGACGGCGTGTGCCGCCAGGTGTGGCCGACGAGCGAGAGCAGGGGGTTGTGGGGGTACTGCGCCGCGACGTGCGTGTAGGGGCTCGCGTGGTACACCGCGAGGATGCGACCGTAGATCGCGTACCACCAGAGGTCTTCGGTCGCACTCGGCGGCCGCACCAACGCGACGACCGTCTGCAGCGCCACCGCCGCGCCGACCAGCTTGATCGACAGTCCCGACGGCGATCGGCGGAGGATCAGCGCGAGGTACGCCGCGCAGGCGATCGTGACGAGCACGACGTGCGCGCCGTTCGACAACGCGGTGCCGCCGGCGACGACCACCGCGGTGGCGAGGGTGGTGACGACCAACGCGCCGACCGCCGCCGGGGAGGGTCGGCGAGGCGATCGGCGCGTCGGCGGAGCAACCGAGAGGACGGTGGGTCCCGACCCGGAGGGCAGTCTTCCTCGGCCGGGACCCACCGTTCGACCGACCGCAGTGGAGGGTCCTTGCGGCTGCGATCGGCGCACCACCAGATCGTCGTCGGATGCCGCTGAACCGGCGCTGAATCGGTGCGCCCTCAGAGACCAGCGTGGAGCGGGAGCACCACCGTGAACGCCGCACCGGGTGTGTTCTCGACCGCGACCGAGCCACCGTGCGCGACGACGACGTCGTGGACGATGGCCAGGCCGAGGCCGGCACCACCGTCGTCGTCGCGACCACGGGCGTCGTCGACGCGGGCGAACCGCTCGAACACGCGCTCGCGATCAGCGTCGGGGATCCCGGGTCCGTCGTCGACCACGCGGAGCGTCACGTCGGTGTTCGACTCGGTCAACGAAAGCTCCACCTGGGAGCGCGCATGACGCCCCGCATTGTCGAGCAGGTTGCGGACGACCCGCAGCAACTGGTCGGCGTTGCCGTCGACCTGCGCACCCGACACCGCTCGCGTGTCGACGGTGAGTGCCGTGTTGGTGTCGAGCCGACGGGCTTCGGCGAGCACGATCTCGTCGAGGTCGACCGGCGCTCGGTGCGCGGCGTCGAGCGCGGACGCGTCGGCCACCGCGATCACGAGCAGGTCGTCGACGAGACGCTGCATGCGGATCGCGTCGGCGAGCACGTCGCGTTCGGTCGCCTGCCAGTCGGCGAGCTCGGGGTGCTCGAGATCCACTTCGAGCTGCGCGCGGATCCCGGTGAGTGGGCTGCGCAGCTCGTGGCTGGCGTCGGCCACGAACCGGCGCTGGCGGTCGGTGGCGTCCTCGAGCCGGGTGAGCATCGCGTTCATGGTGCGGGCGAGGCGGCCGATCTCGTCCTCGGTGACGGGCTCGGGCACCCGGCGGTGGAGGTCCTCGCCGCCGATCACCTCGACCTCGCGGCGCATGGCCTCGACCGGACGCAGCGCCCGGCCCGTGACCACCCAGGTGAGGACACCCATCAGCGTGAGCAGCGCGGGGAGCGACCACCAGAGCAGCCGTTCGAGGTTGTCGGTGCTGCGGGTCACCCCCTCGAGGCTGCGCGCCACGTACACGACGTAGGTGCCGGAGGCCGCGTGCACCCGGCGCGCGACGACGCGGTACGGACCTTCGTCCTCGAGCCCCGCGACGGTGCGCACCGAGTATCCGTCGGCGTCGGGTCGCAGGTGGCTGATGCGCGCGTCACCGACGATGTTGGCCGACTCGGCGACGACGACGCCGTGCTCGTCGACGACCTGCACCAGGTTCTCGTCGCCGCGCGGGACGGCGAAGCGAGGCGAGAAGTTGCCGTCGCCGACCGACGCGGCGACGTCCTGCGATCGGAGGCGCGCGGTGGTCTCGAGGTTGGTGGTGAGCCCGTCGCGGTGGGCGCGCACGAGCCAGAACGCGCCTGCCACCAGCGACGCACCGACCACGAGCACCGCGGCGACGGTGATGCGGACGCGAACCGTCGCCAGCCGGCGCACGCGACTCAGCCGCCCTCGGGATCGAGGCGATATCCCGCGCCGCGGATGGTCTCGATCAGCTGCTTGCCGAACGGGTCGTCGAGCTTGCGGCGGAGATGACGGATGTACACCTCGACGATGTTCGGGTCGCCCTCGAACGCGAAGTCCCACACGTTGTCGAGGATCTCGCCCTTCGACACGACCTCGCCGGACCGCCGGAGCAGGAACTCGAGCACCGCGAACTCGCGTGCTGTGAGCGACACGTCGGTGTCGCCGCGCGAGCAGCGGTGCGTCACCGGATCGACGGTGAGATCACCCGCGGTGTACGTGACCGGACGGGCGCGGCCGGTGCGTCGGAGCAGTGCGCGCAGTCGCGCGAGCAGCACGACGAACGAGAACGGTTTGGTGAGGAAGTCGTCGGCCCCGGTGTCGAGGGCCTCGGCGTGGTCGTACTCGCCGTCCTTGGCCGTGAGCATGAGGATCGGCGTCCAGTTGCCGG
>DASXXX010000446.1:0-8227 GCA_036502765.1 Acidimicrobiia bacterium | reverse complement strand
CCACCCGCGGGAACGATGCCGGACCACGGCGCGCGGGCCCCGACTTCGACGTCCTCGATCGTGATCGCGCTCACCCGCGGCCCCCGAGCCAGTCGCGGTTGTTCAGCGCGGCCCGTTGTGTCTCCGGGCTCGGCGCGTCCTCGAGCTCGAGGTCCGCGTCCTCGGGTTGCCACGCGGTGATGCGCAACGGCGTGCACGGATAGCCGGGCCGCGTGTCGAGCGTGTGGGGCACGTTGGCGATCGCGACGTGCACGCCGATCTCGCAGCGCAGGATCACCTCGGCGCCCGGCGTTCCCGGCCCCGACTCGAACTCGAACGCGCCGTCCGAACCCACCCGCGCCCCCTTGAAGAAGGCAATGCTCGGTCCGACGTCGCGACGCTCGAGTCCGGCCTTGAGCGCGGCCACGACCAGGCGGTCCCGCGCGTTCGGGTACGGACCCGTGACCTCGCCGTCGCCGTACTTCCGCACGTGGGTCGCGAGGTTCGGTGCGCCACAGAGGGCGTCGTGGTGGCCCGACGAGTCCGCTGTGATCGTGAGCAGCGCCCGGCCCAGGTCCGACAGGAGCCGACTCCCGGCTGTCGGGTACGCCTTCCATTGCACCTTGACCGTGTCCGCCAGGTTCAGGCGCTCGGCGGTCTGGTGCGCGTTGTGCACGATCATGTGGGCGCACGCGTCGCCCTCGAGGTCGGTGAGCCGGAGGCGCGCTCCCCGGGGCAACAGGTGCGCGGCATACTCGCCGGGCTCGAGCGTCTCGGCCCACAGTGCGTTCGCGGCCGGCTCGGAGGGCAGGTCGATCGCGGCGCTCGCCGGGACCGTCGGCATTCCCCGCACCTGCGCGCCGGCCTGCGAACGCGCGTGGTCACGGGCGCCGATGGTGGTGGCCGTGTCGCTCGTCGTCTCCACGGATCGATTATCGGGGGCCCACCCTCGGGCTCGGGCAACGTGCGTGTGAACGCCCGATGATTCGCAGATGACGGCCCCGCGACGTCGTCACGCCCGGGTCCTGATGTCTTGCCGCTCTCATTTCGGTTTCTGCGGAGCGTCGTGCGGCCGCATTTCGCGGTGGGGAGGTTTCAGCTCACGCCGGGTCGGTGCAATTCCAGCCAGCGTTGGTACTCGGACAGAAGGGTGTCGAGCCGCGTGCGGTCAACCTTGTCCTCGATCTGCTGGGTGCCGACGAGGATGGTGAGCCCGATGCGCGCGAGGACGCGCGCCTCGACCTCGTCGATGCCGATGTCGAGGAAGGCTTGGACGAGGGCCTCCTCTCGGCCGTGGTCGACGCGACGCTGGAACTCGGCGACGACGGGGTTCGTGCGCGCCCAACCGCGAATGGCGCTCTCGGCCTCGTGGTGAAGGCCGACGGCGAGACGTCGGAGCAGGGCGACCCGGTCGAGGGGATCAGGGGTGGCGTCGACGTAATCCTTGAGCTGGTACACCCGCCCGTCGGCCCACTGCTCGAGGAAGCCCGTGTGGAACTCGCGGATGCCGGCGAAGTGGGCGTAGAAGCTTCCGGTGGTCACGCCGAGGCGCGTGCAGAGGTTGGCGATGGTCAATGCGTCCACGCCGCCGTCGGCAAGGAGGTCCAGGGCGGCGCGGTAGTAGTCGTCCTTGCTCTGGCGCATCCGGGGGCGCTCTCTTGCTGGCCGTCAATAACATAGGTTACTATATGGTCGTTCTTCGGGAAGGCGACCGCATGAGCCTGACAGACCTCGATCTCACCAATGTGTTCGTGGACCCGACCGCGTACGCGGACGAGGAGCGGTTCCACGCAGCCTGCCGGGTGCTGCGACGCGACCACCCGGTCGTCCGGGTGGAGTCGGAGCGCTACCGGCCGTTCTGGGCGATCACTCGGCATGCCGATGTCCTGGACGTCGAGCGCGACCACGAACACTTCCGCAACGCGCCGCGCCCGTTGCTCGTGCCCGAGGCCATGGAGGTCCGGGCCGAGGCGAACGGGGGCCCGGTGTTGCGCACGCTGATTCACATGGACGACCCCGATCACAAGGCGTTCCGCGGCCTCGCGTCCAGTTGGTTCCTCCCCGGTCGGATCCGCGCGCTCGAGGATCGCATCCGTGAGCTGGCCATTCGCTACATCGACCACATGGCTGACCTCGGCGGATCCTGCGACTTCGTGCAGGAGGTGGCGGTCGGCTTCCCGCTTCACGCCATCCTCTCCATCCTCGGCTTGCCGGAGGAGGACTTCCCCCGGATGCTGCAGCTCACCAAGGAGCTGTTCGGCGGCGAGGACGACGAGCTCGCCCGGTCACGCGACCCGGAGGAGCAGATGGCCGTCATGCTCGACATGTTCCAATACTTCGTTGCTCTCACCGCCGAGCGCCGCGCGAACCCGACCGACGATCTTGCGTCGGTGATCGCCAATGCCACCATCGACGGCGAGCGGCTCAGCGACTATGACGCCGCGTCGTACTACGTGATCATCGCCACCGCCGGGCACGACACGACCAGCTCGTCGATCTCCGGCGGACTCGAAGCGCTCCTGCGTCACCCGGATCAGCTTGCTCGCTTGCGAGAGGATTCCTCGCTCTTCCCGAACGCGGTCGAGGAGATGATCCGGTGGACGACGCCGGTGAAGGAGTTCATGCGCACTGCCACCGAGGACCGTGACGTCGGAGGCCAGACGATCCCGGCGGGCGATTCGGTCTACCTCGCGTACCTGTCGGCCAACCGCGACGAGGACGCGTTCGAAGATCCGTTCCGGTTCGACGTGGGCCGGCCCGACAACAGGCAGCTCGCCTTCGGCTACGGCGTTCACTTCTGCATTGGCGCCCACCTCGCACGGCTCGAGCTCCGGGTGTTCTTCGAGGAGCTCCTCTCGCGTGTCGATGACCTGCAGCTGGCGGGGGAGCCGTCGAGGTCGGCAACGGTGTTCGTCGGTGGCCTCAAGCACTTGCCCATCTCCTATCGCATGCGCTGACGTGACAGCGACGCCGGACCGCGAGATCAACGTGAGTCAGGACGGTGCGCGATGAGCGACGAAGGGGGGTCGCGGTCGGTGTTGCTTCCCTTGCCTCCGACTCGACGGCGACTTCTTCGCGAGCTGCGATCACTGAAGCGGCAATCTGGTGGTCAAGCTCGACGAGTCCCGCGTCACTGAGCTCGTCGAGGAAGGCAAGGCCGAGGCGTTCGCGCCGGGCGGGCGACCGTTCCGGGAATGGGCGAGCATCCTCGTGCGACGAAAGCGCAGGTGGGCGAGGCTTCTCGATGACGCGGTCCAATGCGCAGCTCGTGGTCGCGCCGGTGTGACCCGCACCGCCCGGGGCTGAGTAGCGGAGGGGCGTCTACGCGGCGGATCACGTCGGCGAGGCCGGCGGGGTCACATCGTGACGTGGTGGCGTCACGCCGTAGAGGTGACAGCAATGAACGAGATCCGGAGGTTGTGATGCCGCGAACCAGCAAGGCCGAAGCTGCGGTGGCCATGGAGTCCGAAGTGCTGACGAGTCGTCATGCCGAGCTGGATGACTTCACCGTTGCCTTCGAGGAGTACCACGTCGACGCTGACGGCACCCCGATCTTCAGGGGCCTGCCGGACGATCGTTGCCAGTGCCCGCATTGGGGTGTGGTCGTCAGTGGTGAGCTGCGCTTGCGCTACGTGGACGGCGAGGAGGTCTACCGGGCCGGCGACGCCTATGTCGCGCGCCCGGGCCACGTGCCGGTGGTCACGGCGGGCACCGAGGTGATCGAGTTCAGCCCGACCGATCGGCTGGCCGAGACCTTGGCTGTCCTCGCGGGCAACATGGCGGACGCCGCGGAGGTGACGTCATGAGCGGGACCGACGCGACGATCGGTCGCGAGCTGGCCGCCGAGCTCATCACCTTCCTCGAGACGGGGACACCACCCGAAGGCCTGTTCACCGCGGACGCGTTCTGCGATTTCACGATGCCGCAGTGGCGGCTGCAGTTCCAAGGCATCGAGGGCATCGTCGCCGGGCGCAAGGCGAGCCACGCGGCACCGGGCCGCGTCCCACGCTCCCGCTTCGACGCGACCACGACCGGGTTCGTGCTGGAGGTGGAAGAGGAGTGGGAGCAAGACGGCGAGTCGTGGTACTGCCGCGAGCTGTTCCGGGCGGACGTGGCGGACGGGGCCATTTCGCAGATCTCGGTGTACTGCACCGGCGACTGGGACAGTGCCCAGGTGGCTCTCCACCGCGAGACCGTCGAGCTGTTGCGCCCGTAGGCAAGCCGCCAGCGGCCGTACGATGCGCGTCATGGACCGCGCGGACGGGCGCTCCCCGGTCGAGGCTTCTCGCCAGGTTGCGGCGGCCTCGACGGCACGAGCTTCGGGCGACGTCGACGCCGCGCGCACCGTGCTCGTCGCGGCATTCGACGCGGCGCGTGCCGCGGGCGACACGGATGCGATGGCGGAGGCCGCGTTGGCGATGCCGGCCTCCCAGCGCTTCGGCGTGCATCCGGGTCAGATCCCGGCGCTGCTCCACGAGGCCTATGTGGCGACGGTCGACCTGTCGATGCGGTGCCGTCTGGCTGCGGCGCTGGCCCGATCGTGGGTCTACGGCGGCGACGCGGTGCGCGCCACCCGCTTCGCAGGCGACGCGCAAAGCCTCGCCGGAGAAGTGGGAACGGCGGAGGCGACTGCTGACGCACTTGACGCTGCCCTCGTCGCCCATTGGGGCCCCGACGACTTCGCCGAGCGCGTCAGCCTCGCGGCGCGCCTCGATGACGTCGCCGCCCACCTTCGCAATCCCGAGCTCCGGCTGTCGGCGCACCTGTGGCGGCTGACCACCGCCTGGGAGTGTCTTGACATCGTCGCGGTGCAACGTCAGCTCCGCGCGCTCGAGCTGGCCGCCGAGGAGTCGGGGTCGGCCCGATCGGCGTTCTTCGCCGTGTCGCGCCGCGCGATGCACGCGCTCGTCACCGGCGACGTGAGCGCCGCCGATGATCTGATCGCCCGCACCGAGCAGGCCGGCGTCGAGGTTGCCGAACCTGACGTGGAAGCAGTCCTCCACGAGCTGCGTTCGATGCGCGCGCTGCGAGTCGGCGATCTGGTCGCGCTCGCGACCGAGGCGGCGGCGCACGAAGCATTCGGCGCGGCCGAAGGGATCCCATCGGTGACGGCAGTTGCCGCGAGTCTGTGGCTGGCGGCCGGCCAACCCGACCGCGCTGCCCGCCTGGCCGGCCAGCTCATGGCCGGCGGCGTCGGTGGCATCGCCCGGGATGTCGACTTCCTGCTCAACGTGACGTGCATCGTGGACGTCGCCGCCGCGGTCGAGATGACCGACGTCGCCCGCGAGGCAGCCGTCGCGCTCGAGCCCTACGCCGGCCGGGGCGTCCTCAACGCCGGCGCGGTCACCTTCCATGGCGTGGTCGACGACTACCTCTACCGGGCCGGCAACATGTTGGGTGACACGGATGCGGACCGGTGGCGCCACGCTGCGCAGAACGCCTACCGGCGCATCGGTGCACGTTGGTGGGAACAGGCTTCGGACGGGCCGCGGCCGCGCGCGTCGACGCCACCGCGTGTGCTCTGCCTGCGGTGCGACGACTCCGGTCGTTGGGCGGTTGGCAACGTCGGAGAGACCGCCACGCTGGCGGACCTCAAGGGTTTGCACTATCTGCGCTACCTGGTGCAACGGCCCGGTACCGACGTCACGGCGCTCGCACTCTCCGATGCCGCCTCCGATCACCCCGGTACGACGCTCGAGGTCTCCGACCTCGGCGCGCCGCTCGACGCCACCGCGATCGCCAGCTACCGACGCCGGCTCAGCGACCTCGATCATCAGCTCGAGGCAGCCGACCAGCGAGGCGACCAATCGGCAGGCGAGCAGCTCAACGCCGAACGCAACCTGGTGCTGGACCAGCTCCGCAGCGCGGCAGGCCTCGGCGGACGCAGGCGTCACATGGGCGCGTCGACCGAGCGGGCGCGCGTCGCGGTGCGCAAGGCCATCGCCACCGCGCTCACACAGATCGACCAACACGCCCCCGACGTCGCTCGCCTGCTGCGCGATGCCGTGCACACCGGCGTCGCGTGCCGCTACGACCCGAACCCGGACCATCCCGTCAGCTGGGTCACCGACTGACATCAGCGAGAGCCGCATGCGGTCGGGTCACCTCGACTCGCTCGGCAGTGCCGGTCGAGGTCGTGTAGAAGATCGTTGATGATCGACGAGCTGAGCCACGGGCGCGATGAATCGTGGGTTCCCCCTCGCCCCGGCGGGCGACGAGCACGTCGACTACTCCGACGCGCCCGTCGCGGATGCCGACGTCGCCTCGAATGGACCGCGCCCGGTGTCGTGAACCTCCGCTACGGCATCCAGAGCTGACGCTCCAGTCGGCGGCGCGTCGGCTTGTCTCGAGTGTCGCTCCGAGGTGACCAGCCGTCGGCGCTCATCGCAGCAGAACGTTCAATGCATCGGGCGAGCGGAGCACCAACCCGCGGATTCGCGGCTCGGGCTCGTCGGGGTCGAGTCGGATGTCGGGCATGCGGTCGAGGATGCGTTCGAGCGCGGCGTGGGATTCGATGCGGGTGAGATGCATTCCGAGGCAGATGTGCAGGCCGGTCCCGAACGCGAGGTGGGGGGTGGCCGCTCGCGAGATGTCGAATGCTTCGGGGTCGGGGTAGCGGCGCTCGTCGTGGTTCGCGGCGGCGACGAAGACGAAGACGTGCTGATCGGCGGGGATGTGGATCCCGGCGAGGTCGGTGTCTCGTGTGGTTTGCCGTGCGACCATGAGGAAAGGTGTCTCCCAGCGCAGGCCTTCTTCGATGGCGGGGCCAATCAGTGCTCGATCGTGCTGGAGAACGTGGAGCTGGTCGGTGTGGGTGAGAAGACCGACGAGCAGGTTGCCGAGGGAGCGATAGGTCGTTTCGACGCCGGCCGGCAACAGCATCTTCACGGATGCGAAGATCGCGTCGTCGTCGAGTCGGTGCCCGTCGACTTCACTCTGAATGAGGTCACTGATGAGGTCGTCGCGCGGCGCGGAGCGTCGTTCCGTGATGAACGCCATGAAGTACGACCGGAATTCCTCCAACGCCCGCACCCCGGGCTCGGGGTCGTCGAACATGTTGATCAGGTCGAGCGACCAACGCTGGAAGTTGGCCACATCCTGTTCCGGTAGTCCGAGGATGCGGGCGATCACCCGAACGGGGAACGCGAAGGTCAGGTGTTCGACGAGGTCGACACGGTCGTCGTCGATGAAGGTGTCGATGATGTCGTCGATCGCGGGCTCAACGACCGTCGTCTGCCACCGCTCGAGCACCTTGGGCCGGAATGCGGGAGCGACCAGCGCTCGAGAGAGCCGGTGCTCCGGTTCGTCCATCGCGATGATCGCGCCCGCGAACAAGGGGCCCATCGCCTCACTGAGGCCCCGCGACGAATACGTCTCGTGATCGCGCAGGACCTGAACGCTCTCGTCGTAGGCGAGCACCGAGTAGATCCTTCCGGGCTCGGGCGCGCCGGTCGCGACCGGCAGCGGCCAGGTGGTGGCAACGGCGCCGCGTCGGCGCGCCGCCCCGAGGTGCGGGTAGGGGTCGTCGAGCTCGTCTGACTGGAGTGGAGGTGGCACCGATGCCGGCGCTCGAGTTTCGCTGGACTCGCTCATCCGGAGAGCTCCCCGTATCCGCAGACCATTGGCGTACTAGCAGTATGTGGAATACTGGCGGTATGTCAACCCCGGATCACGCGCCGCTGACCCGGGAGCGGCGCAAGCAGCTCACGCGGGACCACCTGCTCGCGGCCGCCGAGCGCCTCTTCATCGAGCGCGGCTTCCACGGGGCGTCGATCGACGACATCGCCCACGCAGCAGGCTTCACGAAGGGCGCGGTCTACGCACACTTCCGGAACAAGGAGGAGGTGTTCATCGCCCTCACCGAACGGCGCTGGGACGAACAGCTCGCCCGGGTCCGAGCCGCACTCGACACTCTCGCCACGTCGTCAGCGGACCAGCGTTCTGCAAGCTTCGTCGATCTCACCCGCAACCTTCTGTGGGACGACCCCGGCTGGCAGCTGCTCGCGCTCGAGTTCAACGTCTACGCCGCACGGAACCCGTCAGCGCAACGTCGACTTTCAGAGCGACACCGCGTTGACCAATCCATGCTCGCGGCGCTCCTCGCGCAGGATCTCGGCAAACGAGGCGTCGAAACCCCTCTCAGCCCACACGCGCTCGCCGGCGTGCTCCTCGCCTTCTTCAACGGGATTGCGCTCAAGCACACCACGAACCCCGAGCATGGCGACGACGAAGTGCTCTCCGCGGCGAT
>DASXXX010000445.1:0-9428 GCA_036502765.1 Acidimicrobiia bacterium | reverse complement strand
GCCTCGACGACGCCGGGGCCCGCTACGGCATGGAGAGCATGTGCGTCGGCGGCGGCCAGGGCATGGCCATGATCGTCGAACGCCTCACCTAGCGCTCCCCTGATCCCGGCAGTGCCAAAAGGTAGCGATCTGTTTCACATCTGAAACACGTCGCTACCTTTTGCCGGCGATCGCCAACGCGATGGGCGCGAACGTGCGCTCAGGATCTCGCAACATCGTCGCGGTGACGCGGAAGACGGTCCACCCGTCGGCAACAAGGTCGTTCTGACGCGCCCGATCGTCGTCGAAGACGCGGCGCGTGGAGTGAGGCACGAACCCGTCGAACTCGATCGCCACCTTGGCGTCGGGCCAGGCGACGTCCAGGTACCGCACCCTTCCACCGACGCGTACACGATGGTTGACCTCGGGCGACGGGAGACCGAGTTCTCGGACGACCCGCAGCACTTTGGCTTCCCACACGTTCGCAGCCTGGTGAAGGCGCGGGTCTCGCGCGTCGAGCAGTTCGAGGACGATCGCGCACCCGTTCCGGCGCGGTGCCCAGAGCTCCTGCGCTCGCGCACGGAGCTGAGCGACCGTCACGAACCGCCGCACGATGGCGGTGTCGAGTAGGTCCTCGAAGGCGGGACGAGCTAGCAGTCCGGCGACATCGATCAGTGTTCGAGCCAACGTGGTGCACGGGATCCCGTCGGTCACGGTGAGGTCGACATCTGAGAGGGAGTCGGTGGATGGTGCCGGCGAACGCGTCCCGGTGCGCCGAGCTCTCACGACCACGACCTCGGGCTCGCGAGGTGGAGGATGGAGTCCGTGCAGGGCCAGCCCGCTCCGACGACACGCGGCACCACCGATCGAGAGGGCACGCGCCAATGTGACCGTGCGCCAGTCGGGTGGGTCGCCGGTGACGATTCGATACACCCGCGGAGCGAGCTCCTCCCACGCCCCGGACTCGAGGCGGCGTCGAACCGTGGCCCTCGAGAACTGCGCAGCGAGGCCCTGCTCGAGCGTGAACAGCCCGCGCTGTCGACTGGAATCGACGAACAGACGCCTGGTTCGGTCGCGCTCCAGCACACTCGCAGAGACGGTGCCGGTGCGTTCGCGTCTCGCCCGACCCAAAAGGCAGCGACCCGTTTCAAATTTGAAACAGATCGCTACCTTTTGCCGGGGAGGGCGGGCGGCGTGAGACTTGGCGACGAGGAGGAGGCGACGGATGAGTCAGTTGTGGGAGGACTTCCGGAAGTTCGTGATGCGAGGGAACGTCCTCGACCTGGCGGTGGCGGTGGTCATCGGCGTGGCGTTCAACGCGGTCGTGACGTCGCTCGTGAACGACGTGATCATGCAGGTGATCGCGGCGATCTTCGGCCAGGCGAACTTCGACAAGCTCACGTGGACGCTCAACGACGGCGTGATCTACTACGGCAAGTTCCTCACCGCGCTCGTGAACTTCCTCATCGTCGCCGCGACGCTGTTCGTGGTGATCAAGGCGTTCGAGGAGATGCAGAAGCACCGGACGCGCAACATCGACGAGATCCCCGAGGACGAGAAGAGCGACGAGGTCGTCCTCCTCACCGAGATCCGCGACCTGCTGAGCGACCGGCGTGCCTGACCCGACCTACCTGACTCGACCTAGAGGTCGAACGCCGGGTTGAGGCACTGCACGACCTCGGCCGGCGGCACGTCGAACATCTTCTGGTAGGCGGGGAGGTTCCCCTCCACCGTCGCCTTGCTGTAGAGCACCTGGACGACGTCGTCGTCACCCGTGGCCTCGATCGGGTACGTGCCGACCAGCTGCACCCCGGGGATGTCGAGGTGCAGGCTCGTGATCTGCGCCTTGATCGACTGCAGGAGCTGCTTCGCCTCGAACCGCGATTGCTGCTGGGTGGTGCGCTTGCCCGGCGGGAGCGTCGACGGCGCCGCGGTCGGGGCGGGCGGCTCGGTCGAGCTGGTCGGCGCGGTGCTGGACGGCGGATCGGTCGGCGGCGCGCTGCAGGTGGGCGTGCCCGTGGGGTGCTCGCCCTCATCGCCGTAGTTGATCGCCCAGGTGACGAGCAGGTCCTTGCCGGGCGTGTAGCTCACGACGACGCGCTCCTCGTTGGGCACGCCCCGGTTGCTGTCACCGATCTTCTGGAGCGCCTTGGCCTGCACCTTCGCCGCCGCCTGCCCGGGCGTCGTGGTGCTGGTCGTGACGGGAGGCTTCGTGGTGGGTGTGACCGTGGTGGGGGGCTCGGTCGGCGGGGTGGTGGTGGGCGCCACCGTCGTGGGCGGTGACGTGGGCGGTGACGTGGGAGGTGCGGTCGTGGGCGGCGGCGGGATCACCGTGATGGTGGGCGGCGGCGCAGTCGTGGTCACCGCCGGCGGCTTCGTGGTGGTCGTGGTGGCCGGCGTGGTCGTGGAAGTGGACGAAGTAGGTGGAGCCAACGTGGACGGCGGCTGCGTGGGCACCGCCACGTTGTCGTTCGATCCGTCGTCGCGCAGCGCGAGGAACGCGATGCCGCCGATGATCCAGAGCGCGAGCACCGCGCCGGCGACGATGCGCGCGGCAGTGACGTACTGCGTACCGGTGCGCTCCCCCCGCGAGCGACGGATGAGGTCGGCTGCGCGCGCCGCGAGCACGAACGCGACGATCGTGCCGATGACCGGGATGACGATGCTGACGATCGCCCACACCAGCGCGGCGATGGCGAATGGCTCGACATGCGCCTCTCCCCAACCGCCTGCGCCGCCGGCACCACCCGCGCCCGTGGGCTCGGGCTCGGGCCCGACCGGCACCGCACTGGTGTCGTCGGGATTCCAGGCGTTGGGATCCGGCGGCGGCTCCGAGGCGGACATCGGGGGAACACTACCGACATCGGGTCACGAATTGGTGTCCCCTCGGTAGGCTGCGCCGCATGCCGACTGCGACCCTGCCCATCACCGGAGACCCCGCGGCCGACGACCTCCTCGTCACCGATCCGCTCGCGCTCGTCATCGGCATGCTGCTCGACCAGCAGGTGCCGATGGAGTGGGCCTTCCGCGGTCCGTCGACGCTGCGCGACCGCCTCGGTCGTCTCGACTGCGCGGCCATCGCGGCGATGCCGGTCGACGACCTCGAAGCGGTCTTCAAGGAGAAGCCCGCGCTCCACCGCTACCCCGCGTCGATGGCGAAGCGCACGCACGCGCTCTGCGAACAGGTCGTCGAGGAGTACGGCGGCGACGCAGCCAAGATCTGGAAGAGCACGAAGGACCCGCAGGTGCTGTTCGACCGCATCCGCGCGCTCCCCGGCTACGGCGAGGAGAAGGCGAAGATCTTCCTCGCCATCCTCGGCAAGCGGCTCAAGGTCGCGCCGAAGGGGTGGGAGGAGTACGCAGGTCCGTTCGCTGACGACAACCCGCGCTCCGTGGCCGACATCGACTCTCCCGAGAACCTCCAGCGCGTGCGCGCCTGGAAGCAGGCCCAGAAGGCCGCCAAGAAGTCGAAATCGGAGTAGCTCGACGCCTGAGTGACTAGACGGCGGCCACCTAGACGACGGTGTCGTCGGCAGTCTCGGGCACCGATCCCCGGGCCAGGAACTCGACCACGCCGACGAGGAGCAGCGCGATCACGAAGAGGAACAGCACCGCGCCGACCCCCGGCTGGTCCCACACCACCAACGCGACCACCGCGAGCCCTGCGATCACCAGCTCGAGCAGACGCTTGTGCGCACCCACGAACTCCTCGACCGGGTTCGGCGGGTACCCGAGGTCACCGGCCTTGGTGCGCGCACCGGCGATCCCCGCGCCCGCCAGCCTGCGAGTCGCCTTCGCCGGCGCCGACGGCCCGGCAAAGTACGCGACCAGCGCGATGATGACTCCGACGACGGCGAGCGTGATCACGCCGTAACGCAGGTTGCGCACCAGGATGTCGAACACCGCTTTCGCTGCGTCCTTGTTCACCGTGGCATCCAAGTAGAGCGAACGCCCGATCGCGAGGAGCACGAGCGTGAACGCGCACGCGGCGACGAGGACGAGCGCAGCACGGACCGTCAACCGCCGGCGCCGCGGGGGCACGATGAGCGCCGACCCGGCGAGGCAGAGGATGCCGAGCACCGGCAGCACCCAGGCGAGCGTGTCGAGGATCGACACATAGGTACGCGCCTCGGAGAGACCTTCAGTGTCGATGATCGTGATGGTGCGGGACACCGGCGGCACGTTCACGTTCTTCAGGAACGAGAGCCCGGCGTCGACGAGCTTGCCCTGCACCTGCGTGATCACGTTGGTGAGGTCGAGCTTGACCTTGCCATCCTTGATGTTGACCGCGCCCGGAGCCTTGCCCGGATCGTCGGTCAGGAGCGCGACGAGCTGGTTGTGGGCGCGCCGGTTGGCGGCGTCCCACAGGTCGGAGAACTGCTGCGAAGCGAGGAGCTTCTCGGTCACGTCGAGGGCGTAGCTCTGCGCCGCGCTCGCGATCGGCGCCGCGAGGGGCTTGGCCCGCTTCGGGAGCGCGTTCGCGACCCGCTTCTCGATGTTGCCGGTGAAGATGGCGTTCACGACGGCCGCCGCGACCGTCTGCTGGATGTCCTTGTTCTCGGCGAGCGGCGAGACGGTCTCGACGTAGCGGTCGGTGTTGGTGAGCTGGTTGTGCGTCCAGATGGCGACCGCCGACAGCGGCACCAGGATGAACCCGAGCACCAGCAGGACGACGGAGACGATTCGCTGCCACCGCTTGCCTTTGTCCGGCTTGACCTTCACTCCGGCGGGCGCGGCCGCGGGCACGGGTGCCGCCGCGGTCTCGGCCTCGACCGCCTCCGTGGCGTCGTCGGTGGGAGCATCCGGAGCGTCCGGAGTGTCGGGCGTCTCAGGTGTGGTGGGTTCGTCGTCGCTCATGCGGCCAGCTCCTTGCCGAGACGTCGGTACTCGAAGCTCGCCATGAGGTCGGCGACTCCCTTGAAGATCGACCAGATGCCGATGATCGACACGAGCAGCAGCACCGAGCGGTCGGGGTTCCCGATCGCCCAGGCGCCCAGGCCGATGCCGACGAGTCCGGCGATGAGCGGCATCCACCAGCCCCGCACGTGCGTGTGCGAGAGCGCAATGACCACGTCGAAGAGACCGCGGATCAGGAGGTACCACGCGACGAACACCGAGATCACCACGAGCGTGGGCTCCGGCCACACGATCGCGACGATGCCCGCGACGAGGGCCAACGTGCCGCCGATGATCGCGAGCCAACGCCAACCGCCCTCGAGCACGAAGCCGAGTGCGAGTTGGGTGATGCCACCGAGCCAGAACGCGATCGCGATCAGGATCGCGCAGGCGGTGATCGACGCCGGTCGCAGCGACAGCACGATGAACCCGAGGAGCAACCACAGGATTCCGGCGATCAACCACAGCCACCAGGTGCGCGAGTACGCGTCGGCGACCGCGCGCTCTTCGTCTGGCGTCAAGTCGATGCGCATGCTCATGCCGCGTGCTCCCTCGGATCGGCACGTCCCCGCGAGTTGTGCGCGCATTATTACCGAGAGGCGTCTCGGGACCCGCCATGGTCGCGGCGGTACCCTCGCAGTTCTGGACGCCGACACCCCCACCACCTACTTCCCGCACGGTCGTTTCCGACGGCGCATCCGACTCGTCGCGCGCGACCCGGGCACGGTCGACGGTGGGCTCGAAGACGACCAGCACTACTTCACCGTGCACGTCGAGCACGACGGGGCGCACGTGAACGCGATCACAAGTGAGTCGGTGCGCGCACCCTGGACGACGTGCCCCGCCGCCGGCGCGCAACTGCAGGCACTGGTGGGCACGCCGCTCGCCGATCGGTGTCTCGTCGTCGCCGGGCACACGCAGTCCGACCAGCACTGCACACACCAGCTCGACGTGGCCACGCTGGCGATCGCGCACGCGGCCCGGGTCGCCGCCGGCGGCGCATCGCGACGGCAGTACGACATCGAGGTGCCGTTCGGACTGCTCGACGGCCAACGCCACAGCGTCACCCTCTCGCGCGACGGCGAACCCCTCCTCGCCTGGGAGCTGGAGGGGGCACGCGTCGTCGCACCCGCACCGTGGTCGGACGCCACCGGCGGGTTCGCGCGCTGGGCCGACGCCACCTTCGACCCCGACACCGCCGAGGCCGCCATCGTGCTGAAGCGCGCGTGCAGCATCGGCATGAGCCGCGGCATGGACCTCGACAGCTATCCGACGCTCGCCGACATGCCCGGGCTCAGCCCCGTCTGCTGGTCGATGCAGCCCGAACGCGCGCCGGTCGCGCTGCGCAACCGCGGGCTCATCCGTGACTACGACGAGCACCCCGAGGCCATGCTCGCCGAGGGTCCCGCGTAGGTCAGAAGCTGCTGATCACCTCGGCCCCGAACGCCTCGAGCGTGGCGGTCGGCGCGAAGTCGGTGAACCACACGTAGAAGCGCTCGACACCGTGCTGCTGCATCTCGTGGAAGTGGTCGAGCATCTCGGTGCTCCCACCGACGACCCGGCTCGAGTACCCGAACCGCTTCTGTGCGGTCTCCTCGATCGCCGCCCGGTCAGAACCCTCCGGCGCGAACGTGTACATGCGCTGGGTGGAGACGCGCGCGTCACCGGCGCGGCTGCGCATCTCGTCGAGCCGCTCCAATTGATGTACCGGGACGTTCCACCAGTCGGCGTGCTCGGCGACGAGCTCCATCGTCTTCGGGCCCGTGCCGCCGATGACGACCGGGATCTTCGTGAGCGGCACGGGCATCTGACGCGCGCCCACGAGTTGGAACCACTCGCCCTCGTAGTCGAGCGTCTCGCCGCGCCAGAGCGCGCGCAGGATCTCGAGCGTCTCCTTCAACCGAGCCACGCGCTCGCGCGCCGCGGTGGGCTGCACGCCGTAGGTCGTGAACTCCTCCACCACCGAGCCCCAGCCGATGCCGAGCTCGAAGCGTCCACCCGACGCGTGATCGAGCGTGACCGCCTCGCGCGCGAGGTTCGCCGGGTGACGGAACGCGTCGCACAACACGAGTTGACCTTGCACGAGCCGCTCGGTGTGCGCCAGCAACCACGCGTTCGTCGTGAGCGCTTCGTACATGTCGTGCTGCTCGGCCATCGGCGGCGCGAGGTGGTCCATCCCCGCCATGCCGGTGAAGCCGGCCGCCTCCGCGGCGCGCGCCTTGTCGACCATCGCGTCCATGGTGAGGCGCATCTGCGGGAGATAGAGGTGGAACTCGGGCGTCATGGCGGCACAACGTAGACGCCGCCCGGAGGGATCGCCCGAGGCGTCAGGCGGGTTCGCCCGCGGGCTGCCCGGCCTGGATGTCGCGCGCCTCTTGGTACCCGAGCTGACCCCGGCCGCGGTGCTCGCCGGCGAACGGGGCCAACAGGTACCCCACGTGGTCGCCGCCGTCGACCGTCCCTTCGATCGTCCCCGCGAACCAGTCACAGTCCTCGATGATGGGTGCGCCTTCGGGTCCCGGCCGCCACGGCCACTCGCCGAGCTTCGCGGCGTCGTCCTTCTCGCTGATCCCGCCGAAGTGCTCGGCCAGCTCGTGCTGCTCGGCCCGGACGCGGTGCACGACGAGCACCGATGCGCGCCGGGCGACCTCGCACGTGTGATTCATCTTCGAGAGGAACACCATGAACCGGCGCGGCTCGATGCTGCACTGGGTCGTGAACCCAACCAGGCACGCGTCGGCTTCGTCCTGCGCGGCCGCGCTCACCACGAACAGCGGGTAGTCGAGATCGGCGACGATGTAGTCGAACGGGGTGGTGCCGGCCATGGGCCAGCGACTACCCCGTGCCGAATCGCCCGAAACTCACACCAGTTCGATGAGGTCGAGCATCTCGTCGTCGAAGTAGTCGAGGGTGCCGTCGGGCATCAGCAGCGCGCGGTCGGGTGCGAGCGAGCGCACGAACTCCGAATCGTGGCTCACCACGATCATCGTGCCGGGCCACGCGGCGAGTGCCTCACCGGTGGCAGTGCGCGACGCAGGGTCGAGGTTGTTGGTGGGCTCGTCGAGGAGCAGCACGTTGTGGCTGCCGGCGACGAGCTGCGCGAGCGCGAGCTTCGTCTTCTCGCCACCGGAGAGAGTGTCGGCGTCCTGGAACACCTTCTGCCCGCTCAACCCGAACATCCCGAGCAGGTTGCGCAGCGCGCCGTCGCCCACTGGCGACGCTTCGCGCATGTGCTCGAGCAGGGTGCGGCCCGGGACGATGCCCTCGTGCTCCTGCGCGTAGTACCCGACCGACACGTGCGTACCGAGCTCCACCTCGCCGAGGTCGGGGCTGAGCTCGTCGGCCAGCACCTTGAGGAGCGTGGTCTTCCCCGCGCCGTTGAGGCCCATCACGAGGAGGCGCTCGCCCCGGCCGACGTCGAACGACACGTCGCCGAACACGTCGAGCGCGCCGAACGACTTGTACAGCTCGGTGGCGGTGAGCACCGTGCGTCCGGCCGACGGCGGCTCGGGGAACCGCAGCGCGAGGGCGCGCCGCTTCGAGGTGTTCTGCACCTTCGACGCTTCGAGCTTGGCGCGGCGTTGGTCGAGGTTCTTGGCGACGCGAGCCCGCTTGGCGGTCTGCCCCCGCATGCCACCGGCCTGCACCTTCAGCCGCGCGATCTCGCGATCCTGGCGTACCGCCAACTTCGCGGCCCGCTCCTCGTTGCCTTCGCGGGCTTCGAGGTACTGCGAGTAGGTGCCCTTGTACTCGACCAGCGTGCCCGTGCCCTCCTCGGCCTCGCGATCGATGTGCACGACGCGCGTGATCGCTTCGTCGAGGAGATCGAGGTCGTGGCTCACCACGAGCAACGCGCCGCGGTACGACCGCAGGAACTTGAGCAACCAGTCGCGCGCGTCGGCATCGAGGTGGTTGGTGGGTTCGTCGAGCAGGAGCAGGTCGCTCCCGCCGAACAGGATGCGCACCAGTTCGGCGCGGCGCCGCTCACCACCCGAGAGCGCGCCGAGATGGAGGTCGAGCCGATCGGGGCGCAGGCCGACGCCGTCGGCGAGCTTGCGCACCTCGGCCTCGGCCGCGTAGCCGCCGGCCGCCTCGAAGGCCTCCTGGGAGGCGCTGAAGCGCTCGATGTTCTCGGTCGACGGGTTCTCCTCCAGCGCGATGCGCAGCTTCTCGGTGCGGGCGAGGAGATCGTCGAGCCCGCGCCCGGAGAACACGTGGGAGAGGACGGTGGTGTCGTCGGGGACGGCATCGCTGCGCGGATCCTGCGACAGATAGCCGGTGAGCGGTGCCCGCTCGACGAGGCCCGACCGGGGCCGGTCGGCGCCGCCGAGGACCCGCAGGAGCGTGGTCTTGCCGGCGCCGTTGCGCCCGACCAGCCCCACCTTCTCGCCCGGACGCACCTGCAGCGAGACGCCGTCGACGATCCGCTTTCCGCCGACCTCGACCACCAGGCCACGAACGGACAGCACGAAAAGAACTCCAGAAATTGCGGGCGGGGTCGATCATTCTCGCGCGCGCGGCATGCAGAAGTGCCGTCCTAGCCTGAATCGATG
>DASXXX010000444.1:0-4194 GCA_036502765.1 Acidimicrobiia bacterium | reverse complement strand
GTCGTCGAACACGTCGCGCAGGCCGCCCCACATCGCGCCGGTGATCGAGTTGAGCTTGTCGGGACGGTTGAGCGTGAGCGTCACGACGCCGTCGTTGCGATCCACGAGGAGGTCGTCGGACATCGGCCGCTACCGTAGCGGCGTGGGCCTCAACCCGTTCCGTTCCCAGGCCAAGCGCGGTACCGACGTCGTGATCGTCGTCGCCGCGCTCGCGGTGGTGGCGGCGCTGGTGCTCTGGGCCGTGTTCGGCTGAACCGATGCCTTCGCATCGCGCCGACGTGCCCGACGGGCCGGTCGAGGTCCGTCACATCCAGCCCTACCAGGCAGGGAAGACCTACCGCTGTCCCGGATGCGACCACGAGATCCCGCCCGGGCTCGGTCACGAGGTGGTCGTACCGAGCGACGCACCCGAAGACCGCCGCCACTGGCACACGTCGTGCTGGCGTCGGGTGGAGACGCGGCCGTCGCGCTCGCGCTAGAAGGCGCTCTCGATCACGTCGATCACCAGCGGCTGGCCGCGCTGGGCGAGCACCGACGCGACGTCGAAGCGCAACGTGCGGGCACGCGCCTCGGGATGAGCGTCGAGCCAGCGCATGGCGAGCGAGCGGATCCGGCGTTGCTTGGTGACGGTGACCGCCTCCGCCGGCGACCCGAACGCGGTGCTGCGACGCGTCTTGACCTCGCAGAACACGAGCACCGAAGCACGTGCGGCGATCACGTCGAGCTCACCGTCGCGACAGCGCCAGTTTCGGTCGAGCACGCGGTAGCCGGCGTCGGCGTACCAGCGTGCGACCAGCTCCTCACCGGCGTCGCCGAGCGCACGCCGCGGATCCGGCCGCGGATCAGGCCGCGGATCCGGCCGCGCGGTGCCGGGCACGCTCAGGCGTCCCGGGCGAGTTCCTCGATGTTGACGTCCTTGAACGTCACGACGCGGACGTTGGCGACGAAGCGAGCGGGGCGGTACATGTCCCAGACCCACGCGTCGGCCAGCTCGAGCTCGAAGTAGGTCTGCCCGTTCTCGGTGCGGGCGTCGAGCTTCACCTGGTTGGTGAGGTAGAAGCGCCGCTCCGTCTCGACGACGTACGAGAACATCGGCAGGACGTCTCGATACTCCTTGTAGAGCTGGAGCTCGATCTCCGTCTCGTACCGCTCGAGGTCCTCAGCGCTCACGTGGGCACTCCCCAACCGCCGGTGTCCGTACTGTAACGACGGCCGGCTGCGGTGCGCGTCACCTCAGTCGCGCTTCTCCTTGACCTTTGCGGCCTTCCCGACCCGGTCACGGAGGTAGTAGAGCTTGGCCCGGCGGACGTCACCACGGGTGATCCGCTCGATCTTGGCCAGGATGGGCGAGTGCACCGGGAAGGTGCGCTCCACGCCGACGCCGAAGCTCACCTTGCGCACGGTGAAGGTCTCGCGGCTGCCGTCGCCCTTGCGCCGGATCACGATGCCCTGGAACACCTGGACCCGCTCGCGGTTGCCCTCGACGACGCGCACGTGCACCTTGAGGGTGTCGCCGGGAGCGAAGTCGGGGATGTCGTCGCGAAGCTGTGTCCGGTCGACGAGGTCGGTGGCGTTCATCGGGAAACTCCGAGCTAGAGGAACCCACGATGTTACCGGGCGGGCCCCTCGTCCGGGAATTCGCGCAGGAGCGCCTCGTCGGCGGGGTCGAGGTCGTCGGCGAGCAGGTCGGGACGCCGGGCCCGGGTGCGGTGCAGGGCCTGCGCCCGTCGCCACCGCGCCACGCGTTCGTGGTCGCCGCTCAGCAACACCTCGGGGACCCCGTGGCCCCGGAACTCGGCGGGGCGCGTGTACTGCGGGTACTCGAGCAGCCCGGTGGCGAACGACTCGTCGGCGCCCGACGCCTCGTTGCCCATGACCCCGGGCACGAGGCGGGCGACCGCGTCGACGACGACCGCGGCGGCGGCTTCCCCACCGGCGAGCACGAAGTCGCCCACCGACAGCTCGCCGTCACACAAGTGGTCGGCGACCCGCTGGTCGACGCCTTCGTAGCGACCACACAGCAGCGAGAAGCCCTCGCCCGCGGCGAACTCGGTGGCGACCGCGTGGTCGAAGCGCCGACCTGCCGCCGACAGGAGGAGCAGCGGACGCGGGGGCGACGCGGCCTCGACCGCAGCGAAGATCGGGTCGGGTGCCATCACCATTCCGGCGCCACCGCCGTACGGCGAGTCGTCGACCGAACGGTGGCGGTCGGTGGTGTGGGCGCGCAGGTCGTGCACGCGGAGATCGAGCCGACCCGCGGCGCGCGCCTTGCCGAGCAGCGACGCGTCGAACGGTCCTGCGAACCACTCGGGGAAGATGGTGAAGACGTCGATGCGCACGACCCTCGGCCTCAGAGATCGAACAGGCCGTCGGGGGGATCGATCACGACCACACCGTCGCGCTGTTCGACCACGAACACCATGGGTACCAGCGCACCGTTGTCGAGGACGAGCAGGTCGTGCGCCGGGTTGGCCTCGACCGCCGTCACCCTGCCCATGACCGCGCCGGCGCGGTCGAGCACCTCGGCGCCGACGACTTCGTGCACCCAGAGCTCGCGCTCGTCGAGCTCCAGGTCGGCGGCGAGGGGCTCGGCAGTGAGCTCGACCCCGAGGAGCGCTTCGGCCGCGGTGCGGTCGTCGACCCCGGCGAAGCGGAGCAGCATGCGCCCCTGGTGCGGGCGTGAGGCCGTGACCACCAGCTCGCGTTCTCCGGCGAACAGCACGGCTCCGGGCGCGGAACGCTCCGGCCGATTGCTGCTGAAGGTCACCGCGACCTCGCCGCGCAACCCGTGTGCCCGTCCGACCCGTCCGACGACGAGTCGCTCGCCCGGACCGGGCGCGACCACGGAGGTGTCCGCGCTACTCGACGATGTCGACGTTGGCCTTCACGCCGTCGGCGGTGCCGGCAGCGCGCACGAGCTGGCGCAGCGCCTGGATCACGCGACCACGCTTGCCGATGAGGCGGCCCATGTCGGAGGGGTTGGCGTGCACCATCAGCGCGACCTCGCCGCTGCGACCCTCGACGTCGACTTCGATCGCGTCGGGATCGTCGGCCAGGTTACGGGTGACGTACTCGGTGACGGCGAGCGCACGGCCACCGTTCACGGTGTCGCCCTCGTCGATGCGGTTGCCCTCGGCGCCGACCTCGTCGACGACGTCGTCGTCGTAGGTGTCGTCGTCGTACGTGTCGTCGCTCATGCGGATGCGTCCTCTGCCGGCGCGTCTTCGGCGGGCGTCTCTTCGGCGGGCGTCTCTTCGGCGGGCGTCTCTTCGGCGGGCGTCTCTTCGGCCGGCATCTCGTCGGCGGGTGCGTCCTCGACCTCTGCGGCGGGCGCTGCGGCCGGGGCCGCAGCCGCCGCAGGAGCCGCCTCCGACTCGGGCTTCGCCTCCGACTCGGGCTTCGCCTTCTTCTCGCCCCGCTCCACCTTGCCGGTGATGTAGCCGCGACGCGAGAGCTTGGTGACCGCAGGCTTGCTGCGCTCGGCCTCGTACTGGGCCCACACGCCCTGCTCGGTCAGGAGCTTCTGGACCTGCTCGGTGGGCTGGGCGCCCTTGCGCAGCCACGCCAACGCGGAGTCGGCGTTGATCTGGCAGAACGACGGGTCCTGGCGGGGGGCGTACTGCCCGATGATCTCGATGAAGCGCCCGTCGCGCGGCGAGCGGCCGTCGGCCACCACGACGCGGTACGTCGGCTGCTTCTTCTTGCCTACCCGCATGAGGCGGATCTTCACGGCCACGGAGGGGTTTCCTTCTTGTCGATTCGGAGCGGGCGCGGCGGCGCAGCCCGGCAAAGTGCGAAGGGTCAGGCTACCCGACCGGTCGCCGGGCGGGCGAGCCGTCCCGCGAAGCCGAAGAAAGGAGAAAGACTGACGCCATGGAACCTCAGGACCTCGGCCCGCTCACCTACGACGTCGACGGACCGGTGGCGCACATCGTGCTGAACGACCCCGGCCGGGCCAACAGCCAGACCTCGGAGATGGTCCACGCCTTCGACGACGCCCTCACCCTCGCCGACCGCGACTACGCGGTGAAGGTGGTGGTGATCAAGGCCAAAGGCAAGGGCTTCTGCGCCGGGCACGCCGCCGGCGGTGGCTACACCTACCCCGAGTTCGCCGAGAACATGGAGCACTGGGACTCGGTGTGGAAGGCGCAGTCCGACCTGTTCCTCTGGCCCACGTTGCGCCTCTGGGAGTTC
>DASXXX010000443.1:0-16419 GCA_036502765.1 Acidimicrobiia bacterium | reverse complement strand
GCTCGGCCCGCGCCTCGCCGCCGACACCGGCGAGTGGGGCACGTTCGCGTGGGACGAGTACGTGCTCTCCACGCCGGGCGCGCGCATCGGCGGCGGCACCGAGGAGATCGTGCGCAACACGGTGGGGGAGAAGGTGCTCGGACTCCCCAAGGAGCCGCGCGTCTAACCCGCGATCTGCTCGAGTACGGCGACGGCGCCGAGCGGATCCGCGAGCATCACGTCGTGACCGCACGCGAGCTCGTGCAGTTCGAAGCTGCCGTCGACGGCGCGCTGGTACGAGAGGTCGAGGCTCGGCAACGGCGGGTTCGTGTGGCGTACGTAGATCTTGCGCAGCGAGTCCCAGCGCTCGGGGTCGTACTGCGTTGCGTCGGTCTGGCACTTGAAAGGGAAGTCGGTGAGGCGCGGGCCGACGAAGGGTGCAAGCTCGTCGGTCACGCCCCACTGGCCGAGGAACGCGGTGCTGGTGGGGACGCGCCAGCCGTCGCCCGACTCGGCGACGAGCTGTCGGTAGCGCGCGACGGTCGCGGGCGGCTCGACGTCGAGGAGGCACTCACCCGGACGGGTCATGAACCCGGCGAGGTAGGTGATCGACGCGAGGCGGTCGCCCGCCTGGGCGGCCACGGGCCCGGCCAGGACGCCGGCGTAGCTGTGCAGCACGAGGTGGACGTCGTGGAGGTCCTCGAACCAGAGCAACTCGGTGAGGTCGTCGACGTGGGTGTCGACGCCGACGGCGCGCGTCATCTGGTGGCGGCGATCGCCCTGACCGGTGAGGGTGGGCGTGAACACCGCGTAGCCCGCGTCGCGCAGCGGACCCCGCACCTCACGCCAACACCACGCGCCGTGCATCGCACCGTGCACCAGGACGAACGTCGCCATGTCGCAGTCTCACACGCGCGGTGCGGGATCCGGTTGCGACGGCTTCCCGGCCACGAAGTCACTGACCCACGCGGTGGCCGGGCCGAAGTGCTTGTCGTACCCGGCAGTGCGCTGCTCCGCCCGGGCGAGCTTCCCGGGTGAGTACCGGCGCTTCGCCCATCGCGACTCGGGACGGGCGAGTCGGAGCGCGGCCACGAGCGCGAAGAGCGGAACGAAGGCGCCGAAGAGAGCGAGCTTGTACTTGCCCTTCATGACGCTGACGATGATCAGCCACAGGACGGTCACGATCGCCAGCACGAGCGCGATCGCGCCCTCGATCCCGCCCTCGAAGCCGCGGACGTCGAAGGGCGTGAGGCCGACGACTGCGAGCCCGAGGCACGCCATGGCCAGGCTCACCATCTCGACCGAGATGCGGCCCTCGTCGGCCCAGTAGACGTCCTGCAGGTGCAGGATCAGCGCGAACTCGTCGAGCACCAGCGAGGTGCCCACGCCGACCAGCAGCGCGGCGACGATTGCCCACGCGGAGTCCGTGCCGCTGGTGCCCACCGCGACGAACGCACCGATGACGAGCAGCACGATGCCGGGAACAGCGTGGTGGACGTGCAGCCCGCCGCTGGACACGTTGTCGCGGAAGGGCCCCTTGCCGGCGCGGATCATCCGCGTGATCGTGCGGGTCACGATGAACGTCACGACGAACGCGGCGAAGCACACGAGGAGCGGCACGTTGACCCCGCCCCCACCGAGGTCCACGTCGAGGTCGAGCTGCATCGCGGAACGATACGTGGAGCGAAGCAGCGCGTAGCGTCGGTTCCGTGCTGCGGGTGGGCATCGCCGATCACTTCGGGTGGGCCGTCGCGATCACGGCGTCGGACGGGCACGAGGTCGTCGACCGTCGACGGATCGCGCTGGTGGAACCGGGCGTCACCGAAGCGCCGATCCACTACGAGAGTCGCCACCTCGACGACGCGGGCACCGCCGCGCTGGTCGCCCAGGTGCGTGCATCGGTGATGCGCGCCAGCTCGACCGCGCTCGACGACCTCGCGCAGTCCTTGCCCGAGTCGATCGCGTCGCTGTCACTCCGGGCGCTCAGCGCGTGACGTAGGCGGCGAGGTGCTCGCCGGTGAGGGTGGACTGCGTCGCGACCAGGTCGGCAGGAGTGCCCTCGAAGACGACGCGACCACCGTCGTGGCCCGCGCCGGGGCCGAGGTCGATGATCCAGTCGGCATGGGCCATGACCGCCTGGTGGTGCTCGACCACGATGACCGATTTCCCGGCGTCGACCATCCGGTCGAGCTTGGCGAGCAGTTGGTCGACGTCGGCGAGGTGGAGCCCGCTGGTCGGCTCGTCGAGCACGAACACCGTGCCCGGCTCGGCCATGTGTGTCGCCAGCTTCAGCCGCTGGCGTTCACCGCCGGACAACGTCGTGAGCGGCTGGCCGATGGTGAGGTATCCGAGTCCGACGTCGGCGAGCCGTTCGAGGATCTTGTGCGCGGCGGGAGTCGCCGCGTCACCGTCGCCGAAGAACTCCTGCGCCTCGGCGACCGGCATCGCCAGCACCTCGCTGATGTCCCTGCCGCCGAACGTGTACTCGAGCACCGCGGCGTCGAAGCGCTTCCCGCAGCACACCTCACACGGCATGGCGACGCCGGCCATGATCCCGAGATCGATGTAGATCACGCCGGCGCCGTTGCAGTTCGGGCACGCGCCCTCGGAGTTGGCGCTGAACAACGCGGGCTTCACGCCGTTCGCCTTGGCGAACGCCTTGCGGATCGGGTCGAGCAGCCCGGTGTAGGTCGCGGGGTTGCTGCGGCGGGAACCGCGGATCGCCGTCTGGTCGACCGTCACCACCCCGTCGCGCCCCGACACCGAACCGCGGATCAGCGAGCTCTTCCCCGAACCCGCCACCCCGGTGACGACGACGAGCACGCCGAGTGGGATGTCGAGGTCGACGTTCTGCAGGTTGTTGGTGCGCGCGCCACGCACTGCCATCGCCTCGGACGGCGTCCTCACCGTCTCCTTCAGCGCCGCCCGGTCGTCGAGGTGGCGGCCGGTGACGGTGCCGCTCTTGCGCAGCTGCGCCACCGTGCCCTCGAAGACCACCTCGCCGCCTGCTCTGCCCGCGCCGGGACCGAGGTCGACCACGTGGTCGGCGATGGCGATCGCTTCCGGCTTGTGCTCGACGACGAGCACGGTGTTGCCCTTGTCGCGCAGGTCGAGCAGCAACCCGTTCATCCGCTGGATGTCGTGCGGGTGCAGGCCCACGGTCGGCTCGTCGAACACGTACGTGACGTCGGTGAGCGACGAACCGAGCTGGCGGATCATCTTCACGCGCTGCGCCTCGCCGCCCGACAACGTGCCCGTCGGCCGCTCGAGTGACAGGTACCCGAGCCCGATCTCGACGAACGATTCGAGGGTGTCGCGCAGCGCTTCGAGGAGGGGCGCGACGGTCGGCTCGTCGAGATCTCGCACCCACTGCGCGAGGTCGCTGATCTGCATGGCGCAGACGTCGGCGATGTTGCACTTCTTGATCTTCGACGAGCGCGCTTCCGTGCTGAGCCGGGTGCCGCCGCACTCCGGGCACGCGCTGAACGTGACCACCCGCTCGACGAAGGCGCGGATGTGCGGCTGCATCGCGTCGACGTCCTTCGACAAGAACGACTTCTGGATCTGCGGGATCAGACCCGAGTAGGTGAGGTTGATGCCCTCCACCTTGATCTTGGTGGGCTCCCGGTACAGGAGGTCGTCGAGCTCCTTCTTGGTGAACTTCTTGATCGGCTTGTCGGGGTCGAAGTAGCCGCAGCCGCGGAAGATGCGGCCGTACCAGCCGTCCATGCTGTAGCCGGGGATCGTGATCGCGCCCTCGTTGAGCGACTGGGTGTCGTCGTAGAGCTGTGAGAGGTCGAAATCGGTGATCGAACCGCGACCCTCGCAACGCGGGCACATGCCGCCGATGATGCTGAAGCTGCGCTTCTCCCTCGTCGTGCGGCCGCCGCGTTCGAGGGTCACCGCGCCGGCGCCGCTGATCGACGCGACGTTGAACGAGAACGCCTGGGGTGAGCCGATCTGCGGCTTGCCGAGTCGACTGAAGAGGATGCGCAGCATCGCGTTGGCGTCGGTGGCGGTACCGACCGTGGAGCGGGGGTCGCTGCCCATGCGCTCCTGGTCGACGATGATCGCGGTGGTCAGGCCGTCGAGCACGTCGACGTCGGGGCGCGCCTGGGTGGGCATGAAGCCCTGCACGAACGCGCTGTACGTCTCGTTGATCAACCGCTGCGACTCTGCGGCGATGGTGCCGAACACCAACGAGCTCTTGCCCGAACCCGACACACCCGTGAACGCCGTCAGCCTGCGCTTCGGGAGCTCGACGCTCACGTCTTTGAGGTTGTTCACGCGTGCGCCGTGCACACGGATGAGGTCGTGGGAGTCGGCGGCGTGGCGCGTGCTCATGACCACGACGGTACGCGCGCCGTCACGGTGGCGACGGAAGTAGAAGAGTTGGTACGCCCCCCGGGACTCGAACCCGGAACCTAATGATTAAGAGTCATTTGCTCTAACCAATTGAGCTAGGGGCGCTCGTTGGTGCGAGGTGCGAATCTACTCGCTCGGCTTCGCCGCCCGAGCCTCGCAATCGCGACCGGGGTACGGTGCGAGCATGGATGTGCTCGTCACGGGTGCACACGGACTGATCGGCTCCGCGCTCATCCCGCGCCTCCGCGCCGACGGTCATCGCGTCGTCCGGCTCGTGCGCAGCGAGCCCGAAGGCTCAGATGACGTCCGCTGGGACCCGGCCGCGGGCGCCATCGACGCCGACGGCCTCGCGGGGGTCGACGCGGTCGTCCACCTCGCCGGTGCCGGCATCGGCGACAAGAAGTGGACCCCGGCGCGCAAGCAGCTGATCCTCGACAGCCGGACCCAGGGCACCGACCTCCTCGCCCGCACCTTGGCCGGGCTCGCCCGTCCACCGAAGGTGCTGCTCTCGGGCTCGGCGGTGGGGTACTACGGCGACCGGGGTGCCGAGGAGCTCACGGAGGTCTCCGCGCCCGGCGACGACTTCCCGGCCCGGGTCTGCACGGCCTGGGAGGCCGCCACCGCACCCGCCGAGGAGGCCGGGATCCGGGTCGTCCACCTCCGCACCGGCATCGTCCTCGCGGCTCACGGCGGTGCCCTCCAACGGATGCTCCTGCCGTTCAAGCTCGGGCTCGGTGGCCGGATCGGGTCGGGCGACCAGTACATGAGCTGGATCGCCCTCGACGACCACGTCGCCGCGATGCAGCATCTCCTCACCGCCGAGTCGGTGCGCGGCGCCGTCAACCTCACCGCGCCGAATCCGGTGACCAACGTCGAGTTCACGCGCGCGCTCGGCGACGCGTTGCACCGCCCAACCGTGCTGCCCACGCCGCTGCTCCCGTTGAAGGCGGTGTACGGCGCGGAGCTCGTCGAGCACCTGCTCGTCAACGGACAGCGCGTGCTGCCGCGCGTGTTGGAGCAGAGCGGCTACGAGTTCGCGCACGCGCAGTTGGACGACGCGCTGCGCGCGGTGTTGGCGGCTCCGGCTGCGGCGTGACGTTCGCCGCAGCCGGGTCCGCGGTGGGGTGACCGAGGGGTTTCGAACCCCCGACCTCCGGGACCACAACCCGGCGCTCTAGCCAACTGAGCTACGGCCACCATGTCGGCGCACCGCCCTGCGCGCCGGGAGGTTCATGATACCGGCCCGAACCGGGCCTTCTGCCGTCGAAGGGATCAGTGCTGGTCAGCGTGCTCTCAGGCGGCCACCGTGGGTGTCGGCGCCAGCGTCAACGAGGCGTGAAGTGGGCCGGTCCGCCGTCGAGCACAGTGCCGAGGATCCCGAGGTCGACGCCGAGGCCGTCGACCACTTCGCGCACGACGTCGATGTCCTTGCGCATGTAGTGACCGGCGACGTCGACGAGCGTGCGCGTGGAGCCCATCGCGGCGATGAGTCCCATCACGTAGCTCGCACCGCTCGATTCCTGGATGACGCGCGCGAGTGTGGGTGTGTCGACACCGAGGTCGTTCGCGATCTGTTCGGCTTGCGCGACGAGTTGGATGTTCGCGGCGAACAACGCGTTGTTGACGAGCTTCACCACGAGCGCGCTCCCGAGCGCGCCGATGTCGACCATCGGGTCGGCGTACGCGCCGACGGTCTCGCGCGCGCGTGCGATGTCGTCGGGCGCGCCGCCGAACATCACGGTGAGGTGACCCGCGAGCACGTCGTCGGCGCCGCCGCTGAACGGGGCGTCGACCACGTGACCGTTCCCTGCGTCGGCGATGCGCCGGATGGTGGCCGGGGAGCCGGTCGTGTGGGAGACGAGCAGGGCGTCGGCCCCGAGGTGGGGGACGAGCCCCTCCTGACCCGAATTGGCCTGGCCCGAATCGGCCTGGCCCGAATCGGCAGCGCCCATGGTGACCTCGGCCAGTTGCTCGTCGGAGTACAGCGCGAGGTGGACCGCGTCGGCCCCGTCAGCCGCTTCGGCCAGGGAGTCGGTGACCGCCGCGCCCAGCCGGGCGAAGTGCTCTCGCACCTCGGCCCGGCGGGCGTAGACGGTCAGCTCGTGACCGGCGGCCAGGAGCCGCTCCGACATGGGCGTGCCGATCTGGCCCGCCCCGACGAAGGCGACCCGCACCGGACTACTCGGCCGGGACGTTGACGCCGTAGGTCTTGACCTCGGTGTACTGCTGGAAGCCCTCGATGCCGTTCTGACGACCGACACCACTGGCCTTGTACCCGCCGAAGGGGGCGTCGGGGCCGTAGGTGACGCCACCGTTGATGCTGACGGTGCCGGAGCGCAGCTGACGGCCGACCGCCAGCGCCCGCTCCTCGTTCCCCGAGGTGACGTAGCCGCCGAGGCCGTACTGGTTGTCGTTGGCCATGCGCACCGCTTCGTCGTCGCCGTCGAACGGGATGACGATCAGCACGGGGCCGAAGATCTCCTCGCGGGCGATCGTCATGTCGTTGGTGACGTCGGCGAAGAGCGTCGGCTGCACGAACCAGCCCTTGTCGAACTGCTCGGGCCGACCACCGCCGGCGACGACGCGCGCACCCTCTTCCCTGCCCTTCTCGATGTAGCCGAGCACGCGCTCGCGCTGCTTCTTGCTCACGAGCGGGCCCATGAGGTTGCCCATGTCGTTGGGGTCGCCGTAGGGGAAGCTCTCGAAGCCGGGCGCCGCGATCTCGATCGCCTTGTCGTAGATCTTCCGGTCGACGAGCATGCGGGTGGCCATCACGCAACCCTGGCCGCCGTGCACCGCGACCATGCACGCCATGCCCATCTTCGACTCGAGGTCGGCGTCGTCGAGCACGATGTCGGCCGACTTGCCACCGAGCTCGAGGAAGAGGCGCTTCATCGTGTCGCCCCCCTTTTCGAAGATCCGCTTGCCGGTGGCCGTCGAACCGGTGAACGAGATCAGGTCGACGAGCGGGCTGACCGTGAGCTCCTCGCCCACCAGGTGGTCGGACGACGTCACGACCTGCAGCACACCCGGCGGGATGTCGGTCTTCTCTGCCACCAGCCGGCCGATGCGCGTCGCGTTCCACGGCGTGTCGGGGGCGGGCTTGAGGATCACGGTGTTGCCGGTGGCCAGGCCCTGGCCGATCTTCTGCGACGACACCTCGAACGGGTAGTTCCACGGCACGATGGCGCCGACGACGCCGGCGGCTTCACGCGTCACCCACCGCTTCGAGTTGCCCCCGAACGCGGTGCCGTTGGGCAGGTCGCGGCTCCACTCGAACTGGTCGATGTACTCGGCCGGCCACCGGAGGGCGTCGCCGAGGGGCGCGTCGAGCTGGGGACCGTAGGTGAGCGCGACCGGGCAGCCGACCTCGGCCACGAGCTCCTGACGCATCTCCTCCTGCTCGCTCTCGATCGCTGCCTGGAGCTGCAGGAGGCACTCCTTGCGGAACGCGTGGTTCGTGGACCAGTCGGTCTCGTCGAACGCCCGACGAGCGGCGGCGATGGCGCGCTGCATGTCCTCGGCCGACGCGTCGGCGACCGGCCCGAGCACCTCTTCGGTCGCCGGGTTGATGTTGTCGAACGTCTTGCCCGACGTCGCTTCGACGAGCTCGCCGTCGATGAGCATGCGGACCTCGCCCTGCACGGCAGCGGGACGATCAGTTTCGGTGGTGGCCATGACGGTGCTCCCTAGTTGTTGTTCGGCGCCCAAACGGTAACGCGGCAGCCCCGGTCGTGCCCAGATCGGCATCTGCTGGTCAGAACTGCACATCAGACTTGTAGATACGAGGCAGAATAGGAATATGGTCTCGCATCTGTGACGACGTATCGAGTGGGTCAGGTGGCCGAACTGCTCGGCGTGAGCGCCGACACCGTGCGCCGCTGGGTCGACGACGGCAGGTTCGGGTCGCGCCCGAAGGGCGGCGACCGGCTCATCGAGGGCGCCGAACTCGCGCGCTTCCTCACCGACACCGCGCCGGCCAGCGACGAGCCGCCGGTGCTCGAGTCGGCCCGCAACCGGTTCCCGGGCATCGTCACCCAGGTGCAGAAGGACGGGCTCGTCGCGGTCGTGCACATCCAGGCGGGGCCGCACAAGGTCACGTCGCTGATGACGCGCGAGGCCGCAGACGACCTGGGCATCGAGCCGGGCGACTTCGCGGTCGCGGTCGTGAAGTCGACGAACGTGGTCGTGGAAGTCCCGCGGCCGGAGTGAGACGGAAGCAGGCGCGGGAGCAATGGTGAGAAGAGCGACCAGGTTCTGGTTCGTCGCGCTGGTCATCGCGGGCCTCGGGTTGGTCGGCGGTACCGGTGTCGCGCACGCGGCCAAGGCGAAGCCGGTCACCGGCACGATCACCGTGTCGGCCGCGGCGTCGCTGACCGAGGCCTTCACCAAGATGGGCACCGACTTCCAAAAGCGGAATCCGGGCACGACGGTCACGTTCAACTTCGGATCGTCGGGAACGCTCGCACAGCAGATCCAGGGTGGTGCGCCGGCCGACGTGTTCGCGTCAGCCGACGGCGCCAATATGCAAAAGCTCGTGAACGGTGGGCAGGTGACGGCGGAGCCGACGGTGTTCGCTACCAACCTGCTCACCATCGTGGTGAAGCCGGGCAACCCGCAGAAGATGAAGTCGATCGCGGACCTCTCGAAGCTCGACGTCGTGTCGCTCTGCGGGGAGACGGTGCCGTGCGGCAAGTACGCCGACCAGATCCTCTCGGGCGCCGGTGTGACCATCGACCCGGCCAAGGTCACGCGCGGTGCCGACGTGAAGACCGCGCTCGCCGCGGTCACCACCGGTGATGCCGACGCGGCGGTCGTGTACGTCACCGACGCGAAGTCGGCCGGCTCGACTGTGACCGCGGTGCCGATCCCAGCGTGGCAGAACGCGTACGCGATCTATCCGATCGCACCGATCGCGACGTCGACGAACAGGGATCTCGCGAACGCCTGGATCGAGTACACGGTCTCGCCGGCCGGCCAGCGGACGCTGCAGAGCTTCGGGTTCCTCCCGCCGCCTCCCACCGAGTGAAGCGCCGGGGGCGGGGAGTGCCGCTGGTCCCGGCGCTCCTCGCGGGCGTGGCGATCGCGTTCTTCGCGCTTCCGCTGATCGGGCTGCTTCGGCGAGTTCCCTGGAGCAATCTCGGGAGCACGCTGCAGGAACCGGCGGCACGCGACGCGATCCGCCTGTCGGTCGAGTGCTCGCTCTGGTCGACGTTCTTCTCCGTGCTCTTCGGCGTCCCGCTCGCGTACGTGCTCGCGCGCGGGAAGTTCCCCGGGCGTTCGTTCGTGCGCGCGCTCGTCATCCTCCCGATGGTGCTGCCTCCCGTCGTCGGCGGCGCCGCACTGCTGTTCGCGTTCCAGCGCAACAACGGCCTCGTCGGTGGACTCATCTACGACCTGTTCGACTTCCAGTTCACGTTCTCCAAGTGGGGCGTGGTGCTGGCCGAGACGTTCGTGGCGATGCCGTTCCTCGTGATCACGGTCGAAGCCGGGCTGCGGTCGGTTGACCGACGCTACGAGGACGCCGCCGCCAGCCTGGGCGCAGGACGCTGGACGGTGTTCCGCCGCGTCACCGTGCCGATGATCGCCCCCGCGCTGATCGCGGGTGCGGCGCTGGCGTGGGCGCGCGCGCTCGGGGAGTTCGGTGCGACCATCACCTTCGCCGGCAACATCCAGGGCCGCACCCAGACCACACCGCTCGCGGTGTACAACCTCCTCGAAACGCAGCAACCGGTGGCGATCACCCTCAGCCTGGTGCTGCTCGCGATCTCGATCGTGATCCTCGTGTCGCTGCGCGACCACTGGTTCGGGGGCCTTCGTGACAGGGAGTCGGCGTGACGCTGCACGCTGACGTCGGCGTGCGTCTCGGTCGTCTCGATCTGTCGGTCGCGCTCGACGCGGCCGACGGCGAGACCGTCGCCGTGCTCGGGCCCAACGGCGCGGGCAAGTCGACCCTGCTGCGCTCGCTCGCGGGTCTGGTCCCGCTCGACGAGGGTTCGATCACCGTCGACGACACCTTGATGGACGACCCCGCCGCGGGGACGTTCGTGGTGCCCGAACGTCGTGGCGTCGGTGTGGTGTTCCAGGACTACCTCCTGTTCCCGCACCTCTCGGTGCTCGAGAACGTGGCGTTCGGCTTGCGCAGCCGCGGCGTCGCGCGCACGGAAGCGCGTCGACGGGCGCAGGAGTGGCTCGCGCGCGTCGGGCTCGCGGATCGAGCGGGTGCGAAGCCGCGGCTGTTGTCGGGTGGGCAGCAACAACGCGTCGCGTTGGCGCGTGCGTTGGTGACCGAACCGCGTCTCGTGTTGCTCGACGAGCCGCTGGCCGCGCTCGACGTCGGGACGCGCACCGAGCTGCGCCGCGATCTGCGCACGCTGCTCGCGACCTTCGGCGGCGCGCGGGTGCTCGTGACCCACGAGCTGCTCGACGCGGTGGCGCTCGCCGACCGGCTGGTCGTGCTCGAGGACGGGCGCGTCGCGCAGACAGGCGCGGTGCACGAGGTGACCACGCGCCCCCGATCGCGCTACGTCGCCGACCTCGTGGGCGTGAACCTGTTGCGCGGAGTGGCACACGGGCACGAGATCACACTCGACGGCGGTGGCACCGTGGTCACCGCGGATCCGGTCGCGGGCGACGTGTACGTCGCGATCCAGCCGAGCTCGGTGAGTCTGCACCGGGCCCGGCCCGAGGGCAGTCCCCGCAACGTCTGGAGCGGCCGCGTACGGGGGGTGGATCTCCTCGGCGACCGGATCCGCATCCATGTCGACGGCGTCGTGCCCATCGTGGCCGAGGTCACCGCCGGGGCGGTCGGCGACCTCGGGTTGCACGACGGCGTCGACGTGTGGGCGACGGTCAAGGCGACGGACGTGTCCGTCTACGCGATCTGACCGGCGACCCGTTCAGCGGGGCGGGGCGGGAACGCGTCCCACGATCTGGTCAACGCCTTCAAGTGCGCGGCCAGCGCGGGGAGCGACACCGGCGCGAGGTAGGTGTCGGCGCCGAGGTCGAGGATCTCCGACGGTGCCATCGGCTGCTCCGACGGGTGGCCGGTGTGCACCACGATCACGCGCGTAGAGCTGCGCTGGTCCTGGATCAGGTGCACGAGGTCGTCGTCGCGACTGTCGACGACGATCGCCGCGGGCGTGTCGACGGTGTCGGTGGTGACCCGGTAGGACGGACCGAGCGCGTCGGTGAGGGTCGGCAGCCAGCGGGCCGACGCGGGGGAGAGGAGCACGAGCTTGGGCGGCGGTTCGGCGACGACATGGTCGTGGCCGCGTGTTCCGCCGCGGATCAATCGGAAGCGGCGGTAGCGAACGGGCTCGGCGGAGGTGGTTGCAGGCGTGGAGGTGGGTTCGTGGAGCGCGGTCATGGGGGCCTCGATTCGGTGGGGGTTCGGATGTGCACCCCCACCGTGCGCTCGCAGTGTGAAGCTCCGGTGTGACCGGCGTGAGAACTGATCAAGAACCGAACTTCTGGATGGGCTCGTGCCTGGCCATGGCCGAGCCCTCGGGACCGCAGAGCATCTTGTAGCGCAGGTACCGACGGTGGAAGAGCTGCAGGAGCTCTTCGTCGTGGGCGCCGCCGTCGGCGAGCACGAACTCCTCGAGCGCGGCATCGCCCTCCTGCCAGGTCACGGGTCGACGACCGAGGAACGCCTGCAGGTCGTCGAGATCGGCGCCGGTGCACGCGTCACCGATCTCGTCGAACCGCTGGAGGTGGCGCGCGAGCCGGAACGCGATGCGGAGCTGGTGACGCTCGTACTCGCCGGCGAGGTCGAGGCTGCGCAGCGATCGCACGAGGTGCTCGTGCGCGTTCGCCACCGGTGAGTCGCGAGGCTCCGGCAGGTCGACGGTGTCGAGCTCGCCGACGCCCATGATCTCGGCGAGCCCTTCGAGCGCGAAGAGGTTGGTCTCGCTCGCCCACTGCATGTTCGTCATGTAGTCGGATGCCGCGGGAGGCTCGGCGAGCGCGGCATGGAACACCATCTGGTTCGTCAACGCGAACACGAAGTGGTGGTGCATGATCGCGTCGAGGTCGACCGGCGCGCCGGAGTGCTTCGCGTACTGGTCGTAGAGCGCGTTCATGTCGCCGAAGCCGAGCACGGTGTCGCGCATGCGGAAGGCGGCGAGGTCCATCATCGGATCGCCGAGGTGTCCGAGCTCGAGGTCGAGGATCGCGGCGACGCGACCGTCGTGTTGGTGGAACTGTCCCGAGTCCCACACCACCGGCGCCTCGCGTCCACGCGTGTCGACCGGATTGCGGTCGATCCACCCGAGGCAGAACTCGAGGAACGGGTCGGGTCGCGCCTTCGTGGCGCGGTAACCCGCCAGGTACACGTCGAGACCGACCCGCCCCGACTGGCTCGGCGAAGGCGCTCGCGTGATGCCGGCGCGCGCGTACGGCTCGGGGTCGAGGGCGTGGATGCGGGCGAGGATGCCCATGTACTCGTCCATGACCGCGACGCGCTGCGCGTCGGTCGACGCGTCGAAGTTGTTCTCGCCGGGCACGACGTCGATCACGAACGCACGCGGGTCGTCGACCCAGCCGTACACGTGCGCGACCGGGATGCCGTCTGCTTCCAGGAGCTGTTGGAACCGCATCTCGTGCTCGAGCGGGAACAGCGGCGCGGCGTCGGTGCGGTCACCGCGCACCATGACGGTCGTCGACTCGCCGTCGCGCTGGACGTCGACGAACCACACCGGCCGCCAGCGCGCCTGTTGACGGATGGCGGTGACCTCGGCCCCGAGGTGCTCGCGGCACCAGTCGGTGAGCAGCTGATCGGTGTGGTCCACGTTCACCCCCGCGCGAGCTTGCGCCCGATGATCCCCTTCATGATCTCGGTGGTGCCCCCGTAGATCGTGGTGACGCGGGCGTCGAGGTAGGCGCGGGCGATGGGATACTCGAGCATGTAGCCGTAGCCCCCGTGCAGCTGCACGCACCGGTCGACGGTGCGCTTCTGCAACTCGGTGCACCACCACTTCGCCTCGGCGGCTTCCTCGACCGAGAGCTCCCCCGCGTTCAGCGCCTCGACGCAGCGGTCGACGAACGCCTGGGTCACGTCGATCTCGGTGCGCATCTCGGCCAGTTCGAACTGCGTGTTCTGGAACGACGCCACCGGCGACCCGAACGCGGTGCGCTGCTTGACGTAGTCGAGGGTCCAACGGAACGCGGCCTCGGCGGCAGCGACCCCGCTCACCGCGATCGACAGCCGCTCCTGGGGCAGGTTGTCGACCAGGTGCGCGAAGCCCTTGCCCTCGACGCCCAGCAGGTTGCCGACGGGCACCTGCACGTCGGTGAAGAACAGCTCGGCGGTGTCCTGCGCGTGCAACCCCACCTTGTCGAGGTTGCGGCCGCGCTCGAAGCCGTCCATGCCGCGCTCGATCACGAGCAGGCTCATGCCCGCGTGCTTCTGCGTGGGGTCGGTCTTCACCGCGGTGATCACGAGGTCGGCGTTGATGCCGTTGGTGATGAACGTCTTGGCGCCGTTGACGACGTAGTGGTCGCCGTCGCGGATCGCCGACGTGCTCATCGACGCGAGGTCGGAGCCGATGCCGGGCTCGGTCATCGCGATGGCGGTGATGAGCTCGCCCGACGCGATGCCGGGGAGCCACCGCGCGCGTTGCTCGTCGTCGGCGAGCGAGAGGAAGTAGGGGAGGCAGATGTCGGTGTGCAGCGTGAGGCCGAGGCCGGCGGCGGCCACGCCCGCGTACTGCAGCTCCTCGGCGATCACCTGGCTGAAGCGGAAGTCGTCGACCCCGCTCCCGCCGAATTCCTCGGGCACGGCCATGCCGATGAAGCCCGCGGCACCGGCCTTGGTGAAGAGGTCGCGGGACACGATGCCGGCGTCGTTCCACTCGAGGTCGTGAGGCGCGATCTCGCGCTCGACGAACGTGTGGAAGCTCTCTCGGAAGAGTTCGTGTTCCTCGGTGAATTGCGTGCGACGCATGGCGCCGAGGTTACCGACGTGTTCGAGTGAGCGCGCCCGGAAGGATTCGAACCTTCGACCTAATCGTTAGAAGCGATTTGCTCTGATCCGCTGAGCTACGGGCGCCTGTGCGTCATTGTCGCAGGTTCTCAGACGGGTTCCGCGCCGTAGGAGGCGTACTCGTGCTCTTCGGCGTGCGCGACGTCGCGTCCGTGCGCGTACTGGAACGGGGAGATGCCGCCGGGCTCCCACGCCGTCCTCGAACCGGCGGCGATCGCCGCCGCCGAGCGCGGCAGGAGCCCGTACTCGGCGCGCACGTCGTCGAGTTGACGGTCGGCGTGCGCGAACCAGTCGGTGGCGAGCAGGTCGGTGGCCTTCGATCCGCGGCCGGCCTCGTTGAGATGGGTCGCGAGCATCGCGCCGCGGTACGTGGCATCGGCGAGACGCACCGCCATGCGGTCGACGTCGCGCGAGAGGTGACCGCGGTCGTACTCGAAGAAGCCCTTGGCCGCGCCGTAGAGGTAGCCGGTCTCGAACAGCCCGAGCACCATGGCGAGCAGGGCGAACGCGCTCGGGTCGTCGTTGGCGCGGGAGATCAGACCGAACACCTCGATCTCCGACTCGACCGTCGAGCCGTAGTCGGCGAGCACGTGGACCCAGTCGTGCTGCGCGAGGTTCGGCGGCGCGCTCTCGGGTCGGCCGGGAAACGTGAAGCCGCGGGCGCGGTAGAACCGCCACACGCCGAGGCCGAGCGATCCGTCGGGGCAGTGCTCGAGTGCGGCCCAGCGCGCGTGCAGCTCGTCGTCGGAGCACGCCGCTTCCCACGCCTCGTCGAGCGCGCGCGACGTGTGGAGGTGCTCGGGGGGTTCGGCGAGCATCTGCTCGAAGTAGCCGCTGCGTTCGAAGTCGATCAGCGCGAGGCCGAGCGACCCGTTGGCGATGCGGCGCACCACCCGGATCATGTCGTCGCCCACGCCGAGCCACGCGGCGTAGGTCTCGACCCGCTCCGAGACCTCATGCGGGATCGGCACCAGCAGCATCTCGCCGAGCAGCATGATCTGCACCATGCGCTCGCGGAACGCCTGGTTGCGGTAGCGCAGCGCGTCGGCGAACTCCTCGGGACCGAGGGGAGGCACGCTCGTCACGTCGATGGGGTGTTCGGTCATCGAGGCCACGTGGGCGTTGAAGACGGCCCGCTGCACCTCGGTCAACCCGTCGGGCAGCGTCACCGCGGCGGTGATGCCCGCGACCGTGAGTCGGACCTCGTGGGCGTCGGGCCGGTGGGTCCACTCCTCGTCGGGGGAGGGGAACGGCACGGCGCGGATGTCGGACGTCATGAGCGCGCCGAACCGGTGACGAGACCCGGGTATTCCATGAGAGCGGGCGACGGGAATTGAACCCGCGTCATCAGATTGGAAGTCTGAGGCTCTGCCATTGAGCTACGCCCGCGTGCACTGCACCGCCAATTCGCGGCGGTGTCGGGGAGGGGGGATTTGAACCCCCGACCTCCTGCTCCCAAAGCAGGTGCGCTACCGAGCTGCGCCACTCCCCGGAGCGCATCAGGTTACGACACCGGCACGAGTGCGCTCGTGGGTTCCGCGGCTCAGCGAGTTGAGGAACCCTCCACATCCACATTCGAGCGACGTCCGGAGGAACCGTACGACCCTGCGGAGTACCGTGCGCGCATGCAGGAACAGCGACGCGGTCGCAAGATCGCCATGACGCCCGAGGAGCTCGACGCCTACCTCGGCAGTGAACGCACGTGCACCGCGGCCACGGTCAGCCACGACGGCCCGCACGTCACCGCGCTGTGGTTCGTGTGGGACGGCGAGTGCGTGTGGCTCTACTCCATCACCCGCAGCCAGCGCTGGACCGACCTCGAGCGCGACCCGCGCGTGGCGATCCTGGTGGAGGCGGGCGAGGCGTACAACGAGCTGCGCGGCGTGGAGGTCCACGGACGGGTCGAGCCCACCGGCGAGGTGCCGCGCACGGGGGAAGCGGTCGACGCGCTCGTCGAGCCCGAGCGTCTGTTCCACGCGAAGTACCAGGGTGGTGCGGGCGACGGCATGTTCCACGACGGCCGCCACGCCTGGCTCAAGGTCACGCCCACCAAGATCGCGAGCTGGGACTTCCGCAAGCTCGGCATCTGA
>DASXXX010000442.1:0-6705 GCA_036502765.1 Acidimicrobiia bacterium | reverse complement strand
CGACGTTGCGACCCTTCGGCCCGAGCGTGACGCGCACGGCGTCGGCCAGCTTGTTCATGCCCGTCTCGAGTGAGCGGCGTGCGTTCTCCGCGTAAGCGATCTGCTTCGGCATTCTGGGGTACCCCCTGGGAGTGGGTCGTGGTTGGGTGGATCAGGAACCGGTCGTTGCCGCTGGTCTCGAAGACCGCGCTCGAGCGAGCGGGCGTTAGCACTCAGAGGCAACGAGTGCTAACCATGTTGGCACTCGCGACCCGCGAGTGCAAATTCTGGTCCGGGCGTAGTCTTCACAGCATGACGACGGCGGCGCCGAGCACCCGGGACACGATCCTGGTGGTCGCCAGCCAGCGCTTCGCCGACCGGGGATTCTCGGGCACCAGCCTGGCCGACATCGCCGATGAGGTCGGCATCCGTCCCCCCAGTCTCTTCCACCACTTCCCCTCGAAGGTCGCGCTCTACCGTGCGGTGCTCCTCGACGCGTTCGACGACTGGTTCGCGCTGATGGACGACACCGCCGCGGTCGAAGCCGACGAAGGCTGGCCCCAGGTGGAGCGGGTGATCCGCACCGCGTTCCGCTTCTTCGTCGAGCGCCCCGACTTCGTGCGCTTGGCTCGCTGGGAAGCGCTGGAGGGCGGATCGGTGCTGGTCGAGGAGCTGGCGATGGTGCTGCGACCCCTGTTCGAGCGGGGCGCGCTCTTCCTGGAAGGCGAGATGGACGCCGGCCGGATCCGCCGCTGCGACGCCCGCCGCCTCGTGATCACCGGGTACGGCGCCGTGCTCTCGTACCTGTCGGACGCCCCGCTCGTGGGCTCGCTGCTCGGCGAGGACCCCACCAGCCCGGACGCGCTCGAGGTCGAGCAGGACCACATCCTCGACCTCTTCCGTCACGCCCTGGAGCCGCACACCGCGTAGCTCTACCTATCACTCGGTAGGCTCGGAGACCATGACCGACGTCGAGACCGTCCCACAGATCGGCCCACAGATCGGCCCACCAGCACTGGACCCGGGCCTCGCCGAGACGCTCGTGTCCGACCTCCTGTTCGCCCGGCGGCTGTCGGAGCGGATGTGGAACCTGCAACGCCAGGGGCGTCTCACCACCGTCGCCCCTCTGGCCGGCCAGGAAGCCGCGGTGATCGGCGTGGTGCGGGCGCTCGACCTCACCACCGACTGGCTCGTGCCCTACTACCGCGACGTCACCGGGTACGGGGCGCTCGGCGACGAGTTCGTCGAACAGCTCCTCGTGTACTGGCGGGGCCATCCCGACGGCGGGCGCATCCCCGACGGAGTGCGCGCGTTGCCGGTGCAGATCTCGCTGGCGACGCAACTGCCCCACGCGACCGGTCTCGCCTGGGGGCTCAAGGTGCGCGGCACGCCGGGCGTGGTGTGCACGTTCGTCGGCGACGGCGCGACCTCGGAGGGCGACTTCTACGAGGCGATCAACCTCGCGGGTGTGCAGCAGGTGCCGCTGATCGTCGTGTGCATCAACAACGGGTGGGCGATCTCCACGCCGACGGGGCTGCAGACCGCGGCGGAGACGTTCGCGGCGAAGGGTGCGGCGGCGGGGATCCCCGGCGTGCGCGTCGACGGCAACGACGTGCTCGCGGTCGTCGACGCGACGCGCCGAGCGCGCCGGCGCGCGGCCGCGGGTGACGGTCCGACGCTGCTCGAGCTCGTGACGTACCGCATGGGCGCGCACACGAACTCCGACGACCCGACGCGCTACGTGCCCGACGACGAGTTGGCCGAGTGGCGCGCCCGCGATCCGATCGAGCGGTTCGCCACCACGTTGCGCGAGGCGGGGATGTGGGACGACGCGCGGCACGAGGCCGCGCTCGCCGCGGTCGAGGAGCGCCTCGAGCGCATCATCGAACGCGCGCTCGCGCGCGACGTCGATCCCGCGGCCGCACTCGACCACGTGGTCGCCTCGCCGAGTGCGCGTTCGCTCTCGCAGCGCGCCGCGATCGTCGAACGCAGCGGCGCGAACGCTGCCGACGACATCGATGACGACACCGGTGACGACGCCGATGACGAGGCCGCGAACCACAGCGTTGACGGCGAGTGGGGCGGCAAGGCCGAGCCCGGAGGCCTCTCGTGGCGAGCATGACGATGCTCGCAGCCATCCGCGAGACGCTCCTCGACGAGATGGCGCGCGACGAGCGCGTCGTGCTGCTCGGCGAGGACATCGGGACGAACGGCGGTGTGTTCCGCGCCACCGACGGCGCGCTCGAGCGCTTCGGACCCCAGCGCGTGTTCGACACCCCGATCTCGGAGTCGACCATCGTGGGCGCGTCGGTCGGGCTGTCGATCGCCGGACTGGTGCCAGTGGCCGAGATCCAGTTCGGCGGCTTCACCATGCAGGCGTACCACCAGCTCGTCGGGCAGCTCGCCCGCATGCGCTACCGCAGCCGCAGCCGGTACCACTGCCCGGTCACCGTGCGCAGCGCATACGGCGGCGGCGTGCGCACGCCGGAGCACCACAGCGACTCGGTCGAGGCGCCGTACACCCACGCACCCGGGCTGAGCGTCGTGGTGCCGTCGAACGCGGCCGACGCCAAGGGGTTGCTCACCACCGCGGTGCGCAGCGACGACCCGGTCGTCGTGTTCGAGCCGATTCCGTGTTACCGCTCGTCGTGCGAGGTACCCGACGGCGAGCACGTCGTGCCGTTGGGCGTGGCGCGCGAGGTGCGCGCGCCCGACGACGCGGTGATCATCACGTGGGGCGCGATGGTCGACGTCGCGGTCACCGCGGCCGACGTCGTGCAGGAACAACGCGGCGCGCGTGTCGGCGTGATCGACCTGCGCTCGCTCGCGCCGATCGACGTCGACACCATCGTGCGCGCCACCGAGCGATGCGGACGCGTCGTCGTCGTGCACGAGGCACCGCTGACCGCCGGCTTCGGCGCCGAAGTGGTCGCGACGCTGCAGGAGGAGGCGTTCTACTCGTTGGAGGCCCCGATCCGGCGCGTCGCCGGCGCCGACGTGGGCTCCGCGCCGCCGCTGGTCGAGGACTGGTGCCGACCCGACGTCGCGCGCATCGTCGCCGCGCTCGATGCAGCTCTCGAAGCCTGACGGTTCGATGCCTGACGTCCTCCCCTATCTCCTCCCCGACCTCGGCGAGGGGATGACCGAGGCCGAGCTCGTGCAGTGGCGCGTCGCGGTGGGCGACCACGTGACGCGCGACCAGATCGTCGTCCACGTGCAGACCGACAAGGCCGAGGTGGAGCTGCCGGTCCCCGCGTCGGGCACCGTCGTGCGCCTCGGCGCCGAGGTCGGCGATCTCGTGCCGGTCGGTGCACCCCTGCTGGAGCTCATCCCCGACGAGGGCACCGCGCTCGGCGGCACCCCGGTCCGTGGCCACCTACCTGTTTCGGCGCCCCCACGCCGTCACAGTGACGCGGGAGCGGCGCCAAAAGGTGTTGGGGAGCGCGCGTCCGCGGCGCCACCTGTGCGGAAGTTGGCAAAGGAGCTGGGGGTCGACCTCGCCGAGGTGGCGGGCACCGGACCCGGTGGCCGCGTCACCGCCGCCGACGTGCGCAGCTCGATCGGGGCCGCGGCGCTGAGTCCGAACGATCGCCGCGAGCCCCTCCGCGGCGTCCGCCGGGCGATGGCCCGCAACCTGGCCGAGGCCTGGCGCGAGGTTCCGCACATCTCGCTGTTCGACGAGCTCGATGCCCGTCCGTTGCTCGCCGCGCACCGCGAACTGCGCGCGCGTGACGACGGCGTCACCCTCACGGCGTGGTTCGCGCGTGCCGCGGTCGTCGCGATCGAGGCCTTCCCGATCATGAACTCCTCGCTCGACGTCGACCGCGACGAGGTCGTGTTCCACGCCGCCGTGCACATGGGTGTGGCAGTCGCAAGCGACGACGGCCTGGTCGTTCCCGTCGTGCACGACGCGCACGAGCGCGACGTCGTCGGTCTCGGCCACGAGGTCGTGCGCGTCACCGAGGCCGGCCGCACCGGGCACCTCTCACCCGAGATGCTGCGCGGCGCGACGTTCACCGTGACCAACTTCGGAACCGAGGGAGGACGGTTCGCGACCCCGATCGTCCGCCCGCCACAGGTCGCGATCCTCGGCTTCGGGGCGGTGCGCATGCGCCCGGTGGTCGACGGTGACGTGGTCGTGGCCGCGCCCACGCTGCCCGTGTCGCTGTCGGCCGACCACCGGGTCGTCGACGGCCGCGACGCCACCGGCTTCCTCGAACACGTCCTCGCGACGCTCAGCGAGCCGGCGCAGCTCGACTGACCTGACCGTCGGAAATCGGGCATCCCGGCGGTAGTGTTTGCCCTTCGCAACGGAGGAGCCCGAGTGGCCGAGTGGCACGACACCACCGAGGAGTACCTCGAGGCCATTCTCGAGATCGAGGAGGAGGGCACGATCCCGATCCGGGCGCGGCTCGTCGAGCGGCTCGGGCTCTCGGCGCCGGCGGTCTCGGAGACGGTCAACCGCCTCGTAGACCACGGCTACGCAGAGCTCATGGACGACCGGAGCCTGCGCCTCACGGCCGAGGGTCGTGAGATCGCCACGTCGATCGTGCGCCGCCACCGGCTGGCCGAGCGCCTGCTCGTCGACATCATCGGGCTCGAGTGGGAGAAGGTCCACAAGGAGGCCGACCGCTGGGAACACGCGATCTCGGCCGACGTCGAGGCGAAGCTGGTGCTGCTCCTCGGTGACCCGGCCACGTGCCCGCACGGCAACCCGATTCCCGGCTCGTCGCACAAGGTCGAGGGTCCGGCGTCGGTGCCGCTCATCCAGATGCAGCCCGGGCCGGTGATCGTGCGCCGGATCAGCGAGAAGGTCGAGATCGACGACGACGCGATCGCCTTCCTCGCCGGCGCCGAGCTCATCCCCGGCTCCAACGCGGTCGTGATCAGCACCAACACCGAGGGCGTGCAGGTCACCAGCGCCGCCGGCGAGCAGACCGTCCCCCGCAAGCTCGCCCAACTGATCTACGCCATCCCCGCCTGACCGCATCGCCGACGTTCCGGCGTCAGTTGGGCGGAAATACGCCGCCGAACTGACGCAAGTTCGTGATCTGGAGCGGTCAGCCGCCGGCGACGGCGGGGACGATGCTGACGGTGGCGCCGTCCTTCACGTCGGTGTTCAGGCCGTCGAGGAAGCGGATGTCCTCGTCGTCGACGAACACGTTCACGAACCGGCGCAGCTCGCCCTGGTCGTCGAAGAGGCGTTCCCGGAATCCGGGGTGCGCGGCTTCGAGGCCGGCGAGCACGGTGGTGAGCGTGCCGCCTTCGGCGCTGACCTCGGCGTTGCCGCCGGAGAGCTCGCGCAGTTGCGTGGGGATGCGGACGGTGACCGACATGCTCACTTCTCCAGTTCGTCGGGTGGGAACGCCTCGTGGAAGGCGTCGAGGGTGGGCGGGATCACCGCGGTGGGTCCGACGGTCGGCGCCACCGCGTCGAGCGTCTTCAGACCATGGCCGGTGACGTAGGCGACGACCCGCTCGTCGGGCCGGACGATGCCCTCGGCCGCGAGTCGCTTCAACGTCGCGATGGTCACGCCGCCCGCGGTCTCGGCGAAGATCCCCTCGGTGCGAGCCAGCATCTTCATGCCCTCGACGATCTCGTTGTCGGTGACCGCGGCGAGCCCGCCGCCCGTCTGGCGTACCGCGTCGAGCGCGAAGTAGCCGTCGGCGGGGTTGCCGATCGCCAACGACTTGGCGATGGTGTCGGGCTTCACCGGCTTGATGGTGTCGACGTTGTCGATCCACGCGCGTGCCACCGGTGAGCAGCCCTCGGCCTGCGCGCCCGACACGCGGATCTTCGGCTCCTGGTCGAGCAGGCCGACCTTGAACAGCTCGTCGAAGCCCTTGCGGATCTTGGTGAGCAGCGACCCGCTGGCGATCGGCACCACCACGTGGTCGGGTGCCTCCCATCCGAGTTGCTCGGCGGTCTCGAACGCGAGCGTCTTCGAACCCTCGGCGTAGAACGTGCGCACGTTGACGTTCACGAACGCCCACGGATACGTGCCCGCGAGCTCGGCGCACAGACGGTTGACGGCGTCGTAGTTGCCGTCGATGGCGACGACGTTGCCGCCGTACACCGCGGTGGTGACGATCTTGCCCTGCTCGAGGTCGGCCGGGATGAACACGAAGCTGCGCAAGCCCGCGTGCGCGGCGTGCGCGGCGACCGAGTTGGCGAGGTTGCCCGTGGACGCGCACGCGGCGACCTTGAACCCGAACTCGAGCGCCTTCGACAACGCGACCGACGTGACGCGGTCCTTGAACGAGTTGGTGGGGTTCACCGTGTCGTTCTTGATCCACACCTCGCCGAGGCCGAGCTCGGCCGCGAGACGATCGGCGCGCACCAACGGGGTGAAGCCGGCACCGAGGTCGACGGCGGGGTTGCGGTCGGACGGCAGCAGGTCGGCGTAGCGCCAGATCGACAGCGGGCCCGCTGCGATCTTCTCCCGGCTGACCGCGTTGCGGATGGCGTCGTAGTCGTACGCGACCTCGAGCGGGCCGAAGCACCACTCACAGGTGAAGATGGGCGCGACGTCGTACTCACGTCCGCACTCCCGACATCGCAGTCCGTGCACGTGGGCCATGAGGATCTCCTCCGTTCGGCCGGTGTTCCCGGCGACCTCGACGCGCTCTCGAGCGCCTCGAGCGGAGGACCGCTCTCGGACTGCTCATCGTTCAGGCATTGGCACCTGGCACCCTCCCGACCCCAGTGGTCGGTCGTCGTGCTGGT
>DASXXX010000441.1:0-9148 GCA_036502765.1 Acidimicrobiia bacterium | reverse complement strand
GGTCCGGGGTGGAAGATCATCGCCCACGCCAGGTCGACCAGCGGGTCGCCGATCGACGCCATCTCCCAGTCGACGACGGCGAGCAACTCGGGCGGTGCCGTCTCGGCGAAGAGCACGTTGTCGAGCTTGTAGTCGCCGTGCGCGAGCGCGGGCGCCTGGTCGGGCGGCAGCGCGTCGGCCAACCAGGCGCCGACCCGCGCGGCTGCGGGCAGGTCACGCCCGCTGTAGGACTCGAGCTGCGAGAGCCAGCGCCCGATCTGGCGTTCGAGGTACGGCCCGGGGTGCGCGAACTCGCCCAGTCCGCACGCGCGCCAGTCGACCGCGTGCACGTCGGCGAGCGCGTCGACGAGCTCTTCCAGCGCGCGCGGTTGGTCGTCGGGCCGCGTGGTCCAGGCTTCGGGAATGCTGCTGCGCACGGGGACGCCGTCGATCCGCGCCATGACGTAGAACGGCCCGCCGAACACCTCGGGGTCGTCACACGCGAGCACCGGTCGCGCGATCCGTACCCGCTGGTCCTTGATCGCGTCGAGGAAGCGGAACTCGCGCAACACGTCGTGGGCGGTCGCGGAACTGCGGTGCGGTGGCGCCTGGCGCAGCACCCATCGGTCGTCGCCGCGGGTGAGCGCGTACACGTCGCACGACCCCCCACCCACCATGGGCTCGACCACGAGGTCGGCTGAATCACCCAACCGGGCGTCGAGGTACTCGCGCAGGCGAGCGGACTCGGCGGACTCGGCGGACTCGGCGGACCTGTCGGTCTCGGCGCTCATGCGGCACACTCCGCGTCGACCAGCTCCACGACCTCGCCGACACGATCGATCACGTAGTCGGCGCCTCCGTCGGACGCGCCGGGACGGTCGTCGATGACGAGGAGCGCCGTGCGCATCCCCTGCGTGCGCGGTCCCACGATGTCGTGTTCGACCGTGTCGCCGACGAACAAGACCTGACCGGCGTGGCATCCTGCGGCCGCGAGCGCAACCTGGTAGATGCGGGGGTCGGGCTTGCACGAGCCCGCCGTCTCGGAACTTGTCCACGCGTCGACCAGGTCAGCGAGACCCAACCGCGCGACGAGGCCGTCGAGCTGCTCGTCGTCGATGTTGGACACGATCTGGGTGTGCAGGCCGCGCGCTCGCAGCGCTCGGAGCGTGTCGAGGCAGTCGGGGCGGAGGCGAGCGGCTTCGAGGGTCGCCGCGTACTGGCGGTCGACGAGCGCGTCGCACGCCGCGGCATCGAGCGTGCCGCCGAGCGCCTCCGCCGTCGCGCGGTACGAGCGGGCGAACAGCTCGCGGTGCAGGTACGCCGGACGCGTGGCCACGGCGCGGTAGCCGACTCCCATCCCCAGGCGGAACGCGGCCCGGAGCTCCTGGTCGGTCGACTGCGCGCCGATCGCCTCGGCAACCGCCCGCAGCTGCACGAGCTGTGCCTCGCGCAGGTCGCGCGAGCTGAACAGCGTGTCGGCGAAGTCGAAGAACACCGCGCGCAGCCCGGCCGAGGGAACCGTCGAGGGCGCGGTCACGTCACCCCTGCCGCCGCTTGCAGCTCGCGCCACTTCTCCTCGGCCGCCGGGCGACGGCTCGGGATGTGCTCGGTCGGCCACCCCTCGACCGGCGTGTAGCCCTTGAGGATCGTCCGCGCCAGCACCGACTTGTGGAGCTCGTCGGGGCCGTCGCCGATGGGCCCGAAGCGGGTGCCGCGGTACCACTCCTCCACCGGGAGATCGCTCGAGTACCCCAGCGCGCCGCACACCTGGATGGTGCGGTCGAGCACCGCGAGCACCACCTTCGACACGTGTGCCTTGACCATGCCGAGCTCGGCGCGCACACGGCTGGCGCCGTACTTGTCCATCTTCCACGCGGTCTGGAACGTGAGGAGACGGGCGGCCTGGATCTCGGTGTGCGACAGCGCGACGTAGTCCTGCACCATCTGGTGCTGGGCGAGCAGGCCGCCGTGCGAGCTGCGCGACACCGCGCGCTCGCACATGATGTCGAGCGACCGCTGCGCCTGGCCGAGCCACCGCATCGCGTGGTGGATGCGACCACCACCGAGCCGCTGCTGCGCGAGGACGAAGCCGTCGCCGGGTGCACCGATCATGTGGTCGAGCGGCACGCGGCAGTGGCGGAAGCGCAGTTCGGCGTGGTTCCCCGGACGGCCCTCGACCACGTGGGGATGGGCCATCGTGCCGATGTCGCGCACGATCTCCATGCCCGGCGTGCCGGCCGGCACGATGAGGATCGACGCGTGCTTGTGCGGGCGGCCCTCGGGGTTCGTCTCCGCGACCACGAGCGTGATGTCGGCGACCGACGCGTTGGTGATGAACCACTTGTGGCCCTCGATCACCCACTCGTCGCCGTCGCGGGTCGCGGTGGTGCCGATCACCGTGGGATCGGAGCCGGCCAGGAACGGCTCGGTGAGCGCAAACGCGCTCGAGATCTCACCGCGCAGGTTGGGCCAGAGCCAGCGTTCCTTCTGCTCGTCCGTCGCGCCGTGTGCGAGCAGCTCCATGTTGCCGCTGTCGGGCGCCTGCACGCCGAAGATCGTCATCGACATCATGCAGCGGCCGATGATCTCCGACATCAGCGCGAGCTTGAGCTGCCCGAAGCCCGGACCGCCGAGCTTCGGGTCGAGGAACGCGCCCCACAGGCCGCGCGCCTTCACCTGTTCCTGCAGGTGTGCCTTCACCGGCGCCCACTCCTCGGGTGTGAGCTCGGGAAGGATCGGTTCGAGCGGGATCAGCTCGGCGTCGATGAAGTCGCGCATCCACTGCAGCTGCTCCTCGAACTCCGGATCGGTCTCGAAGTCCCAGGCCACGGTCAGCCACCGTCCCGCGGGAACGCGGCCAGCATGTCGGTCACGCGCGCCTCGACCATCGGGAACAGGTCGTCGTGGGTGATGATCCAGAACTCGCCACCGCGGATCGCCTGCAGCACGCGCTCGGCGACCTGCGCCGGCGTCTGGCCGGCAGGGCCGGTGAACCCGTCGCGGATCATCAGGCGCACCGATTCCGCCATCTCGGTGCGCTGCTCTGCTCCGAACGTGGCCGGCCGGTTGCGCTCCGACTCCATCACGTTGGTGTCGACCGAGCTCGGGCACAGCACGCTCACGCCGATCGGCGTCTGATCGACCGCGAACTCCTGCACCATGGTCTCGGAGATGGAGACGACGGCCGCCTTCGTCGCGCAATACGGGCCGATGAACGCAGTGCCCGTCAACAGCCCGCCGATGGAGGCGGTGTTCACGATGTGGCCGGGCGTGCCCTGCTTCCGCATGATCGGCGCGAAGGTCTGGATGCCGTGCACGACACCCCAGAAGTTGACGTCGACGACCCACTTCCAGTCGGCGAGGGTCTGGTCGCGCATCAGGTTGAAGGTCGAGACGCCGGCGTTGTTGCACAGCACGTCGACGTGTCCGTACCGCTCGACGGTCGTCGCCGCCAGCCGCTCGACCGCGGCGACGTCGGCCACGTCGACCGTCGCCGCGAGCGCGTCACCCCCGGAGCCACGGATGCTCGCCGCGACCACCTCGGCCGCGTCACCCTCCAGGTCTGCCACGACCACCGCCGAACCCGCGGCGGCGAAGGTCTCCGCCAACGCGCGGCCGATGCCGCTGGCCGCGCCGGTGACCACCGCCACCTGGCCGGGTCCGATCACGCCGTCTGCGTCGCTCATGTGTGCACTCCTGCAACTCCTCGTTGGGTCATCCGCCGTCGAGCAGGATGAGCTCGCCGGTCAGGTACGACGACGCGTCGCTCGCCAGGTACAGCGCCGTGCCCACGATCTCGTCGGCGCGTGCGATGCGCCCGAGCGCGATCCCTGCCGCCATCTGCGCCTGCGCGTCGTCGGTGGGCAGCGACGCGTGCAAGCTGTCGGTGTGGAAGGTGCCGCACACGATCGCGTTCACGCGGATGCCCCGCGGGCCGTACTCCTCGGCGGTGGCGCGCGTCAGAGCGTTGAGTCCGGCCTTCGCCGCCGCGTACACCACCGTGAACGGCGACGGGTGCAACGACGCCTTCGAGCTCACGTTGATCACCGCGCCGCCCGGCGGCATGTGCTCGGCCGCGAGCGCGGTGAGGCGCAGCGGGCCCTTGAGGTTCACCGCGATCGTCTTGTCGAAGAGGTCGGGGGTGACGTCGAGCAGCGACGGCGGCACCGGCGCGATTCCCGCGTTGTTCACCAGCACGTCGATGCGACCGAACTCGGCGACGGTGGCTTCGATGAGCGCACCGCACTGCTCCCAGTCGCCCACGTGGCAACTGACCGCCAGCGCGCGGCGCCCGAGTGCGCGCACCTCCGCCGCCACCTCCTCGCAGGGTTCGAGCTTGCGGCTGGCGACCACGACGTCGGCGCCGGCTTCGGCGAACCCGAGCACCATCTCCCGGCCGAGTCCCTTGCTGCCCCCGGTGACGACGACGACCTTGCCGGTGGCATCGAGCGTCGGGATGGTCACGGGACCATCACGAGCTTGCCGACCACGCCGCGGTCGGCCATGCGCTGCAAGGCCTGGGGCAGCTCGTCGAACGAGACCTGGTCGGTGATCGCGTTGCGGAGCCGCCCGTCGCCGACGAGGGCGGCGAGGTGCGCGTGGATGTCGTCGAGCTCGTCACGCGAATAACCGCCGGCGAACACGCCGACCAGCGACCGGTTGGTGATCACGAGGTCGTGCGTCGCGAAGCGCGGCCACTCGCCGCTCGCGAAGCCGACCGCGAGCAGACGCCCGTTGCGGGTGAGCGCGCTGGCGGCGTCCTCGGCAAGCGCGCCGCCGACCGGGTCGTAGACGAGGTCGACGCCACGACCGTCGGTGAGCTCCCGCAGGCGCGGCGCGACGGGACCGTCGCGGTGGTTGAGGGTCACGTCGGCACCGAGGCCGCGGCAGAACGCGGCCTTCTCGTCGTCGCTGACGACCGCCGTCACGCGTGCGCCGAGCGCGCGGCCGAGCTGCACCGCCGCGATCCCGCTCCCGCCGGCGGCGCCGAGCACCACCAGCTCGTCACCCTCGGCGATCCGACCCCGGTCGACGAGACCGATCCACCCGGTGACGTGCGGGATCCAGAACCCGGCGGCTTCGGCGGCAGAGAGTCCCTCGGGGACCGGGAACGCGCCCTCGGCCGCGGCGAGGCACTCCTCGGCGAACGAGCCGTTCCCCCCGATGAACTGCGTGACGCACATGATGTGGTCGCCGAGCGCGAGGCGGTCGACACCCTCGCCGAGCGCGGTGACCACCCCGGTCGCCTCCTGCCCCGAGGTGAAGGGCAACGGCGGGGTGAGCGGATAGGTCCCCCGGCACATGAAGACGTCGGGCAGGCCGAGGCCGGCGGCGGTCACCCGGATCCGCACCTCGCCCGGGCCCGGCTCCGGGAGGTCGCGCTCGACCAGGTGGAGCACCTGCGCGGGCTCGCCCGCGGCTTGCACTTCCCACGCCCTCATCGCTCTCCCCCCGTGGACCACCTACAGGATTACACCGTAATCACGCCGCGATCGAAGAGCAAGCGAGGCGTCCAGTGTCCGCACATCGACAACGCCGTGCCAGCCGATCGGAACGATGTGCGCCGATCTGTGCCACCAGCACCGATATCCGGTCGTCGCCGTGTTTGTCCGTGCGTTTCCGCGGGAATCCCGTTGGCTCGGGCAGATCCGAAGACGGGCGGGTCCGGTGCCAAATGCACCGCTCGCGCCGCCGCAGACCACGGAGGAGTCGTCGGAGATGCTCGCGAAGAACCGGGTGGGCCGGAAGACGGCGGCGATCGGGGTGGCCGTCATCGTGGCGTTCGGGCTGTCGTCGTGCGGATTCGCGGACGCCACGAGCGCACCGCCGAGCGACACGTTCCAGCGGGCGCTGTTCGATGCCCTGAACCACGACCGCGCATCGGTCGGCCTGCCGCCGCTCATCTGGAGTCCCAAGCTGGCCAAGACGGCAGGCACCTGGGCACAGCAGATGAGCAATGCCAACGTGCTCTACCACCAAGACCTGATGGCACTGCTGTACTCGTCCGACTACGCGAACTACCGCAGGCTCGGCGAGAACATCCTCGTGGGACCCGGCAGCATGTCGGCCAACACCGTCGAAGCCGCCTTGCGGGCCTCGGCGCCCCATTGGGCCAACATCACCTCCAGCGCCTACAACCTGGTGGGCATCGGTTACCACCGGGCCCCAGACGGGCGGCTCTGGTTGGTCCAGGACTTCGGCGGCCTCTAGCGCGGCGATTGGCAACCCCGACGCGCCACGTCGCGGCAGCGTGTCTCAGTCGTAGCCGGGCGGGGCGTGGGGCGCGGTGATCGGGCCGATGAACGCTCCGTGAGCTCGGAGGACGGAGCTGGCGGTCAGTCGATCCGGCTGAGCTGCACCGAGACCCGCGTCGCCCCGGCCTCGAGCGCGGCGCGGACCGCGGCTTCCACCGCGGGGACGACGGTCGCGTCGTCGCCCTCGCCCGAGCTGCCGAACGGTCCGAAGTCGACGGCGAGTCCGTGCGCGGCGGCCGCGTCGACCGCGGCGAGCACGTGCGGGCCCGGCGCGCCGGGCACGAACGGCTCGACGGTGAATTCGGCGCGCAGGCTCACGGGGTCACCCTAACCGGACGCGAGCAACGGCAGGCAGGCGTCGAGGCCTTCCATGGCGATGTCGTCACGCCGGCGCGGCAACCAATCGGTGCGGGTCAGCAGCCAACGCTGCAAGCGCGCCCGTTCGCCCTCGCGCTCGAGGATCTCCTCGCCGTTGGGTTCGTAGCCGTTGTGCCGGCTCACCGCCGCGGACGCCGGGTTGTCGGCGAACGACCCGCTGTGGGCCTCTTCCGCGTCCAGGCCCGCGAACGCGAGGTGCAGCACCGCCGCGCGCATCTCGGTGCCGATGCCGCGTCCGTGCGCGCGCAGACCCAGCCAGGATCCGGTCTCGACCGCGCGCCGCACCAAGAACTGCTTCGCGGAGAGGTCCTGCACACCCACGGGTTCGCCCGCTTCGCAGACCACGAACGGCAACGACCAGTCGTCACGGGTCAACGACGCGCGGCGTCCCCACGCGAACTGGAGCAGCCCGCGCTCGAGGTCCGGCGACTCGGCCCGGCTCCACGGCACGAAGAACGGCATGGTCGCCGGATCGTGGACACCCTCGGCCGCGAGGTGCGCGAGCGCGACGAGGTCGTCGTCGTCGGGGTAGCGCAGCTCGAGTGTCGGCGTCCGGATCGTCAGCTCGGCGAACGGCCAGACCTTGGTGTCCATCGCACCATGGTCCCAGGGTCGTTCGTGGAGATGCGCCGGCATTTCGCGCCTCGTCACGGCTGCGTAGGCTCGGCCGGATGAGCGAACGACTGATCGAGACGTACCTGGACGCGTTGGTGGCGGGCGACTGGGACACCTTCGCCGGCTGCCTCGCCGACGACGGCTTCACCCGCATCGGTCCCTTCGGCGACGTGAAGGCCACCAAGGCCGAGTACGTGACCTTCCTCTCCGACCTGATGCCGACGCTGCCGGGCTACGCGATGGACGTCACGCGCGTGACGTACTCCGGCTCACTCGCGTTCGCAGAGCTGTCGGAGACGGTCGAGGTCGACGGCACCCCGTTGCGCACCCCCGAGTGCCTCACGTTCGAGTTGAGCGAGGGCGGCAGCCGCATCCGCCGGGTCGAGGTCTTCACGCAGACCCGACACGCCGCCTCCTGACCCAAAAGGTAGCGACGTGTTTCGGATCTGAAACGAATCGCCACCTTTTGGCGTGCGACGCGGGGGTCAGCTCGCGTCGGCGGCGTTCAGGTAGTTGTAGATGGTGAAGCGGCTGACGCCCATCGCTTCCGCCACCGTCTCCACCGACCGGCGCAGCTCGAACGCACCGCGGTCGTGGAGCATCTGCACCGCGGCCTGCTTCTCCTCGCGCGTCAGGTCGTCGAGCGGCGCGCCGAGCTCGTGCTCCACCGCGCCGATCAGCCGATCGAGCGTCCCCTGCACCCCGGGGAGACGCAGGCCACCGACCACCTCGCCCTCCCAGCACAGCGGGATGTCGCCGGTCTGCACCCGCGGCACGGCCACGAGCGAAGCGCCGAGCGCCTCCGCGACGGGTTCGAGTGCGACGAGCAGCGGATGACGGCGGGCCACTGACCGGAGCGTATCGGCCGGCGTGCTGCGTCACGCGCCCTGGATGCGCAGGCTGATCGTCCTGTGTCGGGCCAGCATCTCGTCGACACCGCCGACGGTGAGCGCGCCGTCCTCGACGAGCACCTTGCCGTGCACGACGGTGTGGCGCGCCGACACCGGCCCGCACCGCAACCACGCTTCGATCGGATCGCTGAGGGCGCCCGCGAACGCGACACCCTCCATCGGCCAGCAGACGAGGTCGCCGGCCGCACCGGGAGCGAGGACGCCCAACTCGCCCTCGCGCCCGAGGCAACCCGCCGACCCGCGGGTGGCGATCTCCAGCGCGTCGCGCGCGCCCATCGACTGCGGTCCCTTGCGCATGCGTCCGAGCAGCAGCGAATTGCGCGCTTCCATCCAGAGCGACGCGCTGTCGGTCGATGCCGAACCATCACATCCGATGCCGACGGGGACGCCCGCAGCGCGGAACTCGTGCACGGGAGCAAGGCCGCCGCCGCCGATCATCATGTTCGAGCTCGGGCAGTGCGCGACGCCGGTGCCCCACTTGCCGAGGCGCAACACCTCGTCCTCGTTCGGGTAGATGCAGTGCGCGACCCACGACCGGTCGCTCCCCCACCCGACGTTCTCGAAGTGCTCGATGGTGCGACAGCCGTACACCTCCTCCGAGTACGTGTCCTCGTCAGGGTCCTCGGCGAGGTGGGTGTGCAGGCGCACGTCGAGCCGTTCCGCGAGCTCGGCGGTGTCGCGCATCAGCTCGGGCGTCACCGAGAACGGCGAGCACGGCGCGAGCGCGACGCGCACCATCGCCCCCCACGACGGGTCGTGGTGCAGCCCGACGAGCCGTTCGCTGTCGGCCAGGATCTCGTCGTGGTCCTGGACGACGGAGTCGGGCGGGAGCCCACCGTCCTTCTGCGACCGGCTCATCGACCCGCGCGTGGGATGGAAGCGGAAGCCGAGCTCCTGCGCGGCGCGGATCTCGGCGGTGATGAGGTCGCCGCCGTCGCGCGGGTGCACGTAGAGGTGGTCGGTCGACGTCGTGCAGCCGCCCAGCGCGAGCTCGGCGAGCCCGATCCACGC
>DASXXX010000440.1:0-3168 GCA_036502765.1 Acidimicrobiia bacterium | reverse complement strand
GACGTGGTCCCACCCGTAGCGCTCGGCGGCGTACTTGATCATCTCGCCGCGGTAGCGGGAGTCGAAGTCCATGTCGATGTCGGGCATCTGCTTGCGGCCCGGGTTGAGGAACCGCTCGAACAGCAGGTCGTACTTGATCGGATCGATGTCGACGATGCGCAGGCAGTAGGCGACGCACGACCCGGCTGCGCTCCCCCGGCCCGGGCCCACGCGGATGCCACGCGAGCGCGCGTAGCGCACGAGGTCCCACACGATGAGGAAGTACGCGGAGAACCCCATCGTCTTGATGACGCCGAGCTCGAACTCGATGCGCTCGAGCACCTCGGGCCCGGGCGCCATGCCGTAGCGCTCCTTGGCCCCTTCGATGCACAGCTCCCGGAGGAAGGAGTCTTCGTCGTGACCGGGCGGCGTGGGGAACGACGGCAGCACCGCGTTGCCGAACTCGATCTCGACCGCGGCGCGCTCGGCGATGAGCAGCGTGTTGTCGCACGCCTCCTCGTAGTCGGCGAACAGCGCGCGCATCTCCGACGCCGTCTTCAGGTAGAACTCGTCGGCGTCGAACTTGAAGCGCTTCGGGTCGGACTGGAGCGCGCCGGTCTGCACGCACAGCAGCGCGTCGTGCGACTCGGCGTCGTGACGATGCGTGTAGTGGGAGTCGTTGGTGGCGAGCAGCGGCGCGCGCATGTCGCGCGCGAGCTTGATCAGCTGCGGGTTGACCTGGAGCTGCTCGGGCAGGCCGTGGTCCTGCAGTTCGACGAAGAACGAGTCGCGCCCGAAGATCGACTGGAAGCGCTCGACGTGGTCGCGCGCGAGTTGGTAGTCGCCCTTGAGGATCGCCTGCGACACCGCACCACCCAGGCAGCCGGTGGTGCCGACGAGTCCCTCGTGGTGCTGCTCGAGCAGGTCGAAGTCGACGCGCGGCTTCTGGAAGAAGCCGTCGAGGTACGCGCCCGACGAGACCTTGATGAGGTTCTTGTAGCCCTGCGTCGACTCGGCGAGCAGGGTGAGGTGGTAGATGTCGTGCTGGTCGCGACGAGGACGGTCGTGGCGCGAGGTCGTGACCATGTAGGCCTCGGTGCCGATGACCGGCGTGAGGTCGGCTTCACGTGCGGCACGGTAGAAGTCGAGGACGCCGTACATGTTGCCGTGGTCGGTGATGCCGACCGCGGGCTGGCCGTCGGCCGCCGCGGTCGCCACGACCTCGGCGATGCGCGCGGCGCCGTCGAGCATCGAGAACTCGGTGTGGAGGTGGAGGTGGACGAACGACTTGGCCAACGATGCCCTTATCCACACGTCCTCCACAGGAGCCTGTGGAGAATCACACGGGTGTAGTTCGACGACGTTAGCGCGCGCGACCGCGAGAGGCCACGAGTGGGACCTCGACCTCGGCCTTGGTGATCGAGCCGTGCGCGCCCATGAGGTTGGCTTCGTACGGGAGACTCGGATCGATGAAGCCGACGGGCCCCTTCGCGGCGAGGATCACGTCGCCGACGCGCCGGTAGACCGCGGGCACGGGGTCGGGGCCGAGCCACCCTTCGTCGAGCAGCTGCTCGCGGCGGAAGATCCAGGCGTCGGCTCCGTGCAGCTCCTCGGCCGCGGTGTGGAGCTCGGCGGCGCGCCCGGGCTTGGCGTGCAGGTACCGGAACCGACCGTCACCCGCGTAGGTCTCCACCAGGCCGTGCAACGGCGCGAGCGTGCGCCAGCCGTCGGGTCCCACCTGCACCTGGCCGTGGTCGGCGGTCACCACGAGCGCGGCGTCGTCGGGCAGCGCGTCGAGCAGCTCGCCCACCAGCCGGTCGGCCGCACCGAGCTCGGCTGGGTAGAACGCCGACTCGAGCCCGTGGGCGTGCGCGACCTCGTCGACGCCCGAGTAGTAGGCGTAGAGGAAGGGTGCGCCGCCCGCGACCAGCGCGCGGACCTCCTCCACCATCACCGAAGTGGTCTGCCAACCGTGGAAGTCGGCTCCGCGCATGTGCGCGGCGGTGAACCCGGTGGTGCGGAACATCGCCTTGGTGACGACCGGCACCGTCTGGCCGCAGAACGCCCGCTCCTTCTGCACGTGCTCCGGCTCGGGGGCGCGGCTGCCGTCGGCCAACTGCCAGCGGATGGCGTTGAGGACACCCCGTTCGTGGCGGAGGCGGAACCCGGTGATGCCGTGGCGGGCCGGCGGCATCCCGGTGGTGATCGAGGTCAGCGCGGCCGGCGTAGTCGACGGCACGACCGTGCTGATGGGCCCGCCGGAGAACGCCCGGATCTCGGGGAGCCGGTCGGGGAAGGCCTGGAGTGCCTCCCAACCCAGTCCGTCGAGCACCAGCAGCACCGTCACCCGGGCCCCCGCGACCGGCGCCGGCATCCACTCCACCGGCCGCACGCCCAACAGTGCGGGCACCACGCCCGTCACGTTCGGCCCCGAGTAGTCGGGTTTCACGGCCTCCATCACGCTCAGGCTACGAGGACCGCGACCACCCGGAACAGACCACCCCCGGGCCTGGCGCCAAGACGCGCGACAATGTCGACATGGACGCGGGCATTTGCCGAGCGGCAGCGAGGCCAGAATGACGGTAGCGAGGCGAGCGTGAAGGTGTCGACGCGAGGCGACTACGCGGCGCGTGCGCTGCTGTCGCTGGCCCTCCACAGCTCCGACCGGCCCACGTCGGTCAAGGAGATCGCCGAGCGGACCGGTCTGCCCCAGCCCTATCTCGAGCAGATCCTGCTGGCGGTGAAGGGCGCCGGCCTCGTGCGCTCCAAGCGCGGGGTGGGCGGCGGCTACGTGCTCGCCCGGCCACCCGACGAGATCACTCTCGCCGACATCCTCGCCGCCGTCGACGGCCCGCTCACCACGTTGCTCGGCGAGCACGACCACTGCGAAGGTCATTGCATCCTGCAGGAGGTGTGGGTCGGCGTGTCCGACGAGACCCGTCAGATCTTCGAACGCTTCACGCTGCAGGAGCTCGTCGAACGCACCCGCATCGGCCACCCCGACGCGGTCTCCATCAACGAAGGCTCCATCAACGAAGGCTCCATCAACGAAGGCTCGATCGACGTGGTCGAGATTCAGGTGGCGGAAGCGGCCGAGAACTGACGCTCGCGGTCGCGCTCGTGCTCACGAGCGGGGGCGGGCACGTCGCTGCGGCGCATCCGCACGACCACCTCGAGCCCACCCGCGGC
>DASXXX010000439.1:0-7954 GCA_036502765.1 Acidimicrobiia bacterium | reverse complement strand
ACGACGATCAGCAACCAGATCCAGATGAAGAAGAGGAAGAAATACATCATGGACAGGAAGACCTGTCCGGTTCCGAACTCCGCGAGCGGCACTCTGGCTCCTGTCGGGTGGTTGCAGACGCGCTTCGCCTGACTTCCCGACGAACCTACGGGTCCGACCGCACATGCGCATCACCCCTTCAGGGTGAATGCGATCGGCGCGAGTCCTAGAGAGTGAGGGTGCTGTTCTCGGCGACGAACTGACTCGCGATGAAGACCGCGCCCTGCGGGTCCTGGAACGTGGCCGTCTTCGACCACGGCTCGTCGTGCGGCTCGACGACCACGGTGCCGCCGAGCTCACCCGCGAGCTTGGCGGTGAGATCGATGTCGTCGACGCCGAACGTGACCGTCCAGTGCGCGGGCGGGTTGGACCCCCCGCCGGCGATCGGGTTGACCGCGGCGACGACGTCGATGAAGCCGTCGGGCGCGCCCATGCCCTCCATCTGCTCACGCAATCCCGGCGTGCTCTCCTCGAGGTGGTCGCCGTACCCCGGGAGCATCCAGAACTTCCCGGCCGGAAGGTCGAGGAACTTCCAGCCGAACACCGCGCCGTAGAACGCCTCCGCCGCCTTCGGGTCGCGCGTCGCGAGTCCGTTGAAGTTCAGGGCGCCGTGCTCGTTGACGACGTTCGCGCCGACGTTCTCCTTCGCCTCCCACACGCAGAACACCGCACCCTCGGGATCGGCGACGACGGCCATCCGCCCGGCGTCCATCACGTCGAACGGACCCTGGAACACCGCACCGCCCGCGGCACGCACCTTCTCCGCCGCGTCGTCTGCGCTGGCGACCGCGACGTACGTGTTCCACGTCGGGATCGGAGGCATGCCCTCGGGCATCGACCCGATCGCGGCGACGTCGCCGCCGCGGATCCGGGCCATGTGGTACTCGCCGCCTGCCTCGGCGGGCATCACGTTCTCGAACTCCCACCCGAAGAGCCCCGAGTAGAAAGGCAGCGCGGCCGCCGGGTCGGGCTGCTGGCTGTCGACCCAACAGGGCACTCCGGGGATGTAGCTGTTGCGCTCGGCCATGTCCGTCTCCTCGTTCGGCGATCCTCGTGGGTTCTACCCCGTTCACCGATCGTCGCTCACACTGCGGACACGGCGTGACCGCAATTGGCGGCGTGACCGCAATTGCGGCGAGGTCGGCCCCGGGATCCTCCGGCGGTACAGACTGGGTTCATGGCCGAGCCGATCGGGAGAGCACGCGCGTGAGCGGACCGCAACCCTTCACCATCGAGTGGTCCGACGCCGCGATCGCCGACCTGCGCGAACGCCTCGCCCGCACGCGGTGGCCCGAAGCCGAGACCGTCGACGACTGGTCACAGGGCGTCCCCCTCTCCTACCAGCGCGAGGTGTGTGAGTACTGGGCCGACGGCTACGACTTCGCCGCCGCGCAGGCGCGCCTCAACCGGTTCCCGCAGTACCGCGCCGACGTCGACGGGCTCGGCATCCACTTCCTGCACCAACCGTCGCACCACGCCGACGCCATGCCCCTCGTCCTGACGCACGGCTGGCCGGGCACGTTCGTGGAGTTCCTCGCCGTCGTGGACGCATTGACCGATCCCGACGATCCGGCCGACGCGTTCCACGTCGTGGTGCCGTCGCTGCCCGGGTACGGCTACAGCGAGAAGCCGACCGCGCCCGGGTGGAACGTCCCGCGGGTCGCGCGCGCGTGGGACACGCTCATGCACGACCTCGGGTACGAGCACTACGGCGCGCAGGGTGGCGACTGGGGCGCGATGGTCACGACGAGCATCGGTCAGCAGCGCGCCGCGAACGTGACGGGCATCCACGTGAACATGCCCCTCGTCGACTTCGGTGAGTGCGACATGTCGGAGCTCACCGAACAGGAGACGACCGCGCTCGCACGCGTCGGCGAGCACGCGGAGTGGGGCATGGGCTACTCGGCCGAGCAGTCCACCCGTCCGCAGACACTGGGCTACGGGCTCACCGACTCTCCTTCCGGTCAGTGCGCCTGGATCCTGGAGAAGTTCTGGGCGTGGACCGACAACGACGGGCATCCCGAGCAGGCGCTGACCAAGGACCAGATGCTCGACGACATCTCGCTCTACTGGTTCACCGCCACCGCGGCCTCCTCGGCGCGCCTGTACTGGGAGAGCTTCAAGGCGGTCGACATGGCACCGGTCACCTGCCCCGCGGGCGTCTCGTCGTTCCCGAAGGAGATCCTCGGCGTGTCGGAACGCTGGGCCCGGACCCGCTTCACCGACCTGCGCTGGTACGGCGCACCCGAGCGCGGTGGACACTTCGCCGCGTTCGAGCAGCCCGCGCGCTTCGTCAACGAGGTGCGGAGCTTTTTCCGCACCGTGCGCTGACGCGCCGTGGGCATCTGGCAGCAACTCGAGGACCGCGAGACGGGCCATGGCGTCTCATGCCCTAGAAGCCCTCGAGGCGCGACCCGCCGCAGGGGATGCGCGTGTCAGCGGTACTCGGGGTTCGGGAAGTCGAAACGGGCGCCGGCGTCCCATGCAGCCCGTTGGTTGCCGTGCGCCGGGATTCCTCCCCGGTCGGTGACCATGCGCGCGAGGTGCAGCAGGTTCCAGGTCATGAAGGTCGTGTTGCGGTTGGTGAAGTCGTTCTCGGGCCCACCTGAACCCGGGTCGAGGTACGACGGACCAGGGCCTGCTTCACCGATCCAGCCGGCGTCGGCCTGCGGTGGGATGACGTAGCCGAGGTGCTGCAGCGAGTACAGGACGTTCATCGAGCAGTGCTTCACGCCGTCCTCGTTGCCGGTGACGAGACACCCACCGACGCGTCCGTAGTACGCGTACTGCCCGGCGTCGTTGAGGAGGTGGCTGTTGCCGTAGAGCCGCTCGATGACCTGCGTGCACACCGACGACTTCTCACCCAGCCAGATCGGCGTGCAGAGCACCAGGATGTGCGCCGCCTCCACCTTCTCGTAGATCTGCGGCCAGTCGTCGCGCTCCCAACCGTGCTCGGTCATGTCCGGCCAGACGCCGGTGGCGATGTCACGGTCGATCGCGCGCACCACATCGACGGTGACGCCTTGTCGGCGCATGATCTCCATCGCGATGTCGGCGAGCCCCTGCGTGTTCGACGCTTCGGGCGATCGCTTCAGCGTGCAATTGATGAACAGCGCACGGAGGTCGGAGAAGTCCCAGCTGCTCTGCGGGGCCATGGCGTCGTGCATCTGGCTCGACATCTGAGTGGTGTGCATGAGCACACTGTCTCGACGCACGTCCAGGCGTTACACACGCGTTGTAACAAGCCCTCCTGCACGACGAACGACTCTCCGTGGTCGCCGCCGACATCCGTCGGACACGACTGCGCCGGAGATCGGTGTAACGACTCGTGGGGTACAGAGGACGAGAGAGCGTGGACACGACACTGCACACTTGGCACAAGGTGGCCGACCTCGACGACCTTCCTCCCAGCCGCGTGCGCACCGTGGCGGCCGGAAGTCACAGCCTGGTCTTGACGCGCGTCGGTGACGACTACGCAGCGCTCGACAACCGGTGCCCGCACCAGGGCGGCCCGCTCGGCGAGGGCTCGATCGAGAAGGGCTGGCTCCGCTGCCCGTGGCACGGGTACGACTACGACCCGCTGACCGGCACACCGCCACCCGGCTTCACCGATGCTCCTGCTCGGTTCCCCGTCGAGGTGCGTGACGACGGCATCTATGTGCAGGCGCCCGACGACGAGGAGCACATCCGCACCGTGTCCGACGTCATGGTCGAGACGATGGTCGCGTGGGGCGTGACCCACGTGTTCGGCATGGTCGGACATTCCAACCTGGGCTTCGCCGACGCCATGCGCCGCCAGGAGGAGGCGGGCAACCTCACGTTCGTCGGCATCCGCCACGAAGGCGCGGCATCGTTCGCCGCCAGCGCGTACGGCAAGCTCACCGGCCGATCCGCAGCGTGCTTCGGCATCGCCGGACCGGGATCCACCAACCTGCTCACCGGCCTCTACGACGCCAAGGTCGACCGTGCGCCGGTGCTGGCGATCTCCGGGCAGGTGCCGTCGAAGGTGCTGGGACGCGGCGCGTTCCAGGACGTCGATCTCACCGCGGCGTTCGCCGACGTCGCCAGCTGGTCGAAGACCGTGCTGCCCGAATCGGACCATGCGGAGCTCATGACGCTCGCACTCAAACACGCGATCGTCGGGCGCGACGTGGCACATCTCGTGCTTCCCGACGAGGTGCAGGAGCTGCCCGCGCCCGACAACGCCCGGGCCTCGTCCCCCGTCGGCCGGGTCGCCGACGACCACGTCGTCCCACCGGCGTCGTCGATCGACGACGCGCTTGCGCTGATCGAGGGCGCGCAGCGACCGGTGATCGTCGTCGGTCATGGTGTGCGCTTCGAGATGGCGCCGGTGCTCGAGCTCGCCGATGCATTGGGTGCGCCGGTCCTCACCACGTTCAAGGCCAAGGGCCAGGTGTCGGACCGCAACCCGCTGGGCGCCGGTGTGCTCGGCCGCAGCGGAACTCCCGTCGCCAGCTGGCTCATGAACGAGTCCGATCTGCTGCTCGTGTTCGGCGCGTCGTTCTCGAACCACACCGGCATCGCGCCGTACAAGCCGATCGTGCAGGTCGACTTCGATCCGATGGCCCTCGGACGCTTCCATCCGGTGACGGTCCCCGTGCTCGGGCACGCCGGCGTGACCGCCGCGCTGCTGCGCGACCGCCTCACCTCGACTCCCGATCGCGTCGACCAACGTGACGACATCGCCGAACGTTGGGCGATCTGGCGAGAGGAGAAGGCGCGCCGGCTCGCCGACGACCGGATGATGGGGATCGGTTCGGCGGCGGTGTTCGACTCCATGACGCGAGTCGTCCCTGACGGCGCGGTGCTCACCGTCGACGTCGGCAACCACGCCTACTCGTTCGGCCGCTACTTCGAGAGTGGTGAAGACCAGGCGGTGCTCATGTCGGGGTACCTCGGGTCGATCGGATTCGGGTTTCCCGCTGCGATGGGTGCGTGGGCTGCCGATCCGGACCGCACGATCATCGCGGTCACCGGCGACGGCGGCTTCGGCCAGTACCTCGCGGAGCTGACCACGGCAGTGAAGTACGGCATGAACATCACGCACGTGCTGCTCAACAACTCGTCGCTGGGCAAGATCTCGAAGGAGCAGCGCGCCGCTCACTTCGAGGTGTGGCAGACGAGCCTCCACAATCCCGACTTCGCCGAGTACGCCCGGCTGTGCGGCGCCCACGGCGCGCGCGTGACCGATCCCGACGACCTCGACGGGGCGCTGAAGGACGCGCTCGCACACCCCGGGCCCGCAATGGTCGAGATCGTCACCGACCCAGAACTGCTGTGACCTCGTCGTGGCGCCGCTGGGCGCCGCTCGCGATCCCTCAGGTCGTGCTCTTCGGCGGGATGCTCGTCATGCTCGTCGTGCACCCCAACGCGTTCACCTCTGCGCTGCAGAGCACGCGCGCGCTCGTGGTGAACGCGCTCCTCCTCGCCGGGTGGTTGCTCGTCTCGCTGGTGCTCCTGCCACGCATCGTCAAGAACCAGTGGTGGGACGCGGCAATCCTCACCGTGATCGCCACCGCGGCGATCGTCGTCCTCGTGATACCGACGTTGCGCGACACCAAGGTGGTCGAGGAGTTCCCTGCAGCCGTCGCGGAGCCCACCACGCCGACGACCGCTTCCACCACTCCGTCCACGGCCCCGTCCACGGCGGTGGCGACGACAGCAGCGCAGGGTCCGGTCAAGGTCTCGACTGGCGAGCTCCACGGCATCGACCACGACGCCACCGGGACCGCCGCGATCTACCGACGCGCCGACGGCTCGGCTGTGGTCGCGCTCGAAGCCATCGACATCGAACCCGGCCCCGACTACCGGGTGTACGTCGTCCCCGGCGCCGACCGCACCTCACCCGGCGACGGAGTCGAGCTCGACGGCCTCCGTGGCAACCAGGGCACCCAGTACTACGAGGTCCCGTCGGACACCGACGTCGGCCCCGGGTGGACGGTGCTCGTGTGGTGTCGCGCCTTCGGCGTCCCCGTCGCGAATGCGAGTCAGACCGCGACCTGAGCGGTGCGCCGGGCGTCGGCGCGCAGCAGTGCATCGGCGACGAGCGGAAACAGCAACGCCGACAGGAGCCCGGCGGTGACGAACGCGGCCGCCGTCCCGCGCGTGATGACGTCGAGTGACTGCCCGATCTCGGTGGCCGCGACGATGAACGGCAACGAAGTCGCCAACAACAGGCCCGCGGCGACCGACCGCCTCGTCCCGAGCACCGGCCGGAACACGAGCGCCGGGACACCACGGACGATCAACAATGCGAGCAGGAAGAGCGGCACCCGCAGGAGCACCGACGGCTGGTCGACCAACGCGTCGAGGTCGAACAACAGACCGGCCGCCACCATGAACACGGGGATCACGAAGCCGTAGCCGATGGCGTCGAGCTTCACGCGGAACAAGGGGTGCGTGCGCACGCCATCGCGGTCGAGCACGCTGAGCACCGCGCCCGCGACGAACGCGCCGAGGATCGCGGCGAGTCCGAACTCCTGTGCCGCCAGCACGAGCAGCAGCAGGAGGAACATCGCCCCGCGCACCCGCACCTGCGCGCTCGTGTCCTGGAGGCGCACGAGCAACCGGGACACCGGCATCGACGCGCGCCGGTGGTTCAGCGCCATCACGAGCACCGCGACGGTGACCGCGAAGCCGCCCAGAAGAACGATCCGGGTACCGACGTCGTTCGAGTCGCGGGAGAACAGCAGCGAGAGCAACAGGGCGGAGACGAGGTTGCCGAGGGTCGCGCCGGCGAAGACGAGCTGTCCGAACTCGGTCGTGGCGCGGCCACCTTCCCTGATGGTCGGGAGCACCAGCCCCAACGACGTCGCGGTCAGGATGATCGCCGCCAGCACCGGGCTCCGGACGAGTCCAGCGATGTCCAGCGCGGCGCCGACCGCGAGCGCGAGCACCAGCGAGAGGCCGAACGCGACCACGGCCAGGTGCAGGACGCGGCCGCGCAGCCGGTCCAGGTCGACCTCGAGCCCGCAGAGGAACAGGAGGAAGGCGAGGCCGATCACCGAGAGGATGCCGACCGGCGCGTCGACGCGCGCCCAGTCGAGGACCTGCGGTCCGACCACGATCCCGAGCACGATCTCGACGACGACCGCGGGGATGCGCAGCCAGGGCACGCATCCCAGTGCGACCGGCACGACGAAGGCGATGCCGAGCACCACGGTGAGGCTGGCGAACGAGACGTTCTGCTCCATCGTGCCTAGTCCGCGGAGCACCACGAACGTTACGGAGTCGGGTTACCGTGTCCGCCGGATGGGGTCAGATTGGTCAGACGACGCGGTGCTCGTGCAGGCACTGCGCGCCGGCGACGAAGCCGCGTTCGGCTGGATGCTCGACCACTACCACGGCTCCCTGCACCGCACGGCCCGCATGTACGTGGCCACCGACGCCCAGGCCGACGAGGTGGTGCAGGAGACCTGGTTGGCCGTGTTGAAGGCGATCGATCGCTTCGAGCAACGATCCTCGGTCAAGACCTGGCTCTACCGGATCCTGATGAACATCGCCCGGACCCGCGGGGTGCGCGAGTCCCGGAGCATCCCCTTCTCGTCGGCGTCGAACGCACTCGACGAAGGCGCCGAGCCGACGTTCCCCGCCGAACGGTTCCGTCCGCCGGGCGACGCCGACTGGCCTGGACACTGGGCGTCCTTCCCGCTCGACTGGGAGCACCAACCCGAGTCGCGCCTCCTCGCCGGTGAGACCATGGCGCTCGTCGCCGGCGCCATCGAGCGGCTCCCCCCTGCACAGCGGGAGGTGCTCACACTGCGGGACGTCGACGGGTGGTCGTCGAGGGAGGTCTGTAACGCCCTCGGCGTGACCGAGACCAACCAACGAGTGCTGCTCCACCGAGGGCGCGCCAAGGTACGCAGCGCGCTCGAGCTCTACTTCGAAGGCACCG
>DASXXX010000438.1:0-1999 GCA_036502765.1 Acidimicrobiia bacterium | reverse complement strand
GAGTCGCGGGTCGCGCACGCCTCCCGGCAGCACGTAGCACCCGAGGGCGCGTGCGCCGGGTTGCTCGCTCACCGGGGCTCGGCGTACAGGTGCTCGAGCGAGCGGAACATCGTGATCGGCACGTACGGGAACGTCTGGTCGTCGACGAGGCGCATCGCCGGCGCGCGCTCGGTGAGGAGCTCGAGCGCCATGCGCATCTCCATTCGGGCGAGCGGCGCACCGAGGCAGAAGTGGACGCCCTTCCCGAAGCTCAGATGGTCGGCCGAGTTGTCGCGACCCACGTCGAGCCGATCGGGTTCGGGGAAGTGCGCAGGATCCCGGTCGGCGGAAGCGAAGAGCAACATGAGCTTCGAGCCCGCGGGAATCGCGACGCCGCCGAGCTCGGTGTCGAAGGCGACGGTGCGGCGGTGCGCCGACACCGGACCGTCGAACCGCAACGCCTCCTCGACCGCGTTGGGGATCAGCGACCGATCGTCGACGACCGCGCGCCACTGGTCCTGGTGCGCGAGCAGGTGACGCAACATGCTGCCCATCGCGTTGGTGGTGGAGTCGTGGCCGGCGAGCGCCATCGCGTAGACGATGTTCACGATGTCGTCGATCGTCACCTCGTCGGGACGCTCGTCGTGGTAGCGGAGGATGTCGCTGGTGAAGTCGTCACCGCGATCGGCGTCGCGGTCGGCGACGTAGCCCTCGACGTAGTGCCAGAACGCGATCACGTTCTCCGCGACCTGCACCTGATGGTCGGGAGGGAGGTGTCCGTACGTCAAGAGCACCCGTCCGCCCGACCACGCCTTGATCTGGTCGAAGTCCCCGACCGGGATGCCGAGCAGCCCGAGACCGGCCCGACCAGGGAGGGGGTACGCGAGATCGGCGACGAGGTCGGTCACCGGCTTCTCGACCAGCGCGGTCACGAGCTCGGTCGCGTACTCGCGGAGCTCGGGCTCGAGGGCGGCGAGCCGCGCGCGCGACATGCACGCGAACACGGCCTTGCGCATGGGACCGTGACGCGGCGGGTCCGAGTTGTTGAGCGTGGGAACTCGCTTGTAGCCCTGCTCGGTGAGGATGCGCTGCGCCGCCTCGATCGGAGGCCACACGGGCGACGACGCACCCTGCGCGAGGAAGGTGGTGCGGTCGATCAGGCAGCGCTCGATGTCCTCGTAGCGCGTGACGACGTAGTAGCCGAGCTCCTGGTCGAAGAAGACCGGTGACTCCTCGCGCATGGCCGCGAGCTTCGGGTACGGGTCGACGAGGAAGTCCTGCTGCAACCAGTCGACGTCGCTGGTCATCGGGCAGCCTGGAGCCGTCACGAGCTTCCCCCTCTCGTTGCCTCACGCACCGTAACGAGCCCAGCATTTCGGCTCGGTGTCGACGCCGTTCGCCGGGTCAGGCGTCCCCGACGATGCGGCGGGTGCTCCTCGCGGACTGGCCGTGTCGTCCGGCGGACCGGAGGACCAGGGTCTGGGTCGCCATGCCGAGGAGCACACCGTCCTCGGTCCACAGGTGCGCACCGGCGTGCGCGTAGCCCCGCGTCGTCGCGTCGATCCGCACGTCGAGCATCACCCATTCGGTCGGTGCGCGCTCCACGATGCGGATCGTGTTGTCGAGGCTGTTGGCGGTCGTCGGCGTCCCGAGCGCGTCGGACAGACCGAGCATCAACAGGTCGCCGACGAACGCCACATCTCCCGCGGTCACCGGACGGCGTCCTTCCGGGAGGCGACACCAGAGCACGGAGCGGCCGGGGCCGGGTGTGCCGTCGAGCTCCTCGCCCATGCGTCCTGTGGCGATGCGGATCTCGTAGTGGTCGAGCACCGACTCGGTGCCGGGTGGCGCGGGCGGAAGCTGCCGGGCGGCGCCGGGACGCGGGGCGTCGGCGGGCTGCACCCAGCGGCCCGGGCTCGTCTCGTCGCGTGTGCCGAGCGATGCAACGGTGAGGAGGACCTCGACGTCGTCGAGGCGCAGGGTGGCCCGGGCCTGGGTGGTCTGGTGCCCGGCGACCTCG
>DASXXX010000437.1:0-7972 GCA_036502765.1 Acidimicrobiia bacterium | reverse complement strand
TCGTCGATCATCAGGTCGAGCTTCGGTGCGAGCGGCGCCAGGAGTGAGACGTCGGCGTCGTCACCGGCCTGACGCACCGCGATCATGGTCTCCGGGAGGATGTGCACCGCGTGGCGCAGCGGTGCCATCTCGAACTCCACTCCGACCTGCCGCAGTTGTTCGATCGCACGCGCGCCACCCACGTTGCCCCACCCGACGAACGTGATGGGCTTGTGGCGCCACTCGACGAACGTCCAGTCCATGGCGTTCTTGAGGACGGCGGGGTAGCCGTGGTTGTATTCGCCGGTGAGGATGACGAAGCCGTCGGCGCGGTCGATGGCGTTGCCGAGCGCGGCGACGTCGTCGCGTGGGTAGTCGCGCCCGGTGCGGGCCGGCGCCATGCCGTCGAAGAAGGGGAGCGGGTGATCGCGCAGGTCGATGCCCTCGAGGTCGAACTCGGGATGCTCGGCCAGGTGACCGGTGAGCCACTCGGCGACGAGACCGCTGAAGCGGCCCTCACGGGTGGTGCCGGTGATCACCGCGATGCGCATGGTGGCCACCGTAGTGCTTGCGGATTCAACCAGATTGCGGGGGTGATCGGGGTTGGAACCCGCCGTGATCGGACGAATGAGTGTCACACCCCCATGATTGGATCAGTGCATGTTCGACGTGCTGGTCGACGAGCTGCGCACCCACTCCTCGGAGTGGTTGCGGCGCGACCGGGCGCGGTTACTGCTCGAACATCGAGCCCGTGCTCGTCGACGACGACGGCGCGGTGCTGGCGATCGGACGGGCGACGCCGGGGATCTCCTACAAGCTGCGCCGCGCCGTCCTGTTGCGCGACACGCACTGTCGGATCCCGGGCTGCGCGCGACGCAGAGGTCTCCAGGCTCACCACCTGGTGCCCAGCACCTGGGGTGGCCCAGACGAGATCTCGAACCTCGCCGCGGTGTGCCGCGCCCATCACCGGCTGTTGATCCCCCGCGGACTGCTCGCGTTGGTGGGGAACCCGAACCTGCCCGATGGGCTCGAGCTCGTCACCGCCAGCCGGGGGCCACCGTGACGTCAGCCGGGTCGACGCCAGACGGCGACGGTGTTGCGATGGGAGATCAGCCAGCCGCGGGCGCTGTGGCGGGCGCGGTCGCGGTACTCGACGCCCATCGCGAGGTCGGTGCCGTCGGCATCGAAGTGCAACGCGACCGCGTAGCTGTGCACGACGAGGTCGGCATGATCGTCGAGAGCGCGCCCGACGTACTGGTTGGTGATGTTGTGCTGCGTGGCGACGTACTCGGATGCGCCGGCGATCAGCTTCGGGACGTACTCCGACGCGGATGACATGCCGAGAGCGCCGGCGACGACCGCGTCGTCGGTGAAGAGGCTCCGCACCAGCGCTTCGTCGCGGTGGTCGATGCCGAAGCCGTAGGCGCGCGCCAGACGGCACACCGCGTCGCGGTCGGCAGGGGCGATGCCGTCGTCCCCGACGGGGCCGTGCAGTTGCGATGCATCGAGTCGGGTCGCTTCGTGTGGGTCCATTCGACGCGCAGGCTACGCCGAACCCTCGAGGACGCTTCGCAGCGTGACCAGGTCCTTGCGGTTGGCGCGACGCATCGCCGGTTCCATGAACGGTGCGGCCAGCTTCGAGAACCCCGCCGGTTCGCCTCGGTTCCGCAACGTCATGCGCGTCGAGTGTTCATCGAGGGCCGCCCACGTGTACGTGGTCTCCATCGGGAACGGGCCCTCTTCGGTCCGCATGACCAGTCGGGCCAACGGGACGACGTCGACGAACTGGTAGGTGTAGGTCAGGGTGCGCCCGAGGAAACGGGCGACGAAGCGGACCTGTGCACCCACGCGGACCTCCGGCCCCGTGACCCACTCGACCGTCCGGATGTTCGCGTACCACTCCGGAGCGTTGACCGGATCGGCCGCGTAGGCAGCCACGACCTCGATCGGTCGTGCGATCGCGATGTCGGTCTCGACGTCGACTGACATGGGTCACTCCTCGATGAAGGTGTTCTCCACTTGGCCGGCGAGGACCTGCTTCATGACCTTGCCGTTGGCGGTGCGGGGGAGCGGTTCGGTGCGCACCTCGACCTGCTCCGGCACCTTGTAGGACGCGAGCGTGAGCGCGCAGAACGCGCGCACCTCCTCCTCGGTGAGGGAGCTGCCGGGTGCGACCACCACGACCGCCTTCACCACTTGACCGAAGAGGGGGTCGTCGACGCCGTAGACCGCGGCCTCGATCACCTCGTCGAGCTCGTCGAGACGGTGCTCGATCTCGAACGGGTAGATGTTCTCGCCGCCGCGGATGATGAGGTCGCGCTTGCGCGACGCGATGAAGAGGATGCCGTCCTCGAAGCGGCCGAAGTCGCCGGTGCGGATCCAGCGGCCGGGGCGCACGGTCTCGGCGGTGGCGGCGTCGTTCTGCCAGTACCCGAGCATCGACATCCAGCTGCGGGCCTCGATGTTGCCCTCCTCGCCGGGCGGGAGCTCGGTGCCGTTGTCGTCGGTGATGCGCGCCTGCGAGGTGGGCATGAGCGGGCCGACGCAGTCGGGCGCGGCCTGCAGCATCCACCCGGGCGCCCAGCTGATGAGGCCGGTCTCGGTCGAGCCGTATCCGGTCGAGGTCGAGCCCGCGAGGTGCGGGAAGCGCTCCTCGATCTGGCGCAGCACGTCGGGAGGAGTCGCGGAGCCGCCGATGCCGATGCTCGCGATGGAACCGGGCTCGATGGTCTCGATGTCGGGGTGCTGGAGCAGGCGCACCACATGGGTGGTGCCGCCGCCCCACACCGAGATCCCCTCGTCGCGGGTGAGGCGCAGCACGTCGGCCGGATCGAAGCGCCCGAGCGGCCACACGGTGGGGGCGCCGGTCATCACCGTGGAGACGGCCATCGACATGCCCGATACGTGGAACAGCGGGTAGGGCGCGAGGCGCACGGTGGGCGGGGGCGCGTTCGGCGCCTCGGGGGCGTCCGAGGGAAGCGGTGCCGCGGCCGAGCGCTGCGTGCCCGCCATCGCCATGCCGCGCGCGGCGATGAACGACTGCTCCATCAGGTACGAGATCACCGATCGGTGCGAGAGCACCGCGGCCTTGGGGCGGCCGGTGGTGCCGCTGGTGAAGATCAGGATGAACGGGTCGTCCTCGGCGATGGCCACGTCGGGGAGCGTGGCGGAGGTGCCGTCGGAGGTGTGGGTGAAGAGCCCGGCGAAGTCGTGCTCGGTGAGCAGCAGCGGCACACCGGGATCGCCGTCGAGGCGGGCGCGGCGCTTCTCGTCCATCACCAGCAGCTTCGGGTCGCTGAGGGCGAGCGCGTTGCGCATCTCGGGCCCGGTCCACCAGCCGTTCATGGCCACGAGCACCGCGTCGAGCACGCCGACGGCCCAGAACGTCATCAGCCATTCGCGGCAGTTCGCCGCGCACACCGCGACCCGGTCGCCCGGACCGATGCCGTAGCTGTCGCGCAGCGCCGTTGCCAACGACGCCACCTCGGGGACCAACTCGTCGAAGGAGAGCCGCGATCCGTCGCCGAACACGTAGCAGTCGCGGCCGCCGAACCGGTCGGCGCCGACCAGGATCTCGCGCATCGAGCGCGCACGGTTGGCGTACACGTCGAGGCGCTCCCCGAGCACGTCCTCCTCGACGATCTCGAACGGCATGCCGGGCCCGGTGATGCGCTCGGTGGTGTCGAGGAACGCGGTGAGGCGCGGATCGTCGGCAATGCTGGTCATGGCTCCGGTCTACCCCGCGAGGCGGACCGGCAGGTCACGCAGCGACACCGCGATGGTCTGCTCGGGCGCGGCGACGATGTACGACGGCTCTCCCACGATCTCGACGTCGGGGAACCGGGTCGCGAGCTCGCCGATCATCGTGCGGATCTCGTTGCGGGCGAGGTGCGCGCCCAGGCAGAAGTGCGCGCCGCCGCCCCCGAACGCCACCTGCGCGTTGTGCTCGCGGGTCACGTCGAACTCGTCGGGGCGCTCGAACGCGCGCGGGTCGCGGTTGGCGGCCGGGAACCACATGCTGACGCGGTCGCCGGCCGCGATCTGCTGGTCGCCGAGCTCGACGTCGTCGGTCGCGGTGCGGGCGAAGCACGCCACCGGCGACGTGAAGCGCAGGATCTCCTCCACCGCGGTGCCGAGCACCGACGGATCGCGCTGCACGCGCTCCCACTGCGCCGGGTGGTCGCGGAAGGCGACCAGGCCACCGGAGATCGCCGAGCGCGTGGTCTCCGAGCCGGCGATGGTGAGGATGAGGAAGAACTGGTCGAGCTCCGACGCGGTGAGCCGCCACGTCTCGCCGTCGTCGCCGTCGACCTCGGCGGTGGTGAGGATGCTCCAGACGTCGTCGGTCGGGTGGGCGCGCTTGTCCTCGCCGAGCGCCCGGGCGTACTCGTAGAGCTGCGTGCCGGCGAGGAACCAGTCCTCCTTCGAGACGCCGGCTTCGGGATCGGGTGCCGACATGATCACGTCGGTCCACCGGAACACGTCGGGTCGATCGGCGTCGGGGATGCCCATGATGTCGGCGATCACGTGCATGGGGAGCTGGTAGGCGACGTCGTTCACGAAGTTGCACGTGCCGGCCTCGGCCGCGGCGTCGAGCACGCGGGTGGTGCGCGCCGCGATCTGCTCGTCGAGTCGTTGGATCATGCGGGGCGTGAAGCCCGAGCTGATGAGCTTGCGCATGCGCGAGTGGTTCGGCGGGTCGGCCGACACCAACGTGTGGCCGCGCTGCTCGTCGCCGGTCGGCGACAGGCTCGCGCCGTCGAGCGAGCTGAAGGTGCGCCAGTCGCGCGCGAGCGTCTGCAGCTCCGGGTGACCGAGCACCACCCAGAACTCGATGCCGTCGGGGCTCCGTGTGAGCGTGGCGCTCGGGTGCCGCCAGACCGGGTGCTCGTCGCGCAGCCCGCGGAACAGCTCGTGCGGGAAGCCGCCGCGGTAGAGGTCGTGACGCGTGAGGTCGACGTCGAGGACCGGTGCGTTCACCGGCGGCAACCTATCCTCGCCGTCACCGGCCGTCGAGCAGATGGCCGTCGAGGAGGGACCAGTGGACCGCGTCAACCACGTCAAGATCGTGACACCCGATCCCGCGGCAGTCGACCTCTTCCTGCAGGAGGTCGTCCAACTCCCGGAGGGCTGGCCGCTCGGATCGCTCGACGGCTACGAGCCGCCGGCCGACGTGCGCGGGCCCGCACGCGCTCCCGACGGTGCGTTGACCATGGAGAGCATCATGGCGTTCCGCGGCCCGACGCAGGCGATGGGTGGCCACATCACGGGTGACTCGAGCAGTCGCCAGTTCCAGATCTTCCAGGGCGACGAGCCCAAGGTGTGGGGCGTCGCCATCGGCACGCGCGACCTCGAGGGCGCGCACGCGCGGTGCGTCGAGCACGAGATCCCGTGCACCGACGTGCAGCTGACCGAGTGGCACGACGGTGGCTCGATCCGGTTCTTCTTCGCCGAGGTCGGTGGCATCGTGTTCGAAGTCCTACGAGCAGAGTGACCTCATCCGCACCGAGAAGGGGAGCAGCAGTGGACGTCCGCAACGTGGTGTCGGTGGAGCCGGAGGTCGAGCACAACGGCACGGTGCCGGTGTGGTGGCTCATCAAGCCCGAGGAGATGAAGGCGATCACCGACGGCGGCTACCTGGAGCTCGCCAACGAGTTCGAGGTCGCGGTGGGCGGCGAGGTGTTCCCGCACACGCACCCGACGCACGAGTTCTACTTCGTGATGACCGGCGTGGGCACGATGATCATCGGCGACGAGCAGCGCGACGTCGCGCCCGGCGACCTCATCTACATCCCGCCGGACGCGGTGCACAGCCTGCGCACCATCGGCGACCAACCGATCCACTGCTTCTGCTTCGCGGTGGGAGTCAAAGGCGCCGGCAACATCGACTACACGAACCACTAACCCCCGCGGGCGTCGATCAACGCGGCGCGGCTCACCTTGGTGGCTTCGGTGCGGGGGATGACGTCGACGAACTCCACCGACTTCGGCACCTTGTACGCGGCGAGACGTTCCTTGGCGAACGCGCGCACGTCGTCGTCGGTCGGCGGATGGTCGCGGTCGGCGGCCTCGATGATGGCGTGCACGCGCCGCCCCCACTCGTCGTCCTTGAGACCGACGACCACGACGTCGGCGATCTGCGGGTGGTCGATGAGCGCGGTCTCCACTTCGGCGGGGAACACATTGGCGCCGCCTGTGATGATCATGTCGACGCGCCGGTCGACGATATGCAGGTAGCCCTCGGGCTCGAGCCAGCCGAGGTCGCCGCCGGTGGAGAAGTCGTCGACGGTGCGGGGCGGGAGCGGCGCGCCACCGATGTAGTGGAACATGCCGCTGCTCGGTGAGCGCATGTAGATCTCGCCGACCTCGCCATCGGGGAGCTGGTTGCCGTCCTCGTCGAGGATCTTGATCTCGGTGCCACGGAAGCCGCGCCCGACGCTGCCCGGGTGCGCGAGCCACTCGTCGCCGCGGATCGCGCAGAGGCCGATGCCCTCGGTCATCCCGTACGACTGGTACACCTTCTCCGCGCCGACCAGGTCGATCCACCGCCGCACCAACGACGGCGAGATCACCGCCGCGCCCTGCAGGAACCACACCAGACTCGAGAGGTCGCGTGCTTCGATGTCGGGCAGGTCGGCGATGCGCTGCAACATGAGTGTGGTCGCGGTGAAGGTGCTGATGCCGTGCGCCTCGACGAGGTCGACGATGCGGGCGGCGTCGAACTTCTGGAGCACCACGAGGTGGTCGCCGGCGAGCAGGCTGAACAGCGTGGCAAAACCGTTGGTGTGGTACATCGGCGCCATCACCAGCACGATCTGGGGGCGTGCGACCGGCGCCCAGGTGCTGGCGAACGGCATGCCCGTCATGTCGTCGAAGATGCCCGGCTTGTCCATGAGGATGACCTTGGGTGAGCCGGTCGATCCGCTGCTGCAGATGCCGTTGGTCATCGGCGACACCGCGGGCGTCAGCGGCGTCGGGTCGAGGTCGTGAGTCGACTCCAGCCAGGCGAGGTCGCCGACGCCGACGCTCACGCCGTCGATCACCTCGAGCACGCGCTCGCGCTCCCAGTCGGGGAGGTCCCAGCGCACGGGGACCGGCACCGCGCCGAGCTTCCAGGTGGCCAGGACCGTCATCACGAACTCGGGGGAGTTGCGCAACGCCACCGCAACCCGTGCGCCCTCGGTGGTGCCGCGCTCCTGCAGCGCGCGGGCGATCTGGGTGGAGCGGCGGTGCAGCTCCGGCCAGGTGACGACGGTCTCGGTGCCGTCGACCGCGACGACGCGCACCACGGGCGAGGTGGCGTCGTCGGCGGCGAGCTGCGCGATCCGCTCGGCGAACGACGTCACTGCGGCGTGATGGTGAGCGCGGCGAAGCGCCACGTTCCGTCGTCGAGCACGACGGTGCCCTCGTACTTGCCGACACCGATCACTGCGAAGGGAGTCTCGGGCTCGGGGCGACGGGTGAGGAGGTAGTCGGCGACTGCCGAGCACGAGCCGTCGGTGTCGCTCCGAACGCTGACGTTGGTGATGATGTGCGCGCCGCCGGGCGATGTCATCACGCTGCGCATGAAGTCCTTGATCGCGGCGCGACCCTGTTGGGCGTTGCCGGCGAGCGAGTAGTCGGCGTCGGCCGTGAAGAGCAGGCCGAAGCCGTCGAAGTCGCGGCCGTCGATGGTGTGGGCGTACTGGGCGAAGAGATCCTGCACGCCGATGACGGTTGAGGGGTCCATCGCTGCAGTTTCACCGAGCAGAGGTAGCGTCCGCCACATGACGCTGGATTACGCCGCCGCGCCGTTCCCCGACGAGTTGGTCGCGGGCTACCGGGCGGCAGGGTTCCACACCGACGCGGTGGTGCCGCGCCTGCTCGAGCGCAACGTGTCGGAGCTCGGTCCGAAGGTGGCGGTCATCGACGACACCCACGAGGTCACGTGGGCGGAGCTCTCCGACGCCGCCCGCCGGGTCGCCGGACTCCTGCACGCGCACGGCATCGGGCC
>DASXXX010000436.1:0-18074 GCA_036502765.1 Acidimicrobiia bacterium | reverse complement strand
GCTCGCGCACTCGTGGCGGGGCATGGGCAAGCACGACATGACCAGCAACATCAACTGGTTCATGAACGTGCCGGTGGAGGCCGACGGCACGTTGGGCATCGTCGACGGCATCTCCGCGCCCGGGCTCGAGGTCGAGCTCCGTGCGCACATGCGGGTGCTCGTCGTCATCTCGAACTGCCCGCAGATCAACAACCCCTGCAACGGCTTCGACCCGACACCGATCCGCGTCGTCATCAGTCGCTGACTGTGCACCGCATCCTGGTCGCCAACCGCGGTGAGATCGCGTGCCGGATCATCCGCACGCTCGATCGCATGGGCATCGAGTCGGTGGCGGTGTTCACCGATGTCGACCGGGCGTCGATGCACTGCGACCTCGCGACGCTCGCGGTGCCGATCGGTCCCGCCACCGGCGCGGGTTACCGCGACGTCGACGCGCTGCTCGCGGTCGCGCGCGAGCACGGCGTCGATGCGGTGCACCCCGGCTACGGCTTCCTCGCCGAGAACGCCGACGCCGCGGCCGCGTTCGAAGCTGCCGGACTCGTGTTCATCGGGCCGACGCCCGAACAGATCCGGCGCTTCGGCGCCAAGGACGAAGCGCGCGCGGCCGCGGCCGCGGCGGGCGTGCCGTTGCCGTCGGGCACCGGCGCGTTCGTCGACGTCGACGCGGCCGTGGCGGCCGCGCCTGCAGTGGGCTTCCCCCTCCTGGTCAAGAGCGTCGCCGGCGGCGGTGGCATCGGGATGCTCGCGTGCACCGAGGCCGCCGAACTCCCGGCGACCCTCGAACGGGCCATGCAGCAGAGCGCGGCGGCGTTCGGCAACCCCGCAGTGTTCCTCGAACGACTGGTCACCAACGCCCGGCACGTCGAGGTGCAGGTGTTCGGCGACGGCCACGGCACCGTGGTCACGCTCGGCGAGCGCGACTGTTCCGCGCAGCGCCGGCGGCAGAAGGTGCTGGAGGAGACACCGGCACCGGGTCTCGAGCCCGCGACCCGAGCCGCCCTCGCCGACGCCGCCCGCGCCCTGCTCGAGCCCGAGCGCTACCGCTCCGCGGGCACGGTCGAATTCGTGCTCGACGTCGACACCGGCGAGTTCCACTTCCTCGAGGTGAACACCCGGCTCCAGGTGGAGCACACCGTCACCGAGGCCGTCACCGGCATCGACCTGGTCGAGTGGATGGTGCGCGCCGCGTCGGGCGACACCGCGTTCGTGCGCGCCGCGGCCGTCGACCCGCCGGTTGCGAACGGACATGCGATCGAAGCGCGCGTGTACGCCGAGGACCCGGCGCGGGACTTCGTGCCCAGTCCCGGGCTGGTGACCGACGCGTCGTGGCCCACCACCTCCTCTCCCAACCCAGTCTCTTCACACCAGGTGCGCGTCGACACGTGGGTCCGTCCGGGCACCGAGGTCCCGCCGTTCTACGACCCGCTCCTCGCCAAGGTCGTGGTGCACGGCGCGACGCGCGCCGCGGCCGTCGACGCGATGCACGACGCGCTGACACGCACCATGGTGCGCGGCATCGAGACCAACCTCGGCCTGCTCACCGAGTTCGTCGACGCGCCCGCGTTCCGGGCCGGCACCGTGACCACGTCGACCCTCGAATGCCACCGGTACGGGCGCCGCGCCGTCGACGTGATCGTCGGTGGTGCCACCACCGTGCAGGACCTGCCCGGGCGCGTGGGCCTGTGGCACGTGGGCGTGCCGCCGAGCGGACCGATGGACGACCGCTCGTTCGCGCTCGGCAACCGCATCCTCGGCAACGCGCCCGGCGCACCGGGGCTGGAGTGCACCGCCACCGGGCCCACCCTGCGGTTCGCCGCCGACACCGTCGTGTGCGTCACCGGGGCGGAGATGCGCGCGACGCTCGACGGTGAACCCGTCGCCCGTCACGTCGCCGTGCCCGTGGGCGCGGGCCAGGTGCTCGCGCTGGGCAGCCGCTCGGGTCCGGGTCTGCGCGGGTACGTGCTCGTGCAGGGCGGCTTCGACGTGGGTGACGTGCTCGGTTCGGCGTCGACGTTCACGCTCGGCAACTTCGGTGGCCACGGCGGACGGGAGCTGCGCGCCGGCGACGTGCTGCACCTCCTTCCTGGCTCGCTGCCGCGCCTCCACACCGGCTCGCTGCCGCTCGCGACGCCGGTGAGCGAACCGCTCCCTGCACTGACCGACGAGTGGGAGCTGGCCGTGGTCGACGGTCCCCACGCGGCGCCCGACTTCGTCACCGCGTCGGGGATCGAGGCGTTCTACGCGACCGAGTGGCACGTGCACCACCACTCGTCGCGCACCGGCGTGCGACTGGTCGGCCCCCCGATCGAGTGGGCGCGCGCCGACGGCGGTGAGGCCGGGCTGCACCCGTCGAACGTGCACGACACGCCGTACACCGTCGGCGCGGTCGACTTCACCGGCGACATGCCGATCCTCCTCGGTCCCGACGGCCCCAGCCTCGGCGGGTTCACGTGCCCGGTCACCGTGATCACCGCCGACCGCTGGAAGCTCGGGCAGCTCGCGCCCGGAGACCGCGTGCGCTTCGTCTCCGTCGACCGGGAGGAGGCGCGCGAGCGCGTCGTCGCCCGCCGCACCGGTCGCGACCGCGCGCCGAACCCGCGCGCCGAACCCGCACCGACCGTGCTCGCCACCCGTCCCGCCCACGACGACACCCCGCAGGTCACGTACCGCGCCCAGGGCGACGGCGCGGTGCTGGTGGAGTACGGGCCGATGATGCTCGACTTCGATCTGCGACTGCGGGCCCACGCGCTCGGCGAGTGGATCGCCGCGGAGCCCGCATTCACCCCGCTCGAGCTCACGCCTGGCATCCGCTCGTTGCAGGTGCAGTTCGACCCCGTCGACCACACGCCCGACGCGGTCGTCGAGCTCCTCGCGCGCGCCGAGGACGAGCTCCCCGCGCTCGACGACGTCGTCGTCGACAGCCGCGTCGTGCACCTGCCGTTGTCGTGGGACGACCCCGCGACACGCGAGGCGATCGCCACCTACATGCGGGTCGTGCGCGACGACGCGCCGTGGTGCCCGTGGAACATCGAGTTCATCCGCCGGGTCAACGGTCTCGACGACGTCGACGCGGTGCGCGAGATCGTGTTCGACGCCGACTACCTCGTGCTCGGCCTCGGCGACGTGTACCTCGGCGCGCCGGTCGCGGTGCCGGTCGATCCTCGTCACCGACTGGTCACGACGAAGTACAACCCCGCGCGCACGTGGACGCCCGAGAACGCCGTCGGCATCGGTGGTGCGTACCTCTGCATCTACGGGATGGAGGGTCCGGGCGGCTACCAGTTCGTCGGTCGTACCGTGCCGGTGTGGAGCACGTACGGCCGGGCCCGGCACACCACCGCGATCGAACCGTGGCTGCTGCGCTGCTTCGACCGCATCCGCTGGTATCCGGTCGGCGCCGACGAGCTCCTCGACCTGCGCGCCGACGCGTCGGCGGGCCGCCTCGACCTCCGCATCGACACCGGGACGTTCTCACGCGCCGAGCACCGCGCGTTCCTCGCCGAGCACACGCCGTCGATCACTGCGTTCCGCGCCCGGCGGGAAGCCGCGTTCGCCGACGAACGCGCGCGCTGGGCCGAGTCGGGCGAGCTCACCCGCGGGGGCGAACCGGTGGAACCGACCGTAGCCGCCGGCGAGCACGACCTCGGCGTGCTGCCCGACGGTGCGTTCGTGGTGGAGGCGCCCCTGCACGGTTGCGTGGCCCGATTGCTGGTGAGCGAGGGTGATCGGATCGGCCCGGGCACGCCGGTGGTCGTGTTGGAAGCGATGAAGACGGAGTCGTCGGTCGCGACCCCCATCGGCGGAACGGTCGTGCGCCTGGTGTGCGACGAGGGCGCGCTCGTCGCGGCGGGCACGCCGCTCGTGGTGGTGGTCGCGGATGCGTGAACCGACCCCCTGGCCGATCGTCGACGCCCGTGACCTCGCGGCACGTGAGGGCGCGGCCGCGGTCGTGCGCGAGCTCCTCGCCCGACGCTCGCGCGCGCCGCAGTCGGCGGCGTGGATCAGCCAGCCGTCGCCCGACGCGCTGTGGGCACGCGCCGCGGAGATCGATGCCGCCCTCGCCGCCGGCGCCGACCTGCCCCTCGCGGGCGTGCCGTTCGCGGTGAAGGACAACATCGACGTCGCCGAGGTGGCGACCACCGCCGGGTGCGCCGAGTTCGCCTACGTGCCGGTGGCGTCGGCGCCCGTCGTCGAGCAGTTGCTCGCGGCCGGCGCGGTGTTCGCCGGGAAGACCAACCTCGACCAGTTCGCCACCGGGCTCGTCGGAACGCGTGCACCGCGCTACGGCCCGTGCCGCAACCCGCTCGATCCCGACCTGATCGCGGGCGGATCGAGCTCCGGCTCTGCGATCGTGGTCGCCACCGGCGAGGTGCCGTTCGCGCTCGGCACCGACACCGCCGGCTCCGGCCGCGTCCCCGCCGCACTCTGCGGCATCGTCGGTGCCAAGCCCGCGCCGGGCGTGCTGTCGAACGAGGGAGTGGTGCCGGCGATGCGGTCGTTCGACTGCATCTCGGTGTTCACCGGGAACGCGGCCGACGCCGAGACCGTCTACGACGTGTGGCGGATCGCCATGCCCGGACCCGTGGCGCCACCGTTACGCCTCGGGATCCCCACGCCGATCGACTGGCACGGCGACGACGACGCGCGCGCGTGCTTCGAGGGTGTCGTCGTACAACTCATCGCGCTCGGGTGCGCGGTCGAGGAGGTCGACGCGGCGCCGATGTACGACGCCGGCGCGCTGCTGTACGGCAGCGCGTTGGTCGCGGAGCGGTACGCCGCATTCGGCGAGTTCGCGCTCGCGCACCGTGATGCCCTGGACCCTGCGGTGTTCGCCATCGTGGAACGCGCACGCGAGTTCCACGCCTCGGAGCTCCTGAGCGCGAGAGCGTCGCTCCGGGCCCAACGCGACGCCGTCGCGCGCGCGTGGTGGTCGCGCGTCGACGCGCTCATCGTCCCCACCGTGGCCCGCATCCCCACGTTCGCCGAGTCGCTCGCCGACCTCATGGGTCCGAGCGTCGAGCTCGGCCAGCTGACCGCGTTCGTGAACCCGCTCGGCCTCGCCGCGCTCTCCGTTCCCGCGGGCCGGCGGTCCAGCGGCCTGCCGTTCGGCGTGACCCTGGTCGGACCGGGTGCCAGCGAACGCGCGCTCCTCGCGCTCGCACCTGCGTTCGTCGTCGAACCGGCCGCAACGCTCGAGCCGTCGGCCGAAGCCACGGTGCCGTCCGACCCGTCCGACCCGTCCGACGCGCAGCTCGCCACGCGTCCGCTCCGGATCGCGGTGGTCGGCGCGCACCTCACCGGCCAGCCCCTGAACCACCAGCTCACCGATCGGGGCGCGGTCCTGTGCGCGAGCACCGCGACCGCCGACGAGTACCGCCTCTACGCGCTCGCCACCACGCCGCCCAAGCCGGGCCTCGTGCGGACGCCGGGCCGCGGTGCCGCCATCGACGTCGAGGTGTGGGCGATCGACACCGCCGGATTCGGCGAGTTCGTGGCCGCCATCCCCGCGCCCCTCGGCATCGGGAAGGTCCAACTGGCCGACGGCTCCGAGGTCCCGGGCTTCGTCTGCGAGCCCTATGCCATCGACGACGCGCCCGACATCACCGAGCACGGCGGGTGGCGTGCGTACCTCGCCGCGAGCGCGAGTCTGGACGGGTGACCGGACCCCGCATCGTGCTCATGGGCGTGACGGGTTCGGGCAAGACCACCATCGGTCGTGTCGTCGCGGCGAAGCTCGACGCGCCGTTCGTCGATGCCGACGACCTGCACCGCCCGGAGGCGATCGCGGCGATGCACGCGGGTCGCCCGCTCGACGACGCCGAACGTCTGCCGTGGCTATGGCGAGTGCGCGCGGCAGTCGGTCAGGCCGGAGACGGTCCGGTCGTGCTCGCCTGCTCCGCGCTCAAGCGCGCCTACCGCGACGTCCTCCGCGACGGAGTTCCCGGCCTCGTCTTCGTGGACCTCGACGTCGATCGCGACGAGCTCGCCCACCGGCTCGCGTCGCGCGCGGGCCACTTCGCCAGACCCGAGCTGCTCCCGAGCCAGCTCGCCACCCTCGAGCTCGGCGACGACGTCGTGCAGGTGAGCGCAACCGGCGATGCCGACGAGGTCGCCGACCGGGTGCTGCGCGCCGCGTCCGCCGCGGCTCAGGATCCCACGCCGGACAGCAGGAGACCCGGGTAGTCGTTCGGGTAGCGCAGCGCCCGGAACAGCCATTCCGGTTCGATCGGCTCGCCCGCGCCGCTCTGCTTCGGTGTGTTCGGACCAACCTTCCCGTGCGGGTTGTCGTACTCCCAGACCACCGAGCCAGCCTCGTCGACTTCGACGATCCGGCCGTGGGGGCCGTCGGCCATCAGGGTGTTGCCGTTCGGCATGCGCTGTGCCCCCGAGATGATCGCGGCGAAGAAGCGCTCGCTCGACGCGAACGGGTACACGCGTTCGACTGCCGCCGCGAACGTGCCGTCGTCGTTGCGCACATACTCACCGTCGACCATCCGGGGCGTGATCTGCTCGACCGACGAGTACGGGCGGGTCTCGGGCAACCCGTTGGAGAACGCGAGGATCGTCCCCGCACCGGGCAGACCGTCGGGGATCCGCTCCACGTCGTGCTGCACGAAGAGCGTGCGCTTCCCCTTCGCCTTGGTGGTGCCCGGGTTGCCGTAGCGGAAGAGGAGGTCGCCGGCCGGTCCGCTCGCCGCTTCGGTCGTCGTCGCGTGGTCGATGATCCAGAACTCGCTGAACGACCGCGAGCTGAGGATGACCTCGTCGCGCTCGGGGTCGTAGTCGACGCCGTTGAGGTGGTTCCAGTCCTTTTCGCCCTTGTTCCCCTCGAGCACGTGGTTCAGGTCGATCTTCTCGGGGTGGAGGTTCACGTCGCCGAAGTTCGCCTTGGTGGGGTCGTGGTCCTGCACGAGGTGGTCCCACGCGTGCCACTCCCAGACGATTTCGCCGGTCGACGGGCGGTACTGCACCACCGAGTCGGGCCACAGCTCACCGTCGGGCAGCAGCTTGGGCGAACGCCCCGCCGCCAGCGCCTGCTCCCCGTCCTTGCGCTCCCAGGCGATCAGCAGCACGTCGCCGTTCGGCATGGGCTCGACGTCGTGGTGCTGCATGTGCGCACTGCTGGCGTAGTCGAAGCGCCACACGAGGTTGCCCTGCCAGTCGAGCTCCTCGACGCGCCCGCCGGCGCCCTTGCCGTCCTTGAAGGCGTTCTGCAGCTCGAGGTTGCCGGCGCGCAGCAGGTGGCCGTTCGGGAGCAGGTACTGCGACAGTCCCGGACGGGTGTCGGTCTTCCAGGTGTGGGCGGTGTGCCCGTCCATGTCGATCAGATAGGTGCGCTCGAGTTCGAGCGGCGCGAAGAGCGTGTAGCCGGGCGACGCTGCCGGCGTGGTGGTGACCAGGCCGCGTCGGCTCTGGCCGTCCTCCGCCTCCGCGGATACGGCGACGATGCCGACCAGCGCGAGGGCCACGACAACGGCAAGGGACTTGGATCGGTCCGGCCGTCGCCGGACCCGCGTGCTACCAGCCACCGCTCAACGCTAGGACCACACTCCCGAACATGGTGCACGCGCTCGCTACGAGCACGCGCCGCTGCACCTTCGCGTCGAACCCCCCGGTCGGGCCCGGACCTCGCCCCCCACGAGGTCCAGGCCCGACCGACAACGCAGTCCGAACCGGGCACGATCGGCGCCGGCTCGCGATTCGTCGCCGGCGCTGCGTGCAGGCAGTGGTGATGGCGGTGGGGTGCTCCACGTTGAGACGCTCCGTTGTGACGAGAGCAGGTCGAGGTCAGGAGCGTGCCATCCCCAGGTTGCGGTTCCGTGACGAAGTCCGACGATCGAACGAATCGCGTGATTCCGTCATGCGACTGCAACCTGGACGAGGGAGGGTGCTGCCATGCCCGAACGCACGCCTTCCACGCACCCGGCCCGTCCCGGCTCATGCCGGTTCAGTGTCGACGCACGCGACGACGGCGTCGTCGGTGTGTCCGTCGACGGCGACCTCGACCCGGAGGCCGCCCGCACGCTGGTCGAACTCGTGGAGGTCGCGATCGGCACGCCGGGGACGAGTCGCCACGTCGAGATCGACCTCCGCAAGCTCCGGGCCTGCTCGAACTCGGGCGTCCGGGCCCTGGCGTCGTGCGCGGAGCTGGGCGCCCGGGTACGCGAGGGCCTCCAGTTCCGCGTCGGGATCGCCCCCGAGGTGGTGGAGTACACCGTCGACGGGTCGGTAACACTGAAGGTGTGAACCCCGTCGTGCTCGTCGTCGAGGACGACGCGCGCATCCGTTCGGCGATCCGGATGGCCCTCGACGGCGAGGGCTACGAAGTGATCGATGTCGGGTCGGGCGAGGAGGCCCGACGCGAGTTCGCGACGCGCGCGATCGACATCGTGCTCCTCGACCTCATGCTGCCCGACATCAACGGATTCGACGTGTGTCGTGCGCTGCGCCAGGAGAGCGACGTCCCCATTCTGATCCTGTCGGCACGCTCCGACACGCACGACGTCGTCGCCGGGCTCGAGGCGGGCGCCGACGACTATGTGACCAAGCCCTTCGTGGCGAAGGAGCTGGCGGCGCGCATGCGCGCGCTGCTCCGTCGCCTCACACCCGGCGAAGTGCGCGGGACGACCTACCGCTTCGGCGAGGTGGAGATCGCGCCCGACGCCGGCACCGTGCTGCGCGGCGACACCGAGGTGCAGCTGACGAAGACCGAGTTCCGGCTGTTGTGCGAGCTGGCGCGCAATACCGGCATCGTGTTGAGCCGGGAGCAGTTGCTCGACCGCGTCTGGGGCTACGACTACCTGGGCGACGGTCGGCTTGTCGACGCTCACGTGCGCCGGCTGCGCACCAAGATCGAACGCGACGCGTCGGATCCCCAGATGGTCGTGACGGTCCGAGGGCTCGGGTACCGCATGAACCGGCTGTGACGTCGCCGTCCGGGGTCCGCGGCCGGGGGCTGCGGTTCCGGGTCGTCGCGACGTTCGCCATCGGCGGCCTCGTGCTCTCCTCGGCCTTCGCGCTCGGCACCTACTCGTTCTCGAAGCGCTATCTCGTCGCGCAACGCGAGCGCACCGCCCAGCGTCAGGCGTTCCTCAACGCACGGGCCTTGCGCGGCTCGCTCGGTGGTGCTCCGCGCTCGGTGCCCGACGCTCTGGCGGCGCTGGAGGTGCCGACCGGTTCGAGCGTGGTGCTCCACCGCTCCGGCACCTGGTACGGGACCTCGGTCGCGCTCGGACGTGACGACGTGCCCGCCGCGATGCGCACACTCGTCGCGAGTGGTACCGCGGCCCACCAACGGATCTCCACTCCCAACGGACCTGCCCTCGTCGTCGGGGTGCGTCTCCCGTCGTTGGACGCGGAGTACTTCGAGATCGTAGTCCTCAGCGAGTTGGCCAACACCCTCGACGTGATCCGCGAAGCACTCCTCGGTGCCGCCGCCATCACGACCATCGCGGCCGCGCTCCTGGGCGTCTGGGCCGCGCGCCGCGTGCTGTCGCCGTTGCGCGACGTGAGCACCACCGCATCAGCCATCGCCGACGGCGACCTCTCGCAGCGACTCGAGACCCGAGGCGATCCCGACCTCGACCCACTCGTCGAATCGTTCAACCGGATGGTGGAGGCACTCCAACACCGCATGGAACGCGACGCTCGCTTCGCATCCGACGTGAGCCACGAACTGCGATCGCCCCTGACCACGCTGCGCGCCTCCGCCGAGGTGCTCGAACGTCGCGCCACCGACGTCCCACCGGACCTGCGTGAGCCGATCGAGCTGATCGGCGGCGAGGTGCAACGGTTCGAGCGGCTCGTGTCGGAGCTGCTCGAGCTCGCACGCGCCGAAGCAGGAGTCGACGCGCTCGCGCTGGAGCCGGTCAACATGGGCGAGCTCGTGCTGCACGCGGTCGGGCTGACGAGGCCGGGCGACTTCGTGGTCGAGATCGACCCGCGTCTCGCCGCCGCGCCGGTGCTCACCGACAAGCGACGGGTGAGCCGCGTCCTCACGAACCTGGTCGAGAATGCCCAGCAGCACGGATCCGGGATTCGTGGCGTCGCCGTCTCACGCCGGCTCGACGTGGTGCGGATCACGGTCGACGACGGGGGCCGCGGCGTGCCGCCCGACGAGCGCGAGCAGGTGTTCGAACGCTTCTTCCGGGGCGCGGCGGCCGGCCGGCGCGACGGCAGTTCGGGCACCGGGCTCGGGCTCGCGCTGGTCGCAGAACACGTTCGGCTGTTGCGAGGCCGGGTCTGGGTGGAGGACGCGAGCCCGGGCGACGGCGCGCGCTTCGTCGTCGAACTTCCGGTGGAGGACGCGTGAGCAGACGCAGGTTCGTCACGGTCGCGCTCATCGCGTGTGCAACATGTGGCATCAGCGCGTGTGGGGTCGACGCCCAATCCCAACCGCGGGCGATCAACCGCGCCGACGTGCCGTTCGATCTCGACCGACGATCCCCCGACACTCCGACCACCACCGACGCGAGCGACACTGCGTCGTACACGATCTTCCTCGTGGCCGACGACCGGTTGCAAGCGGTCGCGCGCTCAGCTCGGAACCAGCCGGGCTTGGTCGAGCGACTGACGCAGCTGACGAAGGGCCCCACCGCGGCCGAAGCCGACGCCGGCCTGCGCACGTTGCTGCCACCCGAGGTCACCGTCGATGCCGTCCGGATCGCCGATGGTGTTGCCACCGTCGAGCTCTCAGGCGTCGGCGCCGCGCAGTCGGCGGGCGACGAGCGCGCACTGGCGATCGCACAACTCGTCTACAGCGTCACCGCCGTCCCTGGCGTCGATCGGGTCCAGTTCGAGGTCGACGGCGATCCGGCGGAGGTGCCGCGTGGCGACGGACGCCTGACCAGCCGTCCCGTCACCCGCGACGACTACGCCCTCGCCGCACCGTGATGCGAACCGTCATGGAACCACAACACGTTGGGCGCGGGATCAGTGCACGTGGTGGGGATCATCACTTGGTACCCCGAGGAGGATCCCATGGACACACACACGATCACACAAGGCGTGCGGTATCTCGATCTCGACGGTGACGGTGTCCCCGACGCCGTGCTCACCGTCGAGCGGTGGCCCGACGCCGTGGAGGACCCGGCTCATGCTGACCACTCCACCGTCGTCAAGACGCTCGAGACCGGCATCGGCATCGACGGGTGTCCCGCCGACGTGCAAGTGCTCGCCCACCACTGACCACCGAAGGAAGCAACGACTCATGACGATGCTCGAGATCACCCAACACGCCGCGTCCGTCATCGCCGCCGAGTGCGGAGTACGGGAAGTGCCGGCGACCGGCGGGCTGCGCATCGCGCCGAAGGCGTCGGCGGACGACGGCAAGGCCCGCTCGCTCGGCATCGCGTTCGTGGCCAGCCCGCAACCCTCCGACACCGTCGTGCACGCGGGCGAAGCCACGGTGTTCCTGGCCGAGGGTGTGGAGCGCATGGTCGGAGAGCGCGTACTCGACGCCGAGGACGGCGCGAGCCCGCCCCACCTCGTGCTTCGGAGCCGTCCGGCGCCGGGATGAGGTTCACACCCTCGTAACCCATGTCGGCGAGCGATGTGGTCGGCTGTGACGATGCGCGATCTGCCCGTCCACGAGATCGACCTCGCACCCTTCCGCGGCGGTGACGCCGCCGATCGCGCCGCGGTGGCGGACGCGTTCGACCGCGCCGGGCGCGACAGCGGGTTCATCCTCCTCACCGGCCACGGCGTCGACCCCACCGCGATCGACGACGCGTTCGACGCGTGGCAGGCGTTCTTCGACCTCCCGCTCGAGGAGAAGCAGCGCTCGGTCGCGCCACCCGAGTCCGACGGGATGATCGGCTACACCGCCTACGGCGCGCAGGCCCTAGCGTACGCCGCGGGTGGCGAGTCGCCGCCCGACCTCATGGAGGCGTTCTCGGTCGGGCGTGAGGACACCACCGACGCGTTCTTCGACGACCACCGCGACTGGTTCCCACCGAACGTGTGGCCCGACTCGCCGCCGTCGTTGCGCGCTGCGGTCGGCGCGCTCGAGCACGCGCTCCACGACGTCGCCGACGTGGTGCTGCGCGCGATGGCCCTGGCGCTCGAGCTCCCCGAGGCGTGGTTGGTCGAACGAGCAGAACGCGCCGTCGTCACCACCCGCTGCAATCACTACCTGCGCGGTCCGGGGTACGAACCGTTGCCCGACCAACCCGGACTCGGAGGCCACACCGACTACGGCATGGCCACCCTGCTCGTCGCCGATCCGGTGCCGGGTCTGCAGGTGCTGCGCGGCGGTGCGTGGCACGACGTCATCCCGCCGCAGGGCTCGATCGTCTGCAACCTCGGCGACATGCTCGCGATGTGGACCAACGACCGGTGGGTCTCCACCATGCACCGCGTCCTGCCGCCGTCACCCGGTGACGGCATCGCGCGCCGCCGCTCGATCGCCCGCTTCCTCGACGGCGACCCATCGGTCATGCTCAGCGCCATCCCGTCGTGCGTGGCCGACGGCGAGACGCCGCGCTACCCGCCGGTGCAGGCGGGCGAGTGGCTCATGGCCAAGATCGTCAGCGGCCAGAGCGCGCAGCCGGTCGACCTCCACGAAGGTGGTCTGACCGGCGCGACCAACCGCTGACTCGCATTCTCAATTCGACTTGCCGAACACCGCGTTCGGGTCATCCGCCGACAGGGACCCCGCCGCGATCGCGTCGGCGCTCTTCGGGACAAGGCCGAGCTTCGACCGGACGTCGTCGAGCGAATCGTCCACGTACTCGAACCAGTCGATCCCACCCATCACGTCGCGGCCGAGCAGCAGTCCGCGTCGAATCGCGTCACCCATGCGCTCGGTACCGCCCGGCAGCTGCAGGTGGCCGGGTGAAGCCGTCGCCACACCGGGAACCAGCGCGACGTTGCCGGTCTCGAACAGCCCGAGGATCACGACGAGGTAGGTGAATCCGCTGGCGTCGGGGATCGACGCGGCGATGAACGAGAACACCTCGATCTCGCCCGTGGCCGAGGTGCCGTAGTCGGCGACGCAGTGCACGAAGTCGTGCTGCGCGAGCAGCGGGTCGACCGAACCGGGAGAACCCGGGAGCGTGAACCCACGGCGTTGGTAGAAGTCCCACACCGTGCGGCCCAGCGAACCCTCGGCACACGACTCGAGCGTCTTCCACTTCGCCTCGAGGGCGGGATCGAGCGGCGATCTGTCGTCAGGCTCGCGCACCGTCCGGTGCAACGAGCCGTCGTTGCCGTGCTTCGTGTAGTACTCCATCACGTACGAGTTGCGGAAGTAGTCCTGTTGCGCAACTTCCATCGCGCCCTGCGAGTAGTCGCGCGCCACCTGCAGCATGTTTTCGTCGATGCCGAGCGTCTTCGCGTAGCTGTCGACGCGCGCCACGAGCTCGGGCGTCACCGGTTCGGCGACGATCTCGAGCGTGACCATCCCGCGCACGGCACCGCGAGCGAGCACCGGATCGAGTGCAGCCGCGAGGTCCGGGGCGCTCAGCGGATCGAGCTGGCCGATCGGCGTGTCGAGGTCGAACAGGTACTTGGAGATGGCGCCGAGCACGCTGGTCTGGGTGGGGGTGAGCCCGGTGTCGCCGCCGACCGCCGAGGCGATGCCGCGCACCATCGCCTCGGCCTGCCCCGGCTGGAAGTCGAACATCGTGGCACCCGGCATCACCGTCTCCGTTCCCTCGTCGGTCCCGACAGTCTCGCCGCCGCTGGCGTCGCTGCGCACCGGGGGTACAGTTTTTGGGCTCCGCCCAAACTGCGCCGAGAGACCGCCACCCTGAAGGGACGTCTGCCATGCAGATGGACGACATGATCCTGGTCAGCATCGACGACCACATGATCGAACCGCCGGACATGTACAAGAATCACCTGCCGGCGAAGTGGCTCGACCAGGCGCCGAAGATCGTCCGCAACGCGCAGGGCATCGACGAGTGGACCTTCCAGGGCGAGTCCACCGCCACGCCGTTCGGCATGGCCGCCACCGTGGGGTGGCCGCGTGAGGAGTGGGGCTTCAACCCCGGTTCGTTCTCCGAGCTGCGTCCCGGGTGCTGGGACGTGCACGAGCGCGTGCGCGACATGAACGTGAACGGCGTGTTGGGTTCGATGTGCTTTCCGACGATGGCCGGCTTCAACGCCCGCACGTTCACGGAAGCGGGCAACAAGGAACTGTCCCTGGTGATGCTGCAGGCCTACAACGACTGGGCCATCGAGGAGTGGTGCGGTGAGTACCCCGGGCGCTTCATCCCCCAGGGGATCGTTCCGATGTGGGACGTCGACCTCGCGGTCGCCGAGGTGCACCGCCTTGCGAAGAAGGGCAACCGCTCGATCAGCTTCCTCGAGGCGCCGCACGTACAGGGGTTCCCGAGCTTCCTCTCGGGCCACTGGGACCCGATGCTGCAGGCGCTCTCCGACACCAACACCGTGCTCTCGTTGCACATCGGTGCCGGGTTCGATCTCATCCAGAAAGCACCCGAGGCCCCGATCGACCATCTGATCATCCTCTCGGCCCAGATCACCGCGCTGGTCGCGCAGGACCTGCTGTTCGGACCCACGCTCCGCGCGTTCCCCGACTTGAAGGTCGCGCTCTCCGAGGGCGGCATCGGGTGGATCCCCTTCTACCTCGACCGCGCCGATCGCCACTTCGAGAACCAGGCGTGGCTCGAGAACGACTTCGGCGGCAAGAAGCCGTCCGACGTGTTCCGCGACCACATCCTCGCCTGCTACATCACCGACCCCTCTGGCCTCGAGCTGCGCCACCGGATCGGGATGGACATCATCGCCTGGGAGTGCGACTACCCCCACACCGACACGACGTGGCCCGAGTCGCCCGAGTTCGCCTGGAAGGAGTTCGTCGACGCGGGTGTCACGGACGACGCCGAGATCAACGCGATCACATGGGAGAATTCCTGCCGCTTCTTCGACTGGGACCCCTTCAAGCACATGCCCAAGGAAGAGACGACGGTGGGTGCACTGCGCGCCAAGGCCACCGACGTCGACACCACCCGCATGTCGCGAGACGAGTGGCGCAAGAAGAACGAGGCCGCTGGCATCGGTGCTGTCTGACCACTGACGACGGGCCGTGTGCACGCGCGTCTTCTGGAACACCAATCACACCGCCCAGGTCGTCGGGCGCACGCTCGACTGGGAGGTCAGCGACGAGCCGCGGCTGTGGCACCTGCCCGTGGGTGTCGCGCGCGACGGCGCCGTCGACGGTGCCGCGAGGTGGACGTCACGCCACCGCAGCCTGGCGATGACGTTCTGGGACCTCGCCACGAGTGAAGGCGTCAACGACGTCGGCCTCGCCGCGCACCTGCTCTACCTCGCCGCCAGCGACCACGGCCCGCGCGACGACCGACCCGGCGTGTCGATCACGCTCTGGGTGCAGTACGTGCTCGACAATTTCGCCACCGTGGCCGAGGCGATCGCGGGGTTGGATCGCGTGCAGGTGGTGCCCGTCGCGGTGCGGGGCCAGATGCTCGGCACGCACCTCGCGCTCGAAGATGCGAGCGGTGACTCCGCCATCGTGGAGCACCTCGACGGTCGCATGGTCGTGCATCACGGTCGCGAGTTCACCGTGATGGCCAACGATCCGGCCTACGACGAGCAGCTGGCGTCGCTGGCGCGGTACCGCCCGTTCGGCGGCACCGAGGCGTTGCCGGGTGACATCCTCTCGCCCGAGCGGTTCGCACGCGCCACCTACTTCCTCGAGCACCTCCCGGAGCCGGCCGACGAGCGCGAGGCCGTCGCCGGGGTCCTCGGCGTGACCCGCAACGTGTCGGTGCCGTTCGGCGCGCCTTACGACGACTTCTCGGTGTACCCCACGTGGTGGGCGTCGGTGACCGACGTGACCAACCGCGCGTACTACTTCCAGTCGACACTCGCCCCGAACGTCGTGTGGGTGGAGCTCGACTCGGCCGCGCTCACCGCCACGACCGGCGCGTTCGCACTCGATCCCACCGATCCGCAGCTCAGCGGCGACGTGTCTGACGCGTTCGCGTCGGCGACCGCAACGTTCTGAGCCAATCAGACGTCGTCGGGGATCCAGTTCGGCTTCCGCTTCTCCATGAACGCGGTCATGCCCTCGCGTGGCTCGGGCGAGTGCTCGAGGCCCCAGAACATGGTCTGGTAGTCGATCGGCTCGTAGCGGTCGTGCAGCATCCGCTTGGTGAGGACGCGCGCGTCGGGCGCGGTCTGCAGCACCTCGCGCGCCGCGGCGAGCGCGGCCTCACGCAGGTCGTCGTGCGCGCACATCCGACTGATCACGCCGAGGCGAACCGCCTCCTCGGCGTCGAACCGGCGCGCCGAGAGCATGAGGTCGCGCGCGACCGCGACGCCCACGTGCGCGGGCAGCACGGCTGCGTAGGTCGCGTCGATGATGCCGCGCAGCAGCTCGGGCACGCGGAAGGTGGCGCGGTCGCTGGCGACCGCGATGTCGGACAGCATCGCGATGAGCAGGCCGCCGCCCTGGCAGAGCCCGTTCACCGCCGAGATGACGGGCGCCCGGCTGTCGCGCACCGCGAGGAACGGCAGCACGTCGGTGCCGAGCGCGTCGATCGGCGCTTCACCCTCCTCCGAGCGGCCACCGAGGTCGCCACCCGGCGCGAACACGTCACCGGTGCCGGTGATGATCAGGGCCGCGAGATCGGGGGCTTGGTTGACGATCGCGACCGCGCGCTTGATGCCGTAGTACATGCCCGGCGTGAGGGCGTTGCGGGCGTGCGGACGATCGATCACGCACCACGCGATCGAGCCCTCCCGTTCGAAGTGCAGTGCCGGGGTGCCGAGCTCGTTCGCCATGTTCGAACCCTACGTGCGGGCGAACTGTTCGTACCGCCCGACCGCGGCGTCGAGCGCGGTGCGTTCGCGGTCGTCGATCTCGCGGGCGAGTCGCGTTTCCACTGCCGCGCCGGCGCCCGCACCGACCACTCGCCAGTGTCCGAGGAGGCGACCGTCGCACAGCAGGACGTGCACGAATCCGTCGATGCTGCGCGGGACCGGGAACTCGACGTCGTCGGTCTGCAGCACGTCGCGCGACTGCGTGTACGAGATGATCGTCTCGTCGTAGCACTGCACGAGATCGACCCGCGGGCCCTTCACGCGCTTCGCGACGTCGGCGAACCAGTACGTGGCGTCGTCGCGTTCGAAAGACGACAGGTCGCACTGCGCGGCCGCGAGCCCCGCACGTGCGTCGCCCATCGGGAGCCCGGACCACCACGCGAAGTCGCGCAGGGTGGCGGGACCCCGGGTCGCGAAGTAGCGCCTCGCCAGCTCGGCCCGCGCGCCCTCGCCCTCGTGCGCGAGACCCGGAGGCACCCGCGCGTCGAACGCGGCGTAGGTGTGCGCCTTGCCGCGCATCGGGCCGCTACAGACCGCCGCGTGGAGCTCGGCGTGGAACAGGAGGTGCGCGATGCGTTGACCGTCGGTGCCGATCCCGCGCTGCTCGAGCGCGTCCACCAGCTCGCGCCGCGTCAACGGCCCGGCGCGCACGGCATCGGCGATGACATCGATGGCCCGGCGTCGCGTGCGGCCGTCGAGCTCGAGCTCCTGGTCGCGACGCGCGTTGCGACGTTCGAGGATTGGACCGGTGAGCGCGAGGAGCCAGCGCAGGTCGTCGTTCGCGGCGAAGTGCCACGTCGGACGCAGCACGTGCGTGCGCAGGATCGCGCCGGCGTCGAAGGCGGCGTCGACGTCGGACGCTCGCGTCGACGACCGCTGGCCGACCGACCAGCGCGCGTACCGGTGCTCCTGCGCCTGCATCGCCACGAGACGTCGGACCGCGGCGTCCGGTGCGCTCGGTGGTGACGCCCACACCCCGAGGCCGACCATGTGGGCGCGGGCGATCGCGTCGTCGGAGAACCTCGCCATGCGGCGGAGCGTACAAGCGTGCCGTCCGCCGATTCCTGGGTACGAGCGGTTGATGGTCGACCGGCAAGTGACGGCGTAGGCGCGCCGAAACGTGATCAGGGGTCGGGCCAGAGGGTGACGCCGCGGTCGCGGAGGTACTCGACCTCGGCGTCGGAGTAGCCGAGCTCCGCGAGCACCTCGCGCGAGTGCTGGCCGAGCAACGGCGGCGGCCCGGCGATGCGGCCCGGCGTGTCGGA
>DASXXX010000435.1:0-19005 GCA_036502765.1 Acidimicrobiia bacterium | reverse complement strand
GATGTGAAACAGATCGCTACCTTTTGGCACTGCCGGGATCAGGGGAGCGCTAGGTGAGGCGTTCGACGATCATGGCCATGCCCTGGCCGCCGCCGACGCACATGCTCTCCATGCCGTAGCGGGCCCCGGCGTCGTCGAGGCCGTTGAGCAGCGTGGTCATGATGCGAGCGCCGGTCATGCCGAACGGGTGGCCGAGTGCGATCGCACCGCCGTGCACGTTGAGCTTCTCCCACGGGATGCCGAGCTCACGGGCCGACGGCACCACCTGCGCCGCGAACGCCTCGTTGATCTCGACCAGGTCGATGTCGTCGATCGACAATCCCGCACGCGCCATCGCCTGGCGACACGCGTCGATCGGGCCGAGGCCCATGATCTCGGGGTCGAGCGCCGACACGCCGCTGGCCACGATGCGGGCGAGGGGTGTGACGCCCAACTCGTCGGCCTTCGCCTCGCTCATCACGAGGACGGCGGCAGCACCGTCGTTGAGCGGACAGGCGTTCCCCGCGGTCACGGTGCCGTCGGGCCGGAACACCGGCTTCAACGCCGAGAGCCCCTCCGCCGTGGTGCCGGGCCGGGGACCGTCGTCCTTGGTCACGACGATGCCGTCGGGCGTGGTGACGGGCGTGATCTCCCGCTCGAAGAACCCGTTCTCCTGTGACGCGACGGCACGCTGCTGCGAGAGCGCGGCGAACTCGTCCATCTCCTCACGCGTGACCTTCGCGTACTCGGCGACGTTCTCGGCCGTCTGCCCCATCGCGATGTAGATGTCGGGCAAGCCCCCGATCGGCGCCCACGAGTCGAATCCGCCTGCTGTGCGCTTCTCGCTGCGCGCCTCGGCGTCGGCGAACTTCTCGTTGTGCGTGTTCGGCCCGCCGTCGGACATGCCGGAGCGGAAGCGGCTCACCGTCTCCACGCCACCGGCGACGAAGACGTCGCCCTCGCCGGCCTTGATCGCGTGCGCGGCCATGCGGATCGTCTGGAGTGACGACGAGCAGTAGCGGTTCACGGTGACGCCCGGTACGCCGTCGAGCCCGGCGAGCAGTGCGGTCACGCGGGCGACGTTGTAGCCCGCCTCGCCGGCCGGCTGCGCGCAGCCCCAGATCACGTCCTCGACCAGTCTCGGGTCGACGGCAGGTGCCTTCTCGAGCAGCGCCTGCACGATCGTGGCCCCGAGGTCGTCGGGACGCAGGTCGACGAGCGACCCCTTGTTGGCCCGACCGATGGGCGTGCGGGCGGTGGCGACGATGACGGCTTCCATGCGAGATCTCCTGAATCGCGGCGGGGCGAATGGTACCGCCGGGCGTCGCGACCCCCACCTAGCATCGGCCGAATGCCCGACGACGCCGACGCGCCCGCGTCCGAACTGCCCGCGGACCTTCCAGCCGAACGGGCGCGTCGCCTCGCCGACCTCGACGACCTGCGGGCGCGCGGCGTCGATCCCTACCCGGTCCGCTTCGACCGCGACCGCACCCTCGCCGAGCTCCGCGCCGACTTCGGCGACCTCCCCGCCGGCACCGAGACCGAGGTTCGGGTCCGAGTTGCCGGCCGGATCCTCCTCCTCCGCCGCCAGGGCAAGCTCACGTTCGCGACCGTGCGCGACCAGTCCGACGCCGTGCAGCTCTTCGTGTCTCGCAGCGTGCTGGGGGAGGAGGAGCACGATGCCTTCGACGCCCTCGACCTCGGCGACTGGGTGGGCGTCGACGGCACGGTGATGACCACCCGCAAGGGCGAGCTGTCGGTCAAGGTCGACGGCTTCCAGCTGCTGGCCAAGGCCCTCCGCCCGTTGCCCGACAAGTGGCACGGCCTTTCCGACGTCGACACCCGCTTCCGCCAGCGCTACGTCGACCTCATCGTGAACGACGACGCCCGACGTGTGTTCGCGATCCGCTTCGCCGCCGTCGCCGCCATCCGCCGCGAGCTCGCCGACGCCGGCTTCGTCGAGGTGGAGACCCCGGTGCTCGGCCACGAGCTCGGTGGCGCGACCGCGCGCCCGTTCGTCACGCATCACAACGCGCTCGACGTCGACCTCTATCTGCGCATCGCGCCCGAGCTGCACCTGAAGCGGCTCGTCGTCGGTGGGTTCGAGCGCGTGTTCGAGATCGGGCGGGTGTTCCGCAACGAGGGCGTCGACACCAGCCACAACCCCGAGTTCACGATGCTCGAGGCGTACCAGGCGTTCGCCGACTACCACGACATGATGGAGCTCACCGAGCGGCTCGTCGTCACCGCCGCGCAGGCCTCGCGCGACGGTGACACCGTGCTCGAGCTGCGCGGCGAGCGCGTCGACCTCGCCGAACCGTGGCCCCGCGCCACCATGGTCGACCTCATCCGCAAGCACGTGGGCGTCGAGCTCCACCCGTCGATGGACGTCGCCGCGGCGCGCGCCGTGCTCGACGGCCTCGGGCTCGCCTACAAGGACGAATGGGGCGCGGGCCGGCTCACCCACGAGATGTACGACGAGCTCGTCGAGCCGAAGCTGGTCCGGCCGACGTTCGTGCTCGACCACCCGCGTGAGACGTCGCCCTTGGCGCGTGTCCACCGGGACGACCCCAACCTGGTCGAACGATTCGAAGTGGTCGTCAACGGGAACGAGCTCGCAAACGCGTACAGCGAGCTCAACGATCCGATCGACCAACGCGCCCGCTTCGAGGCCGAGGCGCGCGCCCGCGCCGCGGGTGACGTCGAGGCCGGGACGGTCGACGAGGACTACCTTCGCGCACTCGAGTTCGGTCTTCCACCGACGGGCGGGATGGGACTGGGCATCGATCGCCTCACGATGTTGCTGGCCGGAGTCACCAGCATCCGCGAGGTGATCTTGTTCCCCACCCTCAAGCCCGAAGGCTGAGCAAGGCCGCGCCCGAGTGCGAACCCCTCACCTGATCAGCTGACCAGCTGTTCGCTGACCTCCCACAACCGGGCCGCGGCCGCGTCGTCTTGCGCGGCCGCGCTCGGTGTGGCGGGTGCCGACTTCGCCCAGTAGCCACCGGTGATGCCGGCGAGCTCGGGTGCGGACGCCACGTACACCTGGGTCTGCGCGCCCTGCTCCGGTGTCAGCGCGAACGGCTTCAGCAGCGGGAACACCAGGTTCGTGAAGCCGCCGGTGTCGCCGTCGCGTCCGAACCGTGACGCGACGAATCCCGGGTGCACCGCGTTGGCGGTGATGCCGGTGTCGTCCCAGCGTCGCGCCAGCTCGCGGGTGAAGAGGATGTTGGCGAGCTTGCTGCGGGCGTACACGCTGAAGCTGCGGTAGCGGCGCGTCGACTGGAGATCGTCGAAGTCGAGGCCCTTGCGCGCGCTCGTGTGCGCAGCCGACGCCACGGTGACAACGCGCGCCTCGTCACCGGCGACCAGCTGATCGCGCAACAGGTTGGTGAGCAGGAAGGGCCCGAGATGGTTCACTTGGAACGTCATCTCGTACCCATCGGTGGTCTCGTGGCGCGAACCGAGCAGGAGCCCGGCGTTGTTGACGAGGACGTCGAGGTGGTCGTGCCGGGTGGCGAACCGATCGGCGAACTCGCGCACCGACGCCAACTGCGCGAGGTCGAGCTCCATCACGTCGACGGCGTCGCTGCCGGCGCGCTCGCGGATGTACGCCCGCGCGGTCTCGCCCTTCGTCGCGTCACGCGTGGTGAACACCACCTGCGCGCCGTCGCGTGCGAGCGCGACCGCGGTCTCCTTGCCGATCCCGGTGTTGCCGCCGGTGATGAGCACCCTTCGTCCGTTCATGGAGTCCGCCACGAGGCGTGAATCTAAGCCCGCATACACTCCGCGCGTGCCTGGGCTCCCGCTCGACGGTGTGCGCGTCGTCGATCTGACCACCGTCGTGTCCGGGCCGTACGGCACGCTCCTCCTGTCCGACTTCGGTGCCGACGTGGTGAAGGTCGAGTCGCCAGGAGGCGACGTCGCCCGCGACCTCGGGCCCCGCGCGCACGAGGGCATGGCGGCCGTCTACCTCGCGTGCAACCGGGGCAAGCGCAGCGTGGTGCTCGATCTCCAGACCGCCGACGGCCGCTCCCGCCTGGCCGAGCTCGTCGCCGCGTCCGACGTGCTCGTGCACAACATGCGGCGAGACGCCGCGGTGCGCTGCGGCGCCGATCCCGACACCCTCCTCGCGGTGAATCCCGGTCTCGTGCACTGCGCGATCGTCGGATTCGGCGCCGACGGACCCTACGCAGATCTGCCCGCGTACGACGACACGGTGCAGGCGGTCGCCGGCATCGCCGGTGCGCAGTCGTGGATGCACGGCGAGCCCACCTACGCCGCGCACGCGGTCGCAGACAAGGTCGCGGGGATGGCCGCCGCGTTCGCGATCTCGGCGGCGTTGCGCAAGCGCGAGCTCGACGGTGCCGGCACGGTGCTCGAGGTGCCGATGGCGGAACTGATGGCGTCGTTCGGTCTCGTGGAACACCTCTGGGGCCGCGTGTTCGTCCCGCCGCGCGGCGAGGCCCGCTACCCGCGCGTGTCGTCGCCCAGCCGCCGTCCGTTCCCGACGGCCGACGGTCATCTCGCCGCACTCGTGTACACCGATCGCGACTGGTCGCGCTTCTTCGCCATGATCGGTCGACCGGAGCTGGCCGCCGACACGCGCTACGTGACGCTGCACTCGCGCACGCAGCATGTCGACGAGCTCTACGGGCTCGTCGCCGAGCATCTGGCCACCGACACCACCGCGGTGTGGTTCGCGCGCTTCCGCGCCGCGGAGATCCCTGCCGCGCCGTACAACTCCGTCGAAGACCTGTTCGACGACGAGCACTTCGCCGCGGTCGGACTGTTCGAAGAGGTCGATCACCCGACTGAAGGTCGCCTGCTCCAGTGCGTGACACCGATCACCGTCGACGGCGAGCGTGTCGGCAACAACAGCCCGGCGCCGGGTCTCGGCGCCGACACCGACGCGGTGTTCGACGAGCTCAGTCGCCCACGCGGAAGCGATCGCCCTCGACGGTGACGTCGCGGCCGCACCACTCGTCGGCCGCCATCATCGCCGCGAGGTCGGCGTCGTCGTTGCGGGCAACGACCCGGGTGCGATCCGCGGTGGTGGCGACGATCGTGGTGTAGCGCGGCTCGCCGCCCTCGTGCGCGACCGTGTACCCCTCGATGGCGGCGACGCCGTGGTGGTCACCGACGACCTCGAGCGCCGGAGTGCCGGTCGCCACCGCGTCGCTCGTGTCGGCGTACGCGAAGCCATCGTGTTCCGGTGGCGTGGTCGACCACACCGAGATGCCGTGCTTGGTGATGATCCCACTGATGAACGTGAGCAGGCCGTTGGTGCCCGGCGCGTCGCGCAGCATCGGCACCATGCGGGCGAGCGCCTGGAAGGTGGCGTTGTTGAGCGGACCACCGCCGAAGGTCATCCCCCCGCCGACGCTCAGCGGACGGCCGTCGGGATCGTCGATCGGCAGGCCCAGCTCGCGCGCCTGCACGCGCACTGCCACCGGGAAGCAGCTGTAGAGGTCGACCACGTCGCTCGTGGTGACGTCGATGCCGGTGAGCTCGGTGATGCGCTCGGCACCGATGCGCACCGCCGGCGCGCGGTGCAGCTCGGCGCGCTTCGACACCGCGAGCATGTGGTTCGACTCGGCGATGGCAAGCGGGTAGACCCGCCGATCCTGCGGCACGCCGGCGCGATCGGCGGCTTCGGTGGAGCACAGCACGAACCCGGCGGCTTGGTCGACGTTCCACTGCGAGCAGTGCCACTTGGTGTACGGCGCCGCGAGCATCGGGTTCTTGGCGGACGGGTGCTCGAGGAACTCGGGCAACACCGCTTCGCGCCGCCATGCGTCGGGATTGTCGGCGGCAGTGCGACTGAACCCGGCCCAGAGCTCGGCGGTGGCGCGCGCGTTGTCGGCCACCGTCTCGCCGAGCTCCCTGCGCAGTGCGGTCTCGACCGCGGAGTACATCAGCGGCGCGCTCATGAATCCGGCCGCGCGCTCGGGTGCGGGGATGATCTCGTCGGCGGGGACGATGCACTCGTCGGGTGCGACCTCGTCGTCCTGCACGGTGTCGACCGCCGCAGTCCCCGTGATGTGCGCGCGCAGGTCGCGGAACTTGGCTTCGCCGCCCACGACGAGGGCGACGTCGAGGTCACCGTTCGCAATGGCACGACACGCGCGCGAGAACGGTGTCGACTGCAGGACGCCGAGCTCGGCGATCACCGACTCCGCGTTCGCGCCGACGCGTTCCGCGACGATGCGACCCGGGTCGCGGTAGCGCCACGTGCCACGCGGCACGAACACCGCGCGCGCCTGCGCGAGCAGCGCTGGTGCGCCCGCGTCCTCGCCGGCGCGTTCGACCGCGGTGGTCATGAGGTCGACCGCCTCGGCCGCCTCCGCGGGATCGTCGGACCGCTGGTGCGCGACGCCCGCGCCCACCAACACCGGCGTGCGGGGATCGATGGTCAACGCACTACTTCCGCTGGAAGTCGGGCGTGCGCTTCTCGGCGAAGGCCTTCGGGCCCTCCTTCGAGTCGGCCGACGCCATCACCGACATGCCGATGGGCTGCTCGAACGCGAACGCCTCCTCCTCGCTCATGTGCTCGGTGGCGCGCAGTGTCTGGAGGATCGCTTCGACCGCGAGGGGACCGTTGCCCGCCACCGTCGCCGCGACCTCACGGGCCTTGTCGAGCGCGGTGCCGTCGGGCACGACGTAGCTGACCAGGCCGTAGTGCAGGGCCTCGGCGGCGGTGATGTGCTTGCCGGTCAGCAGGATGTCGGCGGCGACCGCGTAGGGCACCTGCCGGCGCAGGCGCACCGCGGAACCACCCATCGGGTAGAGCGACCACCGCGCTTCCGACACGCCGAAGCGCGCGCTCTCCGCCGCGATGCGGATGTCGGTGCCCTGCAGGATCTCGGTGCCGCCCGCGATGGCGACGCCCTCGACCGCGGCGATCACCGGCTTCGTCGGCCGGTACGTCTTGAGGAGGCCGCGGTAGATGAAACCCGGGTCTTCCTTCATGCGGGCGGCGGTGTCGATGGCATCGGGTTCGGCGACGTCGCCAGCGAGTGCACGCAGGTCCATGCCCGACGAGAAGTCGCCTTCGGCGCCGGTGAGGATCACGCAACGGATGTCGTCGTCGGCGCTGACCTCCTCCCACGCGTCGGCGAGCTGGGCGAACATCGTGAGGGTCATCGCGTTCTTGCGGTGGGGACGGTTGAGGGTGACGATCATCACCGCGCCGTCGCGTTCGATCTCGACCTGGGCCACTGTTCCTCCGTCGTTCGGTCGGCTTCATTCGGCAGGCGTGTGTCGACCGGCTCCGAGACGGTAGCGGGCGGGCAATACTGAGGCATGGCCGAGCGATCCTTCGATCTGTCGCGCTTCCCCGTGCACCTCGCTCGGCGCCGCCGTCGAGGGTCGGTTGGTCTCGTTGCACACCGTCGACGCGTCGTGGGACACGTGGGAGATGACGCCGATCGCATGGACCGCACATGAACCGTCTGCTCCGGCCGCGAGTGTCCGCAGGTACGCGTAAAAGTGCGCGACTCGGGAAACCCCTCATCACAGGGCCAGGTCGAAGAGTGGAGCTGAGGGGAATCGAACCCCTGACCCCTTCCATGCCATGGAAGTGCTCTACCAACTGAGCTACAGCCCCGCGAGGGATGGCCACGATACCAGCGCCGGTCGCGCGATCTCGGCCCGGTACGCTCGCCCCGTCATGAGCGACGCCGAACGCACCATGCCCGACATCCCGCAGCACCGCTACAACGCCGCGCTCGCCAACGAGATCGAGGCGAAGTGGCAGGACCGTTGGGACGCCGACCGCACCTTCTGGGCCCCGAACCCCACCGGCGATCTCTCGGGTGGCTTCGCCGACGTGGCGCAGCGCCGCAAGCTCTATGTGCTCGACATGTTCCCGTACCCGAGCGGTGCCGGCCTGCACGTCGGCCACCCCCTCGGGTACATCGGCACCGACGTCTACGCCCGGTTCATGCGGATGCAGCGCCACAACGTGCTCCACTCCATGGGCTACGACGCGTTCGGGCTCCCAGCGGAGCAGTACGCGGTGCAGACCGGCCAGCACCCGCGCGCCACCACCGAGGCCAACATCGCCAACATGCGGCGCCAACTGCGGGCGTTGGGTCTCGGTCATGATCCCCGCCGGAGTGTCGCCACCACCGACGTCGACTACTACCGCTGGACGCAGTGGATCTTCCTGCAGCTCCACGGGGCCTGGTACGACGACGTGCAGGACCGTGCCCGCCCGATCGACGAGCTCCTCGCCGAATTGGAGGAGGGGACGCGCGAGCCCGAGAGCGATGCCAACCCCGACGCGCTGGCGTGGCACGAGCTCGACGGCGTACAGCGGCGCGCAGTCATCGACTCGTACCGCCTCGCGTACCTCGACGACGCGCTGGTGAACTGGTGTCCCGCGCTCGGCACCGTCCTCGCCAACGAAGAGGTCACCGCCGACGGCCGCAGCGACCGCGGCAACCACCCCGTCTTCCGCCGCCCGCTGACGCAGTGGAAGCTGCGCATCACCACCTACTCCGACCGACTGCTCGCCGACCTCGACCTGCTCGACTGGCCCGAGTCGATCAAGTTGATGCAACGCAACTGGATCGGGCGCAGCGTCGGCGCCGAGGTGTCGTTCCCGGTCGAGGAGCACACCGACGTCGAGATCGACGTGTTCACCACGCGTCCCGACACGCTCTTCGGCGCCACCTACATGGTCCTCGCGCCCGAGCACCCACTTGTCGACGTCATCACACCCGATCAGTGGCCCACCGACTCGCCGTTCGAGTGGCGCGGCAGCTTCGGGCTCGACAAGTTCCCCTCGCAGGCGGTGGCGTCGTACCGCGAGTTCGCGGCGCAGAAGTCGGAGCTCGAACGCCAGGCCGAGGGCCGTGAGAAGACCGGCGTGTTCACCGGCGCGTTCGCCAAGAACCCCACGAACGGCTGGAACGTCCCGGTGTTCATCGCCGACTACGTGCTCATGGGCTACGGCACCGGGGCGATCATGGCGGTCCCCGCACACGACCAGCGCGACTTCGAGTTCGCCGACGAGTTCCATCTCCCCGTCGTCGGGGTGGTGCGCCCACCCGACGCGTGGTTCGAGGCGCAGGGACTGTCACCCGACGCGCCGGCGTCGGAGTGGTCGGAGGCGTACACGGGTGACGGCGTCGGCATGGCGTCGACCAACGAGTCGGTGTCGCTCGACGGTCTCGGCATGTCCGAGGCCAAGGACCGCATCATCGGTTGGCTCGAGGAGGTCGGCGCCGGCGAGGCCGCGGTCACCTACAAGCTGCGCGACTGGCTGTTCAGCCGTCAGCGTTACTGGGGCGAGCCGTTCCCGATCGTCTACGACACCGAAGGCGTCGCGCACGCGCTGCCGGAGTCGATGCTGCCGGTGGAGCTCCCCGACATCACCGACTTCGAGCCGCGCATCCTGGCCGATGACGCCAGCCCTGATGAGATTGGCGCCCTCCCGGAACCGCCGCTCGCACGCGCCACCGAGTGGGTGTACCTGCAGCTCGACCTCGGTGAGGGCCTGCGCGAGTACCGCCGCGAGACCAACACCATGCCGCAGTGGGCGGGTTCGTGTTGGTACTACCTGCGCTACCTCGACCCCACGAACTCGAACGCGCTCGTCGATCCGGAGATCGAGAAGTACTGGATGGGTGAGGGGGACGACGGCGGTGTCGACCTCTACGTCGGCGGCGCCGAGCACGCGGTGTTGCACCTCCTCTACGCGCGCTTCTGGCACAAGGTGCTGTTCGACCTCGGGCACGTGTCGACGCCCGAGCCGTTCCACCGCCTCTTCAACCAGGGCACCATCACCGCGGCGGCGTACACCGACGAGCGCGGCGCGTACGTCGAGGCGTCTGAGGTGGTCGAGCGCGACGACTCGTGGTTCCACGACGGCGTCGAGGTCATCCGCCACGACGGCAAGATGGGCAAGAGCCTGAAGAACGCGGTCGCGCCCGACGACATCTACCGCGACTACGGCGCCGACACGCTGCGCCTCTACGAGATGTTCACCGGCCCGCTCGACGGGAGCCGGCCCTGGAGCACGCAGGACATCGTCGGCGTGCACAAGTTCCTGCAGCGGTTCTGGCGCAACGCGGTCGACGAGGACACCGGCGAACTGCACGTCACCGAAGTACCGGCTGACGACGACACCCGTCGTCAGCTGCACCGCACCATTGCCGCCGTGCGCGGCGACATGGACAAGCTCGAGTTCAACACCGCGATCGCGGCGCTCATGGAGCTCAACAACCGGCTCACGCGCGTGGTCCAGCAGGAGGGGAGCGCGCCTCGCGAAGTCGTGCGGGCGATGGTGCTCATGCTGGCGCCGCTCACCCCACACGTCGCTGAGGAGCTGTGGGAACGCCTCGGAGAGGCCGGCGCGCTCGCGTTCACCGACTTCCCCGAGCCCGATCCGTCGCTCTTGGTCGACGACACGGTCGACGTGCCGGTGCAGATCAACGGCAAGGTGCGGGGCAAGGTCACCGTCGCCACGGGTGCGTCGGAGGCCGACCACGAGGCGGCCGCTCGGGCCGACGCCCGCATCGCGGAGCTCCTGGCGGGGGCAACGGTCCGCAAGGTCGTCGTCGTCCCGGGCCGCATGATCAACTTCGTCGTCGCCTGACGCCACGCCACGGCGGCGCCGCCCTCCGAGGCGCCAAAAGGTAGCGATCTGTTTCAGATCTGCAACGTCCCGCTACCTTTTGCCGACGCCAGCGCGCCGTCCGCCCCTTCCGCGCCGGCCCTTCCACGTTGGATGGGCGCCCGGTACGATCGCACCACTTCCCGGCTCTTCCTCCGTAGTTCTTGCGCGCCCGGCGCGCCGTTCCGGAGGTCAGCCGCATGGTGCAGCAGTCGCGTCAGCCGTCGCGCGAGGAGCAGGAGTTCTGGGACGCGCAGTTCCGCGACCCGTCCCGTCCGTCGCGCGATCCCATGTCGGCGCGGACGATCCCGCGTCGCGAACGTCGTCGCTCGGTGTCCGAGTCGCTGCTCACCAAGCTCGTCGATCGGTGTCGCGACTGGCGCCACGACGCCCGCTTCGGTGTCGTGCTGCTCGTCGGCGTCGCGCTCGTCGCCGGCGTGATCTGGTACCGGATCGGGATCGGCGGCGCGAGCGCGGGCGAGTCGGCCGCGGCGCCCGCGGCGGTGAGCACCACCGCGCCGAGCACCACACTCGCCGACCCCACCCCCACGGACTCGGTCGCGACCGCCAACGGTCCGAAGGGGCAGCCGGCGACGATCGCGGTGCATGTGGCCGGTGCGGTGAACCACCCGGGCGTCGTCGAACTGCGCACCGGCGCGCGCGTCATCGACGCGGTCGAAGCGGTGGGCGGGGCATTGGCCGACGGTGACCTCGACCGGCTGAACCTGGCCGCGAAGGTCGCCGACGGTCAGCGGGTGTACGTGGCGAAGGTCGGCCAGTCCGACCCTGGCGCCGCCGGCGACGGCTCGGGCAGCACCGCCACCGGCGATCCGGCGAGTGACGGCACCACCGGTGTGATGGCCGGGAGCAAGGTCAACCTCAACACGGCCACCCAGCCGCAGCTCGAAGAGCTGCCCGGGATCGGTCCGACCTACGCGCAGTCGATCATCGCCGAACGGCAGCGGCGGGGCGGCTTCACTTCGGTCAACGACCTGCGCAGCGTGCGCGGCATCGGCGACAAGCGCTTCGCCGAGGTCGCACCCCTCGTCACCGTCTGAACGGCGGTGACGCCGAGGCCGGTGCTGCCGGTCGTGCCGTTCGTCCTGCTCGTTGCCCTCGTCGGCGGGATCCTCGTGGGTGAAGCGGCTGGCCCCGCGGCGGCAACCGGCGTGTTGCTCACCGGCGTCGGGATGGGCGGCGTCGCGATGTACGCGCGAGCGCGGGTCGTCGGCACGGTGGTGGCCGCGCTCGCGTTCGCGCTGCTCGGTGCCGCAGTGATGCAACGCGCCCTGCACGGGCTCACGGTCTCACCGCTCGAAGCGGCGATGACGACGCACGCCGACGCCCGCATCGTCGCCACCCTGGTCGACGATCCCGACTCCGGTCGATTCGACGCGAGCGCGCTCGTTCGAGTCGTGTCGTTCGACGGGCATGCCGCCGGTGGCCGGCGGGTGCTGGTGACCGCGTCGGGCGATGTCGCCGGGCAACTGCGGATCCTGTCGGCGGGGGAGTCGGTCGTGCTGCGCGGCTGGTGCGCCGAGTTGGAGGGCTTCGACCTGCGGTGGCGGTGGAAACACGCGGTGGGGGAGGTACACGCCACCGAGATCGTCGGCGTCGGTCCGGCCCGCGCCCCGCTCGACCGCGCGGCCAACCGGTTGCGCAGCCTCGTGCTCGCAGGGTCGGCCCACCTCGCACCCGTCGATCGCGCGCTGCTCGCCGGCTTCCTGCTCGGCGACACCCGAGGAGTACCGCAGGAGCTCACCGAGCAGTTCCGCGCCGCGGGGCTCACGCACTTGACCGCCGTGTCGGGCGAGAACGTCGCGTTCGTCATGGCGTTGTTCGCGCCGCTGCTGCGTCGCTCCGGCTTGCGCGGCCGGGTGGTGCTCGCGTTCGTGGTGCTCGTGTGCTTCGGCACGATGACCCGCTGGGAGCCGTCGGTACTGCGGGCGATCGCGATGGCGACGATCGCGCTGTTCGCGGGCGCGCTCGGGAGACCGACGACCGGACTGCGGGTCCTCGTGCTCGCCGCGAGCGCACTGCTGCTCGTCGATCCGTTCCTCGTGCACCAGGTGGGGTTCCTCCTGTCGTGCGGCGCGAGCCTCGGCATCGCGCTCTTCTCCCGCCCGATCACCGACCGGCTCCGAGGCCCGATGTGGATGCGGGAGGTGCTCGGCGTCACCGCCGCGGCCCAGGTCGGTGTGGCACCGGTGCTGATCCCCGTGTTCGGGTCGATGCCGCTGGTCGCACTCCCGGCCAACCTGGTCGCGGTGCCGCTGGCCGCGCCCCTCACGATGTGGGGCCTGGTCGCGGGGGTGGTCGGAGGTCTGGCGCGGCCGGTGTCGCCGGCGATCCCGCGTGGGCTCGAGCTGCCGACCGTCGGCCTGCTCCACGCGTTGATCTCGGTGGCCGACCTCGCGGCCCGGGTACCGATCGCCATCGACGGCCGCGCCGCGTGGGGTCTGATCGCGCTCGGCGCCCTCCTGGCCGCAGCACACCGCTCGCGTAGGCTCCGAACCAATGCCCGAGTTCCGCTACCGCCTGGGTGACGAGGTGCTCGACCTCACGTCCCGCACCCTGGTGATGGGCATCCTCAACCGCACGCCCGACTCCTTCTACGACAAGGGTCTGACCTTCGAGCTCGACTCGCTCCTGTCACGCGCCGAGGTGCTGGCGAACCAGGGCGCCGACCTGCTCGACGTCGGCGGGGTCAAGGCCGGTCCGGGTCCCGAGGTGGACGAGGCCGAGGAGCTCGACCGCGTCGTCGCGCCGATCGCCGCGCTCCACGAGCGCTTCGACGTCGCCATCTCGTGCGACACCTGGCGGGCGTCGGTGCTCGACGAAGCGTGCAAGGCCGGCGCGGTGGTGGGCAACGACATCAGCGGGTTCCGGGATCCCGACTACCTGGCGGTTGCGGCTCGCCACGACGCCTCGGTCGTCGCCACCCACATCCGCTTGCAGCCGCGGGTCGCCGACCCCGAACCGCACTACGACGACCTCGTCGGCGACGTCACCGCGTTCCTTCTCGACCGCGCCGCTCGCGCCGAGGCGGCGGGCCTGGCCCCGGAGCAGATCGCACTCGACGCCGGCCTCGACCTCGGCAAGTCGCCGCCGCAGAGCGCGGTGCTGTTGCGCGAGAGCGATGCGCTCGCGTCGCACGGCTACACCCTCCTGCTCTCGTCGTCGAACAAGCGATTCCTCGGCGATCTGCTCGAGCTCGACATCGACGCCCGGCGCGCCGCGTCGCTGGCGTCGGTCGCGTACGGAGTGGCCCACGGGTGTCGCATCGTGCGCGTGCACGACGTCGCGGGCTCGGTGGCCGTGTGCCGCATGGTCGAGGAGCTGGTGCGCGCGTGAAGGCGACCTTCCTGGTCAAGGGGAGCGAGCCCTCGTTGCGCGATCGGGTGGTCGACGACCTCGTGGCCGAGCTGCTCGGCGCCGACGACCCCACGCTCGCGCTCGAGGAGATCACCATCCCCGGCCGAGCGGGCGCGGGCGCGGGCGACGACAGCGAGGCGCCCGCGGGCGCCGACGGCCGCGACGCCGCGGTGGCCGCGATCCTCAACGCTGCGGGCAGCCCGCCGTTCATGACCGAGCACCGCATCGTCGTGGTGCGTGAGACGGGCGCACTCACCGCCGGCGACGTCGACGGCATCGTCCGCTACCTCGACGATCCACTCGACTCCACCATCCTCGTGTTCGTGGCCGGCGGCGGGACCATGCCGCCCGCGCTCACCAAGAAGCTGAAGGAGATCAAGGCCGAGGAACGAGCGCCGGAGAGCGAGAAGACCGACAAGGTCCTCATCTCCGCCGCGCACGAAGCCGGCGTGTTGCTCACCACCGATGCCGCGCGCCTCATCGCCGAGCACCTCGGCGACGACGCCGGCCGCGTCGCCGCACTGGTCGACGTGCTCGCGGCCGCGTCGACGCCCGGGGTGAACCTCGGGGTCGACGACGTGCGCCCCTACCTCGGCGAAGCGGGGGCGGTGCCGTCGTACCAGCTCACCAACGCCATCGAGGCGGGCGACTCCGCAACCGCGCTCGAGCTCCTGCACCGGTTGCTCACGGTGTCGACCGCGCAACAGCCCAAGCCGATGCACCCGCTGCAGATCATGGGCATGCTCAACGGCTACTACCGCCGCATCCTCCGGCTCGACGACCCGTCGCTGCGCTCACCGGCCGACGCCATCGCCGCCCTCGGCGGGAAGATCAAGGAGTACCCGGCCCGCAAGGCGCTCGGTCAGGCGCGCGCGCTCGGCAGCGGCGGCATCCGTCAGGCGTTCGACGCGCTGTTCCAGGCCGACCTCGACCTCAAGGGGGCGCGCGGCATCCCCGAGCAGGCGGTGATGGAGGTGCTGGTCGTCCGGCTGGCCCGCCTGAGTGCCCGAACCGGAGGAGGAGGAGGTCGTCGACGATGAGTGACACCACCAACGACACGGCGCAGAACAAGGACCTCGTGCTCGAGTTCTGGGCCGCGGCGCAACCCGACAAGATCCCGTTCCTCGCCGCCGACGCGGTCTGGCACCTGCCCATGTCGGTCGCCCGGCGCGGCTTCCCGGCGAAGGACCTGCGCGCCGAGCAGGTGCATGCGCTCTTCATCGGTTCGACGCAGGTCTACGAACCCGAGCGCACCTGGGACATCGAGCACGTGCTCGCCGAGGACGACCTCGTCACCCTCCACTGCACGATGCACGCGCGCACGACCGCGGGCAACGACTACCACGGCTCGTACCACATGCTCTTCCGCGTCGCCGACGGCAAGATCGCGGAGGCGTGGGAGTTCCTCGACACCGCCTACGTGTTCGAGTGCATGCTCCCCGCCACCGACGTCTGAACCGGCGCGACCGGGAACGTCAGCGTGCCGACGCGCCAAAGGTGCGCGATTTTCACCGCTGACGGGGAAAACCGCGTGAGATCGGCGGCTCGTCGAAGCGACGAGCCAGCCGGGTGACTACTCGGCGGAGGCGACGGCCTTCTTCATGAGGCGGGAGGTGCGACGAGCGGCCGCGTTCTTGTGGATGCGGCCCTTCGAAGCGGCCTTGTTGATGCGCTTCTGCGCCATCCGGACGGCCTCGGGGGCGTCGTCGGTACCGGCGTCGATCGCGGTGGTGGCGGTCTTGGTGCGGGTCTTCAGCTCCGAGCGCACGCCCTGGTTGCGGAGGCGCCGCTTTTCGTTCGAGCGGTTCCGCTTGATCTGGCTCTTGATGTTCGCCATGGCGCGTGCAGTGCTCCAGCTTGAAATCGAGTGGTGCCGAGGTGTGAAGAACGGCATTCGAGCGACCGCTCAGACTAGCAGCGGAGCGGGGGGTTCGTCCGAACGCCCCCAGGGCGGGGAGAATGGGGTGTGCCCGGGCTCGAGCAGTTCCGCAATTTCAGCATCGTCGCCCACGTCGACCACGGCAAGTCGACGCTCGCCGACCGCATCCTCGAGCTCACCGGCGCCGTCGACCCCCGCGACATGCGGGCGCAGTACCTCGACTCGATGGACCTCGAGCGGGAGCGCGGCATCACCATCAAGGCCCAGAACGTCCGGCTGAACTGGGCGGGCCACATCCTCCACCTCATCGACACCCCGGGCCACGTCGACTTCGGGTACGAGGTGTCGCGCAGCCTCGCCGCGTGTGAGGGTGCACTGTTGCTCGTCGACGCCTCCCAGGGCATCGAGGCCCAGACCCTCGCCAACTGCTACCTCGCGCTCGAGCACGACCTCACGATCGTCGCCGCGCTCAACAAGATCGACCTCCCTGCCGCCGAACCTGATCGGGTGGCGGGCGAGATCGAGCACGTGCTCGGCATCCCCGCCGACGAGATCCTGCAGATCTCGGCCAAGACCGGCGAAGGCGTCCCTGCCCTGCTCGACGCGCTCGTGGCGCGCATCCCCGCGCCGAAGGGCGACGCCGACGCGCCGCTCCAGGCCCTGATGTTCGACTCGATCTACGACGCGTACCGCGGGGTGGTGAGCTCGGTGCGCGTGTTCAACGGCACGCTCACCAGCGGCGCGCGACTGCGTTACGTGCAGGCCAAGGCCAACCACGACGCCGAAGAGATCGGGGTGCGCCTCCCGGTCCCGACGCCGGTCGCAGCGCTCGGCCCCGGCGAGGTCGGCTACCTCATCGCCGGCATCAAGGACGTCGGCCAGGCGCGCGTCGGTGAGACGGTCACCACCGTGGCCCACCCCGCCGAGGAGCTGCCGGGGTACCGCGACCCCAAGCCGATGGTGTTCTGCGGTCTCTACCCGGTCGACGGCGACGAGTACGCGGAGCTGCGCGAGTCGCTGGAGAAGCTGCGCCTCAACGACTCGTCCTTCACCTACGAGCCCGAGACGTCGGGCGCGCTCGGCTTCGGCTTCCGGTGCGGATTCCTCGGCCTGCTGCACATGGAGATCGTGCGCGAGCGCCTCGAACGTGAGTACGACCTCTCCCTCGTCGCCACCGCGCCGAACGTGGAGTACCAACTCGAGCTGCTCGACGGCACCATCTCGATCGTCGACAACCCGTCCGCGATGCCCACGCCGAACGAGATCGCGAGCATCGAAGAGCCCTACGTCAACGTCACGGTGCTCACGCCGACGGAGTACATCGGCTCGATCATGGAGCTGTGCCAACAGCGACGCGGCGACATGACGCGCATGGAGTACCTCTCCGAGGAGCGCGTCGAGCTCGTCTACGTGCTTCCGCTTGCCGAGATCGTCATGGACTTCTTCGACCAGTTGAAGTCGCGCACGAAGGGCTACGCGAGCCTCGACTACGAGCCCATCGGGTACCGGCCGTCGAACCTGTCGAAGGTCGACGTGCTGCTCAACAACGTCCCCGTCGACGCCTTCTCCACCATCGTGCACCGCGACCGCGCGTACGACTACGGGAAGCGGATGACCGAGAAGCTGCGCGAGCTCATCCCGCGCCAGCTGTTCGACGTGCCGATCCAGGCCGCCGTCGGCGGGCGCATCATCGCCCGCGAGACGGTGAAGGCCAAGCGCAAGGACGTGATCGCCAAGTGCTACGGCGGTGACATCTCGCGCAAGCGCAAGCTCCTCGACCGCCAGAAGGAGGGGAAGAAGCGCATGAAGCAGATCGGCCGCGTCGAAGTCCCCCAGGAGGCGTTCGTCGCCGCGCTGCGACTGGACGACTGACCGTGCCCACCGGGGTGTACGTGCACATCCCGTTCTGTGCGGCGCGGTGCGACTACTGCGACTTCGCGACCTGGACCGACCGCGCCCACCTCGTCGACGCGTACGTCGACGCCTGCGTGCGCGACGTCGAACAACGCGCGCTCAAACCGGTCGACACCGTGTTCTTCGGCGGCGGGACGCCGTCGCTGCTGCCCGCGGACCAACTGACCCGGATCCTCGACGCCATCCCGCGTGCGAACGGGGCCGAGGTGTCGGTCGAGTGCAATCCCGACTCGGTCGACGCCGACAAGTTCCGCGCCTACGTCGACGCGGGCGTGAACCGCGTGTCGTTCGGCGTGCAGTCGATGCGTCCGCACGTGCTCGTCGCCCTCGGTCGCACGCACGATCCCGACAACGTGGCGCGCGCGGTCGACGCCGCGCGTACCGCCGGCATCGAGCGCTACAACCTCGACCTCATCTACGGCACGCCCGGCGAGTCGCTCGACGACTGGTCGACCACGCTCGATGCCGCGCTCGCGCTCGAGCCGGGTCATGTGAGTGCCTACGCCCTCACCGTCGAGCCGGGCACCCCCATGGGCAAGGACGTCGCCGCGGGGGAGCGGGCCGCGCCCGACGACGACGACCAGGCCACCAAGTACGAGCTCGCCGACGACCGCCTCACCGCCGCCGGCCTGCCCTGGTACGAAGTGTCGAACTGGGCCCGGCCCGGCGACGAATGTCGCCACAACCTCATCTACTGGCTCGGCGGCGACTACGTGGCGATCGGCTGTGCGGCCCACGGAGCCTCCTTCACTGAAGACGGGGCCGTCCGCCGCTGGTGGAACGTCCGCACGCCCGAGCGGTACGTCGACGCGATCACCACCGGGAGCTCGGCGGAGGCGGGAGACGAGTTCCTGACCGACGCCGCCCGCGCCGGTGAGGCCGCAGTGCTGGCGCTGCGGACGGCGGGTGGGATCAAGCTCCCGCTGCCTCTGGCCGATCCTTCTCGAGTGGTCTCGTGTGTCGACGATCTCGGTGCTGCCGGCCTGCTCGAACGAGCGGGTGACCGTGTCGTGCTCACGCGTCGGGGCCGGCTCCTCGGCAACGAGGCGGCCGCGCGCCTCCTCGGAGCCATGGAGCAACCGCCGAGTCCTGTTGGCACTCGGTAGAATCGAGTGCCAATGGAGCTCGACGACCGCAAGGCGACGATCCTCCGAGCAATCGTGGAGGAGCACATCACCACCGCTCAGCCGGTGGGATCGCAGACCATCGCGCGCTCCCGCAACCTCGGGGTGTC
>DASXXX010000434.1:0-18968 GCA_036502765.1 Acidimicrobiia bacterium | reverse complement strand
ACGTCATGTTCTCGAGCGCGTTGAGCGTGGGGATCAGGTTGTAGGACTGGAAGATGAACCCGAGCTTGTCGCGACGGATGAGCGTGAGCTCCTTCTCGTTGGCGCGGCTGATCTCGACGTCACCGAGGAAGATCTGGCCCGCCGTGAGTCGATCGAGGCCGGCCATGCAGTGCAGCAGCGTCGACTTGCCCGAACCCGACGGGCCCATGATCGCGCTGAGCCGACTCGTCTGGAACTCCACGTTGATGGCGTTGAGCGCGCGCACCTCGGCCTCGCCGCTGCCGTAGATCTTCGACGCGTCGATGGCCCGAGCGGCCACGTCGATCGACGCGGGCGTGAGGGTCTCCGTCATCAGGGGGCTCTCTCCGTGGGGGACCGGACCGGAAGACTCTAGGACACCCCGTCGTCGCCGGCGGGCGTGCCGGTGGGTGTCGTGACCGCTTCGCGAAAGGTCTCGCCCGGGTGACGTTGCTCGCGCTCGTGGCGTCCGAGCCAGACGAACCAACCGACGCCGAACACGAACAAGAGGATCGACACCCACGCGTTCACGCGCAATCCGGCGATCTCGTGCGCAGGGTCGATGCGCATGTTCTCGAAGAAGAACCGGGCGAACGTGTACAGCACGACGTAGAGCGCGAACGTCTGGCCGAGCTTGAGGCGGGCGCGGTGCTCGACGAGCAGCAGGATGCCGGCGATGGCGAGGCAGGCGAGCGACTCGTAGAGGAACGTGGGTTGGAACGTCGCGTACTGCGTGTAGCCGAACGGTCGGTGCTGCGGCGCGATCTCGAGCGCCCACGGGAGCGTGGTCGGTTTCCCGAACAGCTCCTGGTTGAAGTAGTTGCCCCAACGACCGATCGCCTGCGCGAGCACGATGCCGACCGACATGCAGTCCATGACCACGAGGGTCGGGAGCTTGCGGCGGTGCGTGATGACGATCACCGCGATCGCACCGGCGATCACCGCGCCCCAGATCGACAGGCCGCCGCGCCAGATCTGGAACGCGCGCCACGGGTCGTCCTCGAAGCGCTGGTAGTCGGTGATCACGTGGTACACCCGCGCGCCGATCACACCCCAGATCACGACCCAGAAGGCGATGTCGTAGATGCCGTCGCGCGGGTAGCCCCGCCGGCGCCAGCGCTGCTCGGCCACTGCGACGCCGACGAGCACACCGACGGCGAGGATGACGCCGTACATGTGGAAGGGCCCGAGGTTCCCGTCCGACGGGCTGGGGATCGAGCCGAGCAGCATCGGCCGATCATGGTAGGACGACGTCCCCCGGGGTCGGGCTTCAAGGAATTCGTGCTTCGATGCCGATACCACCGCATGCGGCGCGGTCTGGTCCTCCTGATTGCGGGCGTCACGGGGACAGCGGTGGGGGCGGTCCTGCTGGCTGCGTGCCTGCCCGCCGCGCCCGCGCCGTCGCCCACGACGACCAGACCCACGACCAGACCCACGACCAGACCCACGACCACAACACCCACCACCACAACAACACCCACGGGCGGCGGCGCCTGGGCCCAGAACGGGTCGCTCGGGACCTGCACGGTGTTCCCGGCCGACAACGCGTGGAACCGTGACGTGTCGGCCCTGCCCGCCGACAGCAACTCGGGCAACTACCTCACCGCCATCGACGGGCTCGGCGGCAACCAGAAGCTGCACGCCGACTTCGGTGGGGACGGTGAGTACGGCATCCCCTACATCACCGTGCCCGGCACCCAGACGAAGGTGCCGATCGACTTCACCGACTACGGCGACGAGAGCGACGCCGGGCCGTACCCGATCCCGTTGACCGCGCCGGTCGAAGGGGGCAGCGACGCCCACGTCCTCGCCGTCGACCGCGACCACTGCAAGCTCTACGAGCTGTTCGCCGCGAGCTCGGGGACGGGCCGTTGGTCGGCGGCGTCGGGCGCGGTGTTCGACCTCACGTCGAACGCCCTGCGCCCGGAGGGCTGGACGTCGGCCGACGCCGCCGGGCTGCCGATCTTCCCCGGACTCGTGCGCTACGACGAGGTGGCGAGCGGCCACATCGACCACGCGCTGCGCTTCACGGTGTCGCGCAGTCAGCGCGCCTACCTGCACCCGGCCACGCACTGGGCGTCGTCGTCGACCGACCCGAACCTGCCGCCGATGGGGCTGCGGTTCCGGTTGCAGGCGAGCTTCGACGTGTCGTCGTACACCGGCCAGGCGCGCGTCGTGCTGAACGCGATGAAGAAGTACGGGATGATCGTCGCCGACAACGGCAGCAACTGGTTCATCTCCGGTGCCGCCGACACGCGGTGGAACGACGACGACCTGAACCAGCTCAAGCAGGTACCCGGCAGCGCGTTCGAGGTCGTGAACACGGGTGAGTCGCTGCACAAGTAGCCGTAGTGTTTGCAGCGTGTTCTCGACCCGCCCCGAACCCGACCCGGTCGGTCCGGGCCAGGAGTCGGCGTGGGCGTACCCACGCCCGCCGCGGCTCGAGTCAACGTTGGCGCACCTCGTCGTGATGCTCGGCGGGGTGACGATCGCGGAGACGACGCGCGCGTACCGCGTGCTCGAGACCAGCCACCCGCCCAACTACTACTTCCCGCCCGACGACGTCGCCCCCGACGCGCTCGTGCCGAGCACCGACGGGTCGTACTGCGAGTGGAAGGGTCGGGCGCACTACTTCACCGTGCGCGGCGGCGACCGGGTCACGGAGCACGCGGCGTGGGCGTACGGCGCGCCGAGCGCCGCGTTCGCGCCGCTGCGCGACCACGTCGCGTTCTACGCCGACCGGGTTGACGCATGCTTCGTCGACGACGAGCTCGTCGTCGCGCAGCCGGGCGGCTTCTACGGCGGCTGGATCACGTCGACCGTCGTCGGCCCGTTCAAGGGCGTCCCCGGTTCCCGCGGCTGGTGACCACGCCTCTGCCGTCCCGCCACGAACATCTCGGAGTTGACCCCCATATGTGTACGCCGACTCTGAGATGCTCAGGAGCGGGGGGACGGGGTGCTCCTTGACCAGACGGACTACTTGACGAGGCGCGACATGCGGCGGTCGGCGAGCACCTTGTCGCCGGTCTGGCAGTGCGGGCAGTACGCGACCTCGTGCGACTCGTAGCTGACCCGCCGGAGTGTCTCACCGCAGCGCGGGCAGGGTGATCCGTAGCGCGCGTGCACTTCGAAGTGCTCGCCCAGCTTCGGTTGTGACAGCCCGCCGGTGCGACCGCGCTCGCGCTCGAGGCCCTCGGCCATGACGCCGCGCACGGCGTCGAGGAGGCGAGCCCGTTGGTCGTCGTCGAGCGACTTCAACGACGCGTACGGCGACAGCTGCGCGCGCCACAGCGCGTCGTCGGCGTAGCCGCGGCCGACGCCCGACACCGTGCGTTGGTCGCGCAGGAGCGTGTGCACGCGCCGGCCGTCGACACCGCGCAGGATGAGCTCGGCGAACTCGTCGGAGTCGGGCTCGGGACCGAGACGTTCGAGCGGACCGTCGTCGCCGGGGCCGAGCACCCACCACGCCGCCTTGCGCTCGTGCCCGTACTCGCGCACGAGGACTGCTGGCGCGTCGGCGAAGCGGAGACGCACCACCGAGCCCTTGGCCCGGGTCTTCTTCGGTGGGTCCTCGAGGTCGAGCCGGCCCGCCTGCGAGAGGTGGAGCAGGATGCGCCCCGACTCGCCGAAGTCGAGGATCAGGTACTTGGCCCGGCGTTCGACTCGCTCCACCGGCCGGCCGATGAACGACTCCGGCGCCGGGACGACCGTCTTCAGCGCCGAGAACCCGAGCGGCTCGACACCCTCCAACACCTTGCCGGTGAGCGCGTCGCCGAGACGCTCGGCCAGGGCCTGCATCTGCGGCAGTTCGGGCACGTCAGCTCCTCTCCTGCCGCGTCCCTCGCCACGGGGCACGCCGGCGCTTCCGGTCGCGCTGACGCTGCAGCTTGTGGCGCACCTCGTCGCGGCGGGCCTGCAGGTCGCGGTACGTGAGCGAGTCGGTGTCGGAGTCGACGAGGAACGCGGCCTTCATCGCGTCGGGATCGGGCGCGGCCTGGCTGGCGTCGATGCCCACCTCGCGCAGGATGCGTTCGCCGTGGGTCTGGGCGAAGTATGTGTAGATCGTCATCATCTGCTGGAGCATGTCGAGGTCGGGAGCGAGGATCGCAGTGGCGCTGTTGAGGAACATGGTGTTCTTCACGAACAGCATGAGCTCTTTCGGGACGCGCGCGCCGTACGCCAGCAGCTTCTTGGTGACCTCTCGCATCTCGGCCATCAGCGCGTCGGCCGACATCTGGGTGGGGTCCTTCACCGGGCCGTCGAGGTCGAGGTCGCGCGCGAGTGCGTCGAGGTCGATGTCGGGCGGGAACGCACCGAGGTCGCGCAGCGCGACGAGTTGGCCGCGCTGGTCGCCGGTGGTGCCGAACATGAGCAGCCGCATGAACGCGACGCGCTGGACCTCCGACAATCGACCGGTCATGCCGAAGTCGAACAGCGCGGTGCGGCCGTCGGGTTGCACGACGAGGTTGCCACCGTGCAGGTCACCGTGGAAGACGCCGTAGATCATCGCGCCCTCGAGCGACGCGATGAGTCCCGCCTGCAGCAGCGCGTGGGTGTCGATGCCCGCCGCGTGCATCGACTCGACGTCGTCGAACGCGAAGCCGTCGAGGCGTTCCATCACCAGCACGCGTCGTGACACGAGCGTCGGGTGCGGGCGCGGCACGATGATCCCGCGTTGCTCCGTCTCGGCGAGCACGCGCGCGATGTCGAGCATGTTCTGCGCCTCGAGCCTGAAGTCGAGCTCCTCGATGACCGTCTCCGCGAACAGCTCGACCAGGGCGGGCGGGTTGGCCAGGGCGGCGATGGGGATGCGGCCCACCAGCCGGGGTGCGAGCCACGACAGGGCGGCGATGTCGTCGCGGAAGCGCTGGGCGACCTGGGGCCGCTGCACCTTCACGACCACCTCTTCGCCGGTGCGGAGCCGGGCCGCGTGGACCTGGGCGATCGAGGCCGCGGCGATGGGCGTCTCGTCGAACGACTCGAACAGCTCCTCGAGCGAGCCGCCCAGATCGATCTCGACCACGGCGCGCACGTCGGCGAAGGGTTCGGGCGGCACCTGGTCGCGCAGGAGCTTGAACTCGTTGACCAGCTCGTCGGGGAAGAGGCCCTCGCCCCCGGAGATGATCTGGCCCAGCTTCACGTAGCTCGAGCCGAGCCGTTCGAAGGCCAGGCGCAGCCGGCGGGAGATGCCGGCGCGCGACGACGGCCGGCGCCATTCGAGCACCAGCCACCCGCCCAGCGCGTTGCCGATCTCGATGAGGGTGCGGGTGAGCCGGCCGAGCGGTGGGAGCCGGCCCGACGCGAGGAGGCGGGGCACCTCCCGGCGCGTGCCGCGCCGGATGCGGTCGATGTCCCACTGCCACGGGATGGCGTCGAGATCGAGGACCCACGGACCGTGGTCGGTGAACGCGCCCCACACCGTGTCGGGGGACAGGGAAACGGACTCGGCGGAGATGACGGGCTCGGCGGAGATGACGGGCTCGGCGGACAGGACGGGCTCGGCAGGGAGGGTCATCGCCAGGAGAACGCTACCGGCCTCTCCCTTGATTCCTTCCCGTCTGCGACTGGGAAGGACCGGCGAGCAGCCGGCTCCGCCGGTGCTCGCCGCTGCGACCGCCAGAGGAGGGAGGAGACCGAGTGAGCGGAGCGAGCGAGGGAGGAGAGGAAGACGCGACAGGGCCCGGCCGAACTGAGTTCGGCCGGGCCCGTCGTGACCTCCGGGCGGCAGCAGCCGCCCGCGCCAGGTCAGTGCTGAATCGTCAGCAGCCGCCGCCCCACGGCGCTGCACCCTGTTGCGCGTAGAGCGCCTGGGCCATGGCGTCCTGGTCGGCGGGCGCGGCATCAGCCGGGCTGATCCCGACGAGATCCCCACGGCCGATCGACGCCGCGAGCGAGTTCCACGTTCCGGGCATGAACTGGTAGGCACCCGCAGCGCCGGAACCGCCGCTGTTGTAGATGCCGTAGTTTCCGCCGCTCTCGCGCTGGCGGACACAGCTCAGGAAGTCGCCTGGGTAGGAGCTGGACGTGACGGTCGCCCTCTGGGCTTGGACCGTCGGTGGCGCCGAGGCGAGCGCCGCCAGGTAGTTCTGGATTGCCAGAAAGTTCTGGACTGCCAGATAGTTCTGGACTGCCAGATAGTTCTGGACCTCCAGATAGTTCTGCACTTCCTTCGCCACCGTCTTGCCAGCATCGGTGACGCTGGCGGTGGCGTTACTGTCGTTAGCGGCGGTCGGCCGCTCCGCATGGAGCTTGTCGAGTCGAGGACCACGTGAGTGCTCGGCATCGGACGGTGACGCGACGGCAACACTTGCCGCGATCGCCACGACGACGAGTGGGGCTGCGATGAGCAGGATCCGCTTGCGCATGTGGTGCTCCTTTCTTCGGGTCGGTCCTGTCCGCGCGCGCGCGGAGCCAGGGGTTTGGGTTGGGGTTGGAAAGCGCCTACCGCCGGGTACTACACGGGTGGTACTTGCCGGCGGTCACGCTAGTGGAGGGTCCCCGCCAGGTGGGCATCGGGTGCCGGGCAAACCGTGACATCACGGTAGCTACTTCGCAAACCCATTGCTAGTGCCTGATTCGGGCGAACCATCTCTCGCCGGTGCCGCCGACGGTCACCGAGACCCCGAAGGTGTCCGACACCGCCGCCGAGGTCAGCACGTCGCCCACCGGACCCGCGTCGACCACCTGTCCCTTGCGCAGCAACAGGGCGTGGGTGATCCCGGGCGGGATCTCCTCGAGGTGGTGGGTCACCATCACGAGGGGCCGGCCGCCGGAACCCGAGGCGTCACGGGCGAGATCGGCGAGGACCCCGACCATCGCCTCCCGGCCGCCGAGGTCGAGCCCGGCGCACGGCTCGTCGAAGAGCAACAGGTCGGGTTCGGCCATCAGCACGCGCGCCACGAGGACCCGCTTCCGCTCCCCCTCCGAGAGCGTCGCGAGCTCCTGCGCGCCGTGTCCTCCGCAGCCGACGAACGCGAGCAGGGCATCGGCGCGCGCGTGGTGGTCGTCGTCGTAGGACGACCACCACGTCTCGAGCGCGGCGTCGGCGCCGGTCAGCACCGCATCGTGCGCGCTCAACGACGGGCGGAGCTGTTGGAGCAGGGCGCTGCTCGCGAGTCCGATGCGGCGACGAGCGCGACGCACGTCGACCGCGCCGTACCGCTCGCCCAGCACCGTCACCGTCCCGCGTGACGGCGCGCGCAGGAACGACAGCAGGCGCAGGATCGACGTCTTGCCCGACCCGTTCGGACCGAGCACGACCCACCGCTCGTCGGCCTGCGCGGTCCAGTCGACGTCGAGCAGCACGACCGTGCCCTGCTCCACCAGGTGCACCCCAGCCATGTCGAAGGCGAGCTCGAACGCAGGCGGGACCGACACCCCTGGATCATGCCCGGTCCGGTCGTCTGGCCCGGACCCGACCCCGACCCCACCTGGACCGCACCTGACCACCGCCGGAGCCCGGACCGACCGGGGGGCGTGGGGTACCGTCGAAGCAGTGGCTGACGTCGACGCGGTCGTGATCGGAGCAGGGCCCAACGGCCTCGTGGCCGCCAACCTGCTCGCCGACGCCGGCTGGCGCGTGCTCGTGCTCGAGGCGCAGCCCGAGCCCGGCGGCGCCGTCCGCAGCGCCGAGCTCACCCATCCCGGGTTCGTGCACGACCTGTGCAGCGCGTTCTACCCCCTCGGGTTGTCGTCACCGGTCATGCTCCGCCTCGACCTCCCGGCCCACGGACTGCGGTGGCGACACGCCCCGATCGTGCTCGCGCACCCCACGAGCGACGGCCGGTGCGCGGCGCTGTCGACCGACGTCGACGCGACCGCGGCGTCGCTCGACGAGTACGCCCCCGGCGACGGCGACGCGTGGCGCGAGTTCGACGCCGGCTTCCGCGCCGTGAGCGGTCCGTTGCTCGACGCCCTCACGTCGCCCATGCCGCCGGTGAAGGGCGCGACGCGACTGGCAACGAAGCTCGGGCCGCGCGGGTTGCTCGAGTTCACCCGGCTCGCGCTCCTCTCGGTGCGGCGGATGAGCCAGGAGCAGTTCGCGGGCGAGGGCGCCGCGGTGCTCCTCACCGGCAACACCATGCACGCCGATCTCGGACCCGATGTCCCGCCCGGCGGCTTCCTCGGCTGGATGCTCACCGGGCTCGGCCAGGAGTTCGGGTTCCCGGTGCCCGAAGGCGGGGCCGGCCAGCTCACGGCTGCGCTGGTCGACCGGCTGACGGCGCGGGGCGGGATCGTGCGCTGCAATGCGCCGGTGGTCCGCATCGACGTGCGCAACCGACGGGCGGTCGCGGTCGTGCTCGCCGACGGCGAGACGATCGGTGCGCCCCGCGGGGTGCTGGCCGACGTGGGCGCGCCCGCGCTCTATCGCGATCTCGTCGGCGAGGAGCACCTGCCCGCGCAGGTGGTCGCCGACCTCGAGCGGTTCCAGTACGACCCGGCGACGTTCAAGGTCGACTGGGCGCTGTCGGGACCGATCCCGTGGCGCAACGAGGCCGCGACCCACGCGGGAACCGTGCACGTGTGCGACGGCATGGACGGCTTCACCCAGGTCGCCGCCGACCTCGCGCAGGACCGCATCCCCGCGCGCCCGTTCGTGCTCGTCGGCCAGATGAACAAGGCCGACCCCACCCGATCGCCGGCCGGGACCGAGACGGTGTGGGCGTACACCCATGTGCCCCAGCGCGTGCGCGCCGACGCCGGCGGCGATCTCACCGGCAAGTGGGACGCGACCGAGGTGGAGGCGTTCGCCGACCGCGTCGAGGCCGAGATCGAATCGCGCGCGCCCGGCTTCCGCGCGCTCGTCACCGGCCGCCACGTGCTGAGCCCGCCGGCCCTGGAGGCGGGCAACGCCAACCTCGCCGGCGGCGCGCTCGGCGGGGGCACGACCGCGCTGTCGCAACAAGCGGTGTTCCGGCCCGTGCCCGGTCTCGGTCGGGCCGAGACCCCGGTGCGCGGTCTCTTCCTCGCGTCGGCCTCCGCTCACCCCGGTGGTGGTGTGCACGGCGCCTGCGGTTCCAACGCCGCCCGCGCCTGCCTGGCTGCGCACCGGATCCGCACGCTGACCGGTCGCGCCTCCAAGCGCTAGCCCTCAAAAGGTAGCGATCTGTTTCAGATCTGAAACACGTCGCTACCTTTTGCGGAGTTGTCAGATGGCGGCCAGGTCTCTGAGCGCGCGGCGGACGACGGCGAGCGCGGCGAGGTCGACGGCGTCGGCCTGTTCCACGTCGTGGACGAGGTCGCGGTAGCGGCCGACCGCAGGATCGTGCTCGGCCAACCACGCGTCGACGCGCGCCTCGGGCATGCCCACGGCGTCGGTCTCGGTGAGCACGGCCGCGGTGAGCGCGTGCTGCGACTCGTAGAAGTCGTCACGGAGCGCGGCCCGCGCCTCGGTCTGCCAGCGGTCGGCGCGCGGCAGCGCGGCGATGCGCTCACGCAGATGGTCGAGGCCGAGGCGGTCGTCGAGCAGGAACTGGATGCGGGCCACGGTGGTGGCGTCGACGTCGTGCTCCAGCGCGAGGGCGACCGCGGGGAGCGCCACCAGCGCGGCGTCGCTGGCGGCGACGCGCCGGGCCAACTCGGGCGCGACGCCCGCCGCCGCGAAGCGGGTGACGGTGGCCGCGGCGGCATCGGCCACCGATCCCACCAGGAGCTCCGGGAGCACCGCGGCGACGGCCCGCACCCCGTCCCGGAAGCGTTCGACGGTGGGGCCGAGCGCTAGTGACTCCGTGTGGCGCACCAGCCAGCGCGCCGATCGCTCGACCAGCCGTCGTACGAGCAGGAACATCTCGTCCTGCACGGACGCGGGAACGGCGAGGTCGAGCGCATCGACCGACGCCCACGTGTCAGCCGCGTCGAACACGTCTCGTGCGACGACGTGGGCGCGTGCGAGCACCGGCAGCGACAGTCCGGTTTCGTCGCACAGCCGTGAGAGGAAGCTGATCCCGGCGCGGTTCACGACCGCGTTGGCGACGACCGTGGCCACGATCTCGCGGCGGAGCGGGTGCGACCCGAGTGCGTCGTCGAATCCGGTGTGGAGCGACGGCGGGAAGTACGCGACCAGGTCGGCGTGCAGGTACGGATCGTCGGGCACGTCGGACGCGACCAGCGCGCGCTGCAGTTCGAGCTTGGTGTAGGCCAGCAGCACCGCGAGCTCGGGCGCCGTGAGCCCGAGGCCCGCGGCGTGGCGTTCCTGCAACGCCTTGGCGCTCGGCAGCGCTTCGAGCGCGCGGTCGAGGCCGGCGGTCTGTTCGAGTCGTTCCATCTGGCGGGCGTGCACGCCGACGAGCACGGGTGCCTCGACCGCCGCGATCTCCAGCGCGTTCGCCTGGGCTTCGTTGTCGGACAACACGAGCTCGGCGACCGCGTCGGTCATCTCGGCGAGCAGCGCGTCGCGTCGGTCGGCGGCGAGCACACCCGTGGCGATGGCGCGCTGCAGGAGGATCTTGATGTTGACCTCGTGATCGGACGTGTCGACGCCGGCGGAGTTGTCGATGGCGTCGGTGTTGATGCGCCCACCTGCCAGCGCGTACTCCACCCGGGCCCGCTGGGTGAACCCGAGGTTGCCGCCTTCCCCCACGACCCGGCAGCGCAGGGAGGTGGCGTCGACGCGCACCGCGTCGTTGGTGCGGTCACCGACGTCGGCGCTCGCCTCGGTCGACGCCTTCACGAAGGTGCCGATCCCACCGTTCCAGAGCAGGTCGACGGGCGCGCGCAGGATCGCGCTCACCACGTCGTCAGGAGTGAGCGGGACGGCGTCGATGCCGAGCACGCGGCGAGCGGCGTCCGACAGCTCGAGCGCCTTCGCGGTGCGCGGGTACACGCCGCCGCCGGGTGAGAGCACCGAGGGGTCGTAGTCGGCCCACGAGGACGTCGGGCGCGCGAACAGCCGGGCGCGCTCCGCGAACGACGCCGCGGGATCGGGATCGGGGTCGACGAACACGTGGCGATGGTCGAACGCAGCGACGAGCTGCACGTGCGGCGAGCGCAGCAGGCCGTTGCCGAACACGTCGCCCGACATGTCGCCGATGCCGACCACGGTGAGAGGCGCGACGTCGGCGTCGATGTCGATGGCACGGAAGTGCGCCTTCACCGACAGCCACGCGCCGCGCGACGTGATGCCCATCTCCTTGTGGTCGAACCCGGCCGAGCCACCGGACGCGAACGCGTCGCCGAGCCAGTAGCCGTACTCCTCGGCCAGCGCGTTGGCGACGTCGGAGAACGCACCGGTGCCCTTGTCGGCCGCGACCACGAGGTACGAGTCGTCGCCGTCGCGCCGCACGACGCCGGGCGGCGGCACGACCTCGCTTCCCTCCTTGGCCCCGTCTCCCTCGACCACGAGGTTGTCGGTGAGCTCGAGCAGGCCCCGGATGAAGGTCTGGTACGCCGACCGGGAGTCGCCGCGCTTCACGTAGAACCCGCCCTTCGCGCCCACCGGCACGATGACCGCGTTCTTCACCGTCTGCGCCTTCATGAGCCCGAGCACCTCGGTGCGGAAGTCCTCGCGGCGGTCCGACCAGCGGATGCCGCCTCGCGCGATGTCACCGGCGCGCAGGTGCACCCCCTCGACCGCGGGCGACGCCACCCAGATCTCGTGTTGCGGGTGCGGCTTGGGCAGGAAGTCGAGCTCAGTGGGATCGAACTTGCAGGCGACGTGCGCTTCGCTCCTGTACGCGTTGGTGCGCACCGTCGCGCGCACGACTTGCCACAACGCGCGCAGGATGCGGTCGGCATCGAGGCTCGCAACCGCGTCGATGGTGCGACCGAGCTCCTCGTCGAGACTCGCCTCCAGCGCGTCGTCGCCCGGATCGAGCCGCACGAGCGCGGGGTCGAGGCGAGCGTGGAAGCGCGCCACGATCAGGCGCACCACCTCCGCGTTGTCGTGCAGCGTGTCGGCGAGGTACGCGTCGGTGAAGCGCACTCCGGCCTGGCGCAGGTACTGACACAACGCGCGCACGATCACCACGTCGCGCACTTCGAGCCCCGCGTGCAGCACGAGCCGGTTGAGCCCGTCGTTCTCGACCGTTCCGGCCCACACCCCCAGGAACACATCGGCGACGCGCGCCTGCGTGGCGGGATCGGCGAGTGGGTCACCCGCCGCGGCGACGACACCGAACGAGTAGATGCCACGGGGGCCGTCGGGCGCGGCGATCTCGTAGGGGTGCTCGTCGACCACCGTCACCCCGAGCTGTTCGAGCAGCGGCATCACGTCGGAGAGCACCAGCGGGCCCCCGGCCCGGTAGAGCTTGATGTGCGCGGCCGCGTCGCCGTTCGGGGGTTCGAGTCGCAGCTGGAGGTCACCGTCGGGATCGAGGTGTTCGAGCACCTCGACGTCGCGCACCGCATCGAAGGCCGCGACTTCGTCCTGGTAGGCGGGCGGGAACGCGTACCGCCAGGCGCGGTGCCGCTGGACGCCGTGTTCCTCACCGAGCGCGTCGACGAACGCGTCGTGCAGGTCGTCGGCCCACTCGCGCGCGAGCACGGCCAGCTGGGCCTCGAGCGCGAGCGCGTCGACATCGGGCGCGCCGGCGGGCGTGTCGATGACCACGTGGAGGCGCGCCATCACCTCCTCGGCCACCAGCACGGTGAAGTCGGCGCGGTCGCCGCCGTACGCGGCACACAGCGCGTCGACCACCTGGCGGCGCACGGGCGTGGTGTACCGATCGCGGGGCAGGTACACGAGGCACGACACGAAACACCCGACGCGGTCACGACTCACGAACAGGCGCACCCGCCGCCGCAGTCCCATCGCCGTGATCGCCAGCGCCAAGTCCCCGAGCTCGTCAGCGGGCAGACGGAACAGCTCGTCGCGCGGATAGGTGGCGAGCACGTGGGCCAACGCGCGGCCGTCGTGACTGTCGGGTGCGAACCCCGACCAGGCGATCACCGTCTCCACCTTGTGGCGCACGATCGGGATGTGCTCGACGCTGTCGCTGAACACGTTCGCCGTGTACAGGCCGAGCAGGCGCAGTTCGCCGCCGGACGTGCCGTCGGCGAGGAGCACGCGCACGGTGACGGAGTCGAGGGGCACGTCGCGGTGCACCGTGGAGCGCGCTCGCGCCCGCGTGAGCGTGAGGAGCCCGATGGGCGACGGGTCGGTGTCGTCGAGATCGAACAGCGTCCGCCGACGCGCCACCCCCAGCTCCGAACCGGTGATCGGGGCGCCGTCCGCATCGACGCGAATCGCGCCCACGAACGTGTAGTGGTCGTCGGCCAACCAGTCGAGGTAGGTCACGACCTCGGCGGTCTCCTCCGGTGTGACGCCGGTGGGCGGCGACGCGCGCAGTGCGTCCGCGAAGTCGGTCGCCGCGGCGCGGAGCGCATGCCAGTCGGCCACCGCCGCGAACACGTCGTCGACGACGCTCTCGATCTCGCCCCGCAGCGTGTCGAGCATGGCGAGGTCCGTCTCGCGGTCGATCTCGAGGTGGAGGTGCGACGTCGTGTCGAGGAGCGGATGGAAGAGGAGGTGGATGTCGTACCCGCGGCGCGCCAACGCGGAGCTCACGCTGTCGACGAGGAACGGCGCGTCGTCGCTCACGACCTCGACGACGGTGTGGGGTGACTCCCACCCGTCGACGGTGCGGGCCGGGTTGGCGACGCGCACGATGCGGCCGCCCGGACCCCGTTCGCGGCCGAGTGCGAGCAGCGCGGCCACCGCACCCCGCGCGTCGGAGGAGGTCACCACCTCGCGGTCGTGCGGTTCCCGCGCCGCGAGGTACTCGCCGACGAGTCGCTCGAGGTCGGCGTCCGGGTGCACGTCGCCACGTTAGGGAGCGTGGTGAGGGTGGTCCGCCACTCGCACGTCCCGGCGCGGCATGCTCTCGACCCGCCCGCCCGATCGCCGCGCCGAGCAACGAGATGGAGAGCCGCACCCGTGGACGTCGTCGACCTGACCCCCGAACTCATGGAGTGCATGCGCTGCCACCGCGAGGAGGCGATGCGCTTCTACGGCTTGTGCGGGGAGTGCCGGGCCGAGCTGCGCACCAAGTTCGACCGCGCTGCCCGCGACATCGAGGTGGCCGAGTACGAGCCCAAGATGAACGTCACCCCGAACGCAGTGGCATCGAAGGACGACTGAAGGGTACGATTCGTCAGGAATCGGACAGGCACTGGCGGGTGTGAGCACCCAGCGTGACGTCGGTCCGGCCTCTTTGAGCCGTTGCGCTGCGCGCGCTACGCTCCGTGGTCAGGCAGGTAGCACTTCGGCGGGTAACACTTCAGGCGGGAGCACGACATGAGCGACGAGCTCAGTCAGGACACCACGCCCGAGCCTCGAGAAGGCATCGGACGACGCACGCTCATCAAGCGCGCCGCAGCGGCGGGAGCAGTTGCGTGGACCGCGCCGGTCATCCTCGACAGCCTGGCCTCGCCGGCCGCCGCGGTGAGCTGCGCCAAGTGCTTCAAGTTCGGCATCCAGGCCGTCGACAACGGCGACGCCAACCCCACCAAGACGAGCACCTACCCGTCCCGCTCCTACGACGTCGGCTCGTGCTTCCCCAACGGTGACGCCAAGTGCGCCACCGAGAAGGAAGGCGCCAACTTCACCGACCTCGGGATCACGCTCACGAACCCGTTCCAGGTCGACCTGCCGTCGAGCAGCCAGGTCACGGTGTCGATGGCGCAGTCGGGGACGTTCGCCGGCGCGGGCTGCAACACCCCGTACCAGATCACCGGGGCGTCGTTCATCTGGCGCTCCACCTCCGCCGACGAGCGGTTCCCGACCGGCACGGGCGACGACGGCGTGTGCGAACCGGCCAAGCCCGGCGACTCGCCCACCACTGGCAACCCGTTCCCGCACAACCACCTCGTGTCGATCAGCACGTCGTCGGTCACCTGGACGATGCCCCAGAGCCTGAAGCCCGGTCACTCGGGCGGCTTCAACTTCGTCATCGGCTGCGACTGCGGCTGACCCGGCGTCGGGCCTGATCTCGTTGGCCGACGCCGGCCACATCTCAGGCCACGTCTCAGGCGCGCTCGGCGGCCGGTTCGTGGCGCGGCGCGCCCGGGGGATGGTGACGGTCGACGCCGAACCCGAAGCGCTCGTCCTCCACGAGCCCACTGGGTACTTCCACCTGCTCAACCCGGCGGCTGCCCTGGTCTGGGACTGCGTCGACGGCGTGACCTCGGCATCGACGATCGCCGCCGAGATCGGCGCGGTGACCGGGGCTCCGTTCGAGCGCGTGCTGCGCGACACGTTGGCGCTGCTCGGCGAGCTGCGGGACCTCGGCGCGCTCGAGGACACGGCCCTGCCGGCAGCGCCGCCGGTGCCGCCACCACCGCGTCAGCGACTCGAATTCCTCGACGAGCGGTTCGCCGCCGCCCCCGAGGCGGCCGAGCTCGGTGTCACCGTGAACGGGGTGAGCGTCACCGTGCGCGCCACTCGACCCGCTCCGGTCGAGGTGCTGCGCGCCGCCCTCGGTCCACTCGCGGGCGGGCCGACGCCGGGTGCACCGGAGATCTCGATCCTCTGCGGACGCGAGGGCAACGTCGGGCGCGACCTCGACCGCGTCTACGCGGAGACGGTCGAGGTCACCCGCACCGGATCGGCCGCGCGCGTCGCCCACGTCGCGTTGCGTCTGGTCGACGACCTCCTCGCCGGGCCCGATGACACCCTCGTGTCGCTGCAGGCCGACGCGTTGGTCGACGCCGCCAGTGCCGTGGTGTTGGTCGACGACCGCTCCTCGGTGCGGCGCGTCGGCGCGCGCAACCTGGCCCGCATCGGACTCCGCCGGCTCGACCTCGCGTCCGCCACCATCGATCCGACGACCGGCGAACTGGTGGTGTCACCGCCCGGGCGCGCCCTCGGTCGGGCACCCTTCGACGCGCTCGCACGCGCGCTCCCGCTCGACGACGATCCCGCGCCGCCCGGCCGCTCTCCGGTGCACACCCTCGTGCTCTTCGGTGCGACGCCCGACGCGCTCAAGACCACGTCGCCGGCACGCCGCATGGGCAGCCTGGTCGCGTTGGTCACACGCGTCGACGGCACCGCGCGCGGGGCCGATCTCACCGCGCTCGCACGCTTGGCCGACCGCTGGCGCGTCGTGCGCGAGCTCGGGCTCACCCCCGACGACGTGCGCGACGTGCTGCAGTCGGTCGTCGCCCAGGCCGGCGCGGTTCAGAACGGCGCGGTTCAGAACGGCGCGGTTCAGAACGGCGCGGTTCAGAACGCGCCGTCGAGCTGAGCCGCGCACGCGTCGAGTGCGGCGACGACCTCGGCCGCGCTGCGCGGGCGCGCGCCCACGTCCTTGGCCAGGAGCGCGTCGACCAGCGCGACGAGCGCCGGTGGCGCGTCGGGTCGCACCGACGCCAGCGACGGCGGTTCGGCGTGCAGGTGCTGGGCGCCGATCTCGTCGGGATCGTCACCCGGGAACGGCGGGACGCCGGCGAGCATCTCGTACGTGACGACGCCGAGCGAATAGAGATCGCTGCGGTGGTCGTAGTGCCGGCGCGCGATCCGCTCCGGCGCGAGGTACGACAACGATCCCATCACCAGGCCCGGATCGGTGAGGCGGCCGTCGCCGGTGCGCTGTGCGAGTCCGAAGTCGCAGAGCTTGGCCGTGCCCTCACCGGTGAGGAGCACATTGGCCGGTTTCACGTCGCGGAACACGATGCCGGCGTCGTGAATGGCCGCGAGGGCCACCGCGACCTGACGGGCGATGCGCACCACGTCGCGCACCGGCAGCGGTGACCCCGCGAGCTCGAGCAGATCGGCGAGCGTGCCACCGGGCAGGTACTCGAAGATCAGTGCTGTCGCGCCGTCGAGCACGGTGACGTCGTACAGCGCGACCACGTTCGGGTGCCCCGACAGCCGCGCCACCATGCGGATCTCGCGCGACAACCGTTCCTGCTCGCGCTCGTCGAAACCCTCCGGCCGCACCACCGCGATCGCCACCGGGCGGTCGAGCAGCTCGTCGTGCGCGGCGTACACCAGCTTGCGCAGCCCTTGGCCGATGTTGTCCTCGACCCGGAAGCGCCCGCCGACCAGTTCCATGCGGCGCGAAGGGTACCGTGACCTGCGATGGCCCGACGGGAGCGCGGACAGCAGCGCGACGGCGCCGACCTGTGCCTGCGGTGCGGTCTCTGCTGCGACGGCACCGTGTTCGGGCGCATCACGATCGAGCCCGACGAGGAGGAGTTCGTGCTCGCGCGTGGGCTCTCACCTTCGTACGGTGACGACGGCACGTTCGCGTCGCCCCAACCGTGCCCGGCCTTCGTCGACGGCTGCTGCGCGCTCTTCGAACGCGGACGACCGAAGACGTGCATCACCTACACGTGCGGTCTGCTGCGCGGCTACACCGAGGGCACCGCGGCGATGGACGACTGCCTGGGTGTCGTGCGCCTGGTGCGCTCGCTCGCCCACGAGCTCGAGGACGAGATGGGTCTGCCCCTCGGGTCGTACAGCCGTGCCCGGCTCAACCAGCACCTCGCCGCCCACGCGCCGCAGGAGGATCTCGAGCACCACGAGTCGTTCCTCGTCGCGTTCCACCGGCTGATGGCGCTGGGCGTCAAGTACTTCGACTACAACCCGCAACCGGAGGAGACCGCGGCGGCCGACGCGGGCAGCGAGGCTCAGCGTCGCGCCAGCAGCGCCGGCACCACCTCGAGCAGTTCCTGATCGTCGACCCCGGCGAGCCAGTGCACCGGGCGCCCGGCGGCGAGATCGCGCACCAGTGCGAGGTCGGCGGTGGCGACCCGACGATTCGGCCAGTGATCGGGCCACCGCACCAACGGCGCCAGCGCGGCGAGACGCTGCGCCGAGGTCTCCAGGCGGTCGGCGTCGGGGACGCTCCCGACCACGACGACCGCGCGCACCGGGTACCGCGCCTTCGGGTGGCGGACCTCCTCGCGCGCCCGCGGGAAGTGCCGGTCGATCGTCGCTGCCCCGGCGTCGTCACGCGGCGCGACCGTGGCGACGACCAGGTCGAAGGAGTCGTGGTCGATCAGTGGACCGCCGGTGTCGACCAGTCGCCAGCCGCTCCGCGCGAGACGCGCGCCCGCGAGCTCGAGCACCTCGAGGAACGCGCCTCCGACGACCAGCGCGCCCGCGGTCCCGACGAGCACGTGCGCGTGCAGTCGCGTCGTCCCCGCCGGTGACGGCAGCAGTGCGTCGACGTGCGCGAGCGCGGCGCGGAGCAACCGACCGCGGTCGACGGCACGGAACACGAGCTCGTCGGCGCGGTAGAGCAAGTGCAACGGTTCGACCTGGCCGCGGGGCTCGCCGACGACGAGCGTGAGGTCGGCCGGTGCCCCGGCGTCGACGGCCCGCGCGTCGACGGCCAGCGCGTCGACGGCCAGCGCGTCGGTCAGGAGCGCGAGCGTCGCCTCGTCGTTGCCCCGTATCCGCACCACGCGGTCACCGACGGTGAACGACCGCGCGTACGACGCGTCGGCGAGGCTGGCGGCGGGCCCGGCCGGACGCGGCGCGGGCGTGGGCGCGGGCGCGGGCGAGGGTGCGCGCGTGTCGGCGAGCAACCCACGCGCCACCAGGCCGACCGTGACCGCGGTGGTGTCGTGGAGCACGGCTTCGTACGGCGCACCCAGCCCTTCGGCGAGATCGGTGCAGATCTCGGCGAGCGTCGACGAGCCGTCGAAGCACTGCCAGATCAGGGTGGCGGTGGGATTGAGCGGGAGCATTCCACCCTGCTCCTCGTCGACGAGCACCGAGCCGTCGTCGACCTCGACCGCGCGCACCGACGCGCGCGGCGCACCCACGAACCCACCGTCGACGGGCGCGGTGCCCGTCTCGTCAGACGCCGTAGCCCCCGTCGACGTCGAGATACTGCCCGGTGATGTAGCCGGCCCGGGGCGATGCGAGGAAGCACACCGCCTCGGCGAGGTCGACGGCGGTGCCGAACGTGCGCATGGGGATGTTGGCGCGTGCCGCCTCGAGCGCGGCGTCGTCGAGGTCACCCGACTCCCGCAGTCGGACCGCCATGCCGTCGGTGAGCATG
>DASXXX010000433.1:0-8213 GCA_036502765.1 Acidimicrobiia bacterium | reverse complement strand
GTACGCGGAATGAGCAAGCGCTTCGGGGAGGTGCAGGCCAACGACGCGGTCGACCTCACGGTCGCGCCCGGGGAGGTGCATGCGCTCCTCGGCGAGAACGGCGCCGGCAAGAGCTGCCTCATGAAGTTGGTGTACGGCGTGTACACGCCCGACTCGGGCACCGTCAAGGTCGACGGGGAGCTGCTGCACCACCACTCGCCGGCGGCTGCTCGCACCGCGGGGATCGGCATGGTCTTCCAGGACCTCCGGCTCATCCCCGCGTTCACCGTCACCGAGAACCTGGCCCTCGCCCTCGATCTCCACGGGCTCCGTTTCGACCGCGCCGGCCTGGCCGCACAGATCAACGAGGCCGCCGTGCGCTTCGGCCTGGCCGTGGAACCGCAGGCGTTGGTGCGGAAGCTGTCGATCGGTGAGCGCCAGCGGGTCGAGATCCTCAAGGTCCTGATGGCAGGGGCACGCCTCGTGATCCTGGACGAACCGACGAGCGTGCTCGCTCCGCAGGAGGTGGACGCGCTGTTCGCGGGCGTCGAGCGACTGCGCGCCGAGGGGCTCTCGGTCGTGATCATCACCCACAAGCTGCGGGAGACGCGCTCGATCGCCGATCGGGTGACCGTGCTGCGGGGCGGGAAGCTCGTGCTCGACGGCGTGCCGACCGCGTCGGTCGACGACCCCGCCCTGATCGAGGCGATGGTCGGTCGCCGCGTCCCTGCGCTCCCGTCACAACGGGTGGCGCCCCGCGACGACGATCCACCGGCGCTGGTGCTCGACGACGTCACCGTCGGCGGCGGGCGCGAACGCCCCGCGCTCAACCACGTCTCCCTCGCGGTTCGACGCGGAGAGCTCCTCGGCATCGCCGGCGTGGCCGGCAACGGTCAGCTCGCGCTGTACGAGTCGATCCTCGGTCTGCGGGCACTCACGACGGGCAGCATCGCGATCGACGGCGTCACGCTCCCCCGCCACGACCCGCGGGCAACCCGAGCCGCCGGTGTGGTTGGTGTTCCCGAGGACCCGGTCGAAGAGGCGGTCGTGCCCGGCCTCGACGTCGCTGCGCACATCGCACTCGGCGACCTCCCCAAATTCCGACGTGGGCTCAGCATCAACTGGCGCCGGGTGCGCAAGCACACGAACGAGATCAGCGAGGCGACCGACCTCCGCATGGCCGCGTCGCACCGCGAGATGGCCTCGCTCTCGGGCGGGAACATCCAGCGCGTCATCCTCGGACGCGCCTTCACGACCGACGGTTGCAAGGTGCTCGTGGCCGCCTATCCGAGCCGGGGCCTCGACATCGCGACCACGCGGCGCACGCAAGAGCTGCTGCTCGAGCAACGCGCGGCCGGGGTGGGCGTGATCGTCATCTCCGAGGACCTCGACGAGCTCATGGAGCTCTCCGATCGCATCGCCGTGATGCACGCCGGCAACGTCACCGGAATCGTCGAACCGCCGTCGACGGACGCCTACGAGATCGGACGCCTGATGCTCGGTACCGAGGAGCACGACGAGCCCGTGGAAGAGGTCGTGGTATGACCGCACCGACGTTGACCGAACCCGAGGCGCCGGAGGTTCCCGAGCCGCAGGCGCCCTCGCGCACCCTGGCGATCGCGCGGAACGCGGGTCGGTTGGTCGTCGCCGTGCTCGGCGCGATCGTGATCTTCGGCGTCTTCATGAAGATCAAGGGCGCCGACCCCGTGAGCGCGTACCGCGACATGTGGGACTCCACCTTCACGAGCACCGACTCGCTCGAGCAGATCCTGGTGAAGGCGACGCCGTTGATCTTGGCCGCCCTCGCCGTGACCGTGCCCGCACGCGCCGGACTCGTGAACGTCGGCGGCGAAGGACAGCTCGTCGTCGGCGGCGTCGGCGCGGCCGCAGTGGTCATCTGGTTCGGCAACTCGATGCCGACCGGCGTCGTGCTCGTGCTCATGGCGCTGTTCGGCGCAGTCGCCGGTGCGCTGTGGGCGGGGATCGCGGCTGCGCTCCGCCTCACGGTGAACATCAACGAGGCCGTGACGACGTTGCTGCTCAACTACGTGGCCGTCGACCTGATGCTCTACCTGATCTACGACCCGTGGAAGGACCTGCAAGGGTCGGGACAGCCTGCGACGCCACCGCTCACGAGCCGCGAGCAGCTCCCACTCATCGGCAACACGGCGGTGAGCGTCGGGTTCGTCGTGGCGATCGTCGCCACCGCCCTGGTGTGGTTCGCCCTCACCCGCACGTCGTGGGGCTTCCGCCTGTCGGTCGTGGGCGGCAACCCCGAGGCCGCTCGCCAAGCCGGGCTGCGAGTCGGGGTGCTGCTGCTGAGCGCCATGCTCGTCGGTGGGGCCCTGGCGGGGCTGGGCGGTTTCACGCAGCTCGCCGGCGTCGAGTACAAGCTCCGGCCCGGCTTCCTCCTCACCTACGGCTACATCGGCTTCCTCGCCAGCTGGCTCGCGAAGCACCACCCGGTGCGCGTGGCATTGGCCGCCACGCTCCTCGCCGCCATCGCGGTGGGCGGCGACAGCCTGCAACTCGATTCCGCGCTCCCCGCGGCGTCGGTGAACGTCCTCATGGCCCTCGTTCTGCTCGGCGTCTTCGGGTGGGGCACTCGTAAGAAGGTGGTCGCCGCGTGAACCTGGCACTCGAGGTGATGGCGGGCGGAGTCCGCGGCGGGACGTCCATCCTCTACGCCGGACTCGGCGAGACGGTCTCCGAACGCGCCGGGGTCGTGAACCTCGGCATCGAGGGCAGCATGCTCTGCGGCGCGCTCGGCGCGTATGCCGCCAACGCGGCGTCGGGCAACCCGTGGATCGGCGCGTTGGGCGGCGCGGCCGCTGGCGGCGCGCTGGCGCTGATCCACGCCTACTTCGTGCTCAACCGCAAGTCGAACCAGCTCGCCACCGGGTTGGTCGTGCTGTTCCTCGCGCTCGGCATCACGTCGTTGTTCGGCGCCGCGTACGTCGACGAGATCATCACGCCGTTCGAGATCTGGAAGGTGCCGCTGCTCTCGTCGATCCCGTGGATCGGCGAGATCTTCTTCCAGGCGGATCCACTCACCTACATCGTCTACTTCCTCGTCCCGATCATCTGGTGGGTGCTCTTTCGGAGTCGGTGGGGCCTGCTCATCCGCGGCGCGGGTGAGCGTACCGAGGTGCTGCGCACCTATGGCCACCGGCCCCAGCTGGTGCAGTACGTCGCGGTCCTCATCGGTGGCGTGCTCGCCGGTATCGGCGGCGCACAGCTCTCGACCGCGTACGCGAACGCATGGTTCGAGAACATGGTGCAAGGGCGCGGGTTCATCGCGGTCGCGGTCGTGATCTTCGCCGCCCGCCAGCCGTTCAAGGTCGCAGCGGGATCGTTCCTCTTCGGGTGTGCGCTCGCGCTCTCGCCCGCGCTCCAGGCACGTGGCGTCTCCATCAACCAGTTCGCGCTGAACGCGATCCCCTACGTGGCGACCATCGTCGTCCTCTTGCTGGTCGGCAAGCGCGGTGCGTCGGAGGCACCCGAGGGCCTGAAGAAGGTCTTCGAGATCTCGCCCAGCGCCTGAAGCACACCTCTTCCCATCGATCCCAAACAACACCGAAGGAGACTTGAATGCGCAAGCGTTGGTTGACGACCGTGGCCGTCGTGGTCCTCGTCATGACGTCACTCGGAATCGCCGCCGCGTCGGCGGTGCCTTCCGCCTCACCCGGCGCAGGCAGCAAGGCCGTCGGATTCATCTTCGTCGGGCCGAAGGACGACTTCGGGTACAACCAGGCCGCGTACGACGGGTCCCAGGCCGTCAAGAAGGCCTATCCGAAGTTGAAGATCCTGACCGCCGAGAACGTGCCCGAGGACGACTCCGCGGCTCGTGTCATGGAAGGCATGATCGAGCGCGGGGCCAAGATCATCTTCGCCACGAGCTACGGGCACCTCGATGCCGCACTGAAGGTCGCGAAGGCGCACCCCGACGTCGTCGTCGTGCAACAGGGCAACTTCATCGACGGCACCATCCCGCCGAACGCGGGGACCTACTTCGGCACCGTGTACGAGCCGGTCTACCTCGCGGGCATCGCCGCCGGTCTCTCGACGAAGTCCGACAAGCTCGGATACGTGTACGCGTTCCCGATCCCGCAGACGATCAACAACATCAATGCCTTCGAGCTCGGTGCGCAGTCCGTCAACCCGAAGGCGAAGACCTACACCGTCAACACCTCGTCGTGGTGCGACCCGGCGGCACAGGCCGAGGCCACCCGAAGCCTGCTCGGCCAGGGTGTCGACGTGGTCACGCAGCACCAGGACTGCACGTCGACCGTGATCAAGACCACGGAAGCGGCGGGCAAGATGACCGTCGGCTACCACGCCGATGCGTCGAAGCTCGCGCCGAAGGGCTGGATCACCGGTTCCGAGTGGGACTGGGGTGACCTCTACACGGACATCGTGAAGACCTCACTCGCCGGCGAGTTCACCGGCAGCAAGTACGACGCGAACTACCGAGTGGGCTACAAGACGGGGGACAACCCGTTCGTCCAGTCGAAGTTCGGCTCGATGATCACCGCCAAGGACAAGGCGACGATCGCCGCCGCCAAGGAGAAGATCTCGACCGACGGATCCCCGTTCGCGGGCCCGGTCATGGACCAGGACGGCAAGGTGCTGTTCGCGGCGGGCGACGTTCCGACGTACGCGCAGATCGAAGCCACTGACGTCTTCGTCAAGGGCGTCGTCGGCGAGATCCCGAAGAGCTGAACCGGCGAGGGACGGGTCGGGTGCCGCGTGCACTCGACCCGTCCCGAACCCCGATCTGAGGCTGCGATGACCCACGTCGCCGACACCATCCCCTACCCGTGGCCCTACGACGGTGAGGCGGGACTCGACCCGTCGTGCACCGCGCTCGTCGTCACGGGCGCGCAGGAGCGATGGACGAAACTCGACACCGACGGCGCGCTGGCGCGCATCGTCGGGTGCGCTGACACACTCCGCTCGTTGGGGGTGACGATCGTCTTCGTCACCCACGCACGATCACCACACGCGCGACGCCCGGGCACCGACCTTCCACTCGCGACCGATCCGGACGCGACACTGGCCGTGCGGATCGAGCCCGGCGACCTGGTCGTCGACACGCCCGCGCACGACGGGTTCCTGTCCGGCCGCCTCGATCACGAGCTGCGGGCACGGGGCCGTGATCATCTGCTCTTCGCCGGCTTCGGCGCCGAGGTGCTGCTCGACAGCACGCTCCGCAGCGCCAACGACCGCGGCTACGAGTGCTTGACCCTGGCCGATGCGGCGGTGCCGTTCGAGGCGGAGACCGGTGCTCGCGCCCTGAACAGCATCACCATGTCCGGCGGCATCTTCGGCGCCGTCGGCACCACCCGCGCTGTGCTCGCCGCCTTCGGCGTCACAGCCTCCGAGGAGGTTTCCCCATGACCACGACCGACACTCGCGCGATCACGATCGACGCCGACCCGTACCCCTGGCCGTTCGACGGCACACTCGACCCCGCGCACACCGCGTTGGTGTGCATCGACTGGCAGACCGACTTCTGCGGTCCCGGCGGCTACGTCGACACGATGGGCTACGACCTCTCGCTCACCCGCGCCGGTCTCGAACCGACCGCCAAGGTCCTCGCCGCGGTTCGCGACGCCGGGTGGACCGTCATCCACACCCGCGAAGGTCACCGGCCCGACCTGTCCGACTGCCCGCCCAACAAGCTCTGGCGTTCGCAACGGATCGGTGCCGGCATCGGCGACGCCGGTCCGTGTGGCCGCATCCTCGTTCGCGGTGAACCGGGATGGGAGATCGTCCCCGAGGTCGCACCCATCGACGGTGAGCTCATCGTCGACAAACCGGGCAAGGGCGCGTTCTACGCCACCGATCTCGACCTGTTGCTCCTCCGCAACGAGATCACGCATCTCGTCTTCACCGGGATCACGACCGATGTGTGCGTGCACACCACGATGCGGGAGGCCAACGACCGGGGTTACGAGTGCCTTCTGCTGTCGGACTGCACGGGCGCGACCGATCACGACAACTACCTCGCCGCGCTGAAGATCGTGACGATGCAGGGAGGAGTGTTCGGCGCCGTGGCCACGTCGGACGCGCTGCTCAGCGCGATCGCCGGCTGATGGTCGCGGGAAGCATCGCCGACGACTCCTTCGTCGCCGCGCAAGCATTGCTCGCCGCGCGTCAACTCGACGACGCGCGGCGTCGCGTTCCGTTCGACTACGACGGCGGGCACGCGCGGTCGGTGGCGCCGTGGGCACCACCACGCGCGCTCCTCCCCGCCGAGGCGCGCGGTCCACTCGTCGACGCGATGCGAGCGCTCCGCCGCCGCGAGGTGAGCGCGAGCGATCTCGTGGCAGCCGCGCGTGGCGCCGATCGCCCTGAACTGGGCGGAGTAGTCGAGTGGTGCACCGACGCCGAACGACACGCCGCTTCGCTCGACGCAGAGCTCGCGGCCGGACGCGACCGAGGACCGCTCCACGGCATTCCGATCACGGTGAAAGACGTGATCGACGTCGCCGGGGTGACCACACGGGCGGGTTCCGCCGTGTATCACGACGTCCCCGAGCAGGACGCCGCCGGCGTGGCGCGCCTCGAGGCGAGCGGTGCGATCGTGGTGGCCAAGGCGGAGACGCACGAGTTCGCACTCGGGGTCACGAGCCCCCAGTGCCGCAACCCGCACGATCCGTCCCGGCTCGCGGGGGGATCGAGCGGGGGATCTGCGATCTGCGTGACCATCGGCGTCGGGCTCGGATCCCTCGGCACCGACACCCGCGCTTCGATCCGCGTCCCCGCCGCACTGACGGGGACCGTCGGTCTCAAACCGACGTACGGTCGCGTTCCGACCGAAGGCGTGGTGTCCCTGTCCTGGACCATGGATCACGTCGCGCCGCTCGCCTCGACCGTCACCGACGCCGCGCTCATGCTCGACGCACTGATCGGCGGCGACTCACACCTCGCCTGGACGCCGACCGAGTCGCTGGCGGGTCTGCGGGTCGGCGTGCCGTCGGCAGCGTTCGCGGGCGCCGAGCCCGGAGTCGTCGTCGCAACGCAGGTCGCGCTCGACACGTTGACCCAGATCGGAGCGTGCGTCGCCCGCGCCGAGCATCCGACGGCGGACGACTTCGACCTCGCCAACGCAGCCGGGCTCGTGATCAGCCGGTGCGAGGCCGCGGCCGCCCATCGCACCCTCGGTCTCGACACCAGTGGCTACTGGGAGGAGGTCCGTGAGCAGCTGCGGTCGGCAACTTCCATCGCCGCGGTCGACTACCTCGACGCGCAACGGCTGCGCAGCGAGCTGCGCCTCCGGCTCCTCAGCGCGTTCGACGACGCCGACGTACTGGTGATGCCGACGGTACCCGTCGTCGCGCCGCCGGTCGAGGAGTTCGCCGGCTACCTGATGCTGCTCGCCCGCAACGCCATCCCCTGGAGCTTGGTGGGGTTCCCCGCCATGAGCATCCCGGCCGGGACCAGCGAAGGTCTGCCCGTCGGACTCCAACTGGTCGCACCACCCGGCGAGGAGCGTCGGCTCGTCCAGGTCGGTCGTGCCATCGAGCACGCGTTGGCGTGACTCGTGCCGTCAGGCGACGCGGGTGAGCTCCACCGCGACGTCGAGCGAGTGGCTCGGACCGCCGTGGTACACGCCCTTCAACGGCGCGACATCCGAGTAGTCACGACCACGCGCGACCAGCACATGGCGCTCGGCCACGGGTGAGCCGCTGGTGGGATCGACCGGGTGCCAGTCACCGACCCACGCTTCGAGCCACGCGTGGCTCTCGCCGCGATGGGTCTCCCCGATCACACCACCGAGCTCATCGGGATAGAGGTAGCCCGACGCGTACCGCGCCGGGATCCCGGCGGCGCGGAGGACCGAGATCCCGAGGTGCGCGTAGTCCTGGCACACCCCCCGCCCGGCGCGGAGCACCTCGACCGCGGTCGTCGACACGCTGGTCGTGCCGGTCTCGTACTCCACGTGCGCGCGGAGCCACTCGCCGAGCTGCGAGAGCGCCACCGCCGGGCTCGACACCTCACGCAGCTCGCGCGCCACTTGGCGGATGGCGTCGTCGGACTCGGTCATCTGCGTGTCGTCGAGGTACTCGAAGAAGCGATCGGTGAGGCCGGGCGCGTCGATGGCGTCCCACGCCACCGACTCGTCGAGGTTGGGCGTGCGCTGCGCGGTCTCGACCAGCGACGTGCCGACGACGGTGAGCTCGGTGTGCGGCTGGTGCAGGTCGAACGCGTGGACGCGACTGCCCCAG
>DASXXX010000432.1:0-1824 GCA_036502765.1 Acidimicrobiia bacterium | reverse complement strand
CAGCATAGCTCCGGCCTTTCCGCGGTCGGCAAACCGTGCAGCGACCCGATGACGACCGAGAATGGACCGCATGGCAAGGGAATCCGACCGCTCCGTTCCTGCTCCGATCAGCCAGCTGCGCCAGCGTCTGGGACGCTCGTCTCGCACCGCGTTCGTGCTCTCCGGTGGAGGCAACCAGTCGGTCGCTCAGGTGGGCATGCTCCGCGCTCTCCTCGAGCGCGACATCGTCCCCGACGTCATCGTCGGGTGCTCCGCCGGCGCGTTCAACGGCGCCACCATCGCGGCCGCGCCGAGCCTCCGCGGGGTCGAGCGGCTCGAGTCGACCTGGGGCGCGCTGCGCGGCGACGAGGTGTTCCCGGGCGGTCGACTGTCACGGGCGTGGAACCTCCTCACCCGCGACGACCACCTCTTCTCCAACCAGGGTCTGCGCGACATCTTCCTGCGCGGCGACACCCCCCGCACGTTCGAGGAGCTGGTCATCCCGCTGCGGGTGGTGGCCGCCGACCTCGACACCGGCGACGAAGTGGTGTTCTCGTCGGGTCCGCTGCAGCCCGCGCTCCTGGCCAGCGCCGCCCTGCCCGGGATCTACCCGCCGATCCGCCACGACGGCCGCACCCTGGTCGACGGCGCGGTCGTCGACACCGTGCCCCTGTGGCACGCCCTGTCGGGACCGGTCGACCGCATCTACGTGATGAACGTGGCCGGTGACCTGCTCGACCGACCGCTGCGCTCACCCATCGACGTGGCCATTCGGGCGTTCGCCATCAGCCGCAAGCAGCGCTACGAGCTCGAGGTGCGCAACGTGCCCGAGTCGGTGGAGCTGGTGCAGCTCCCGGCTCCGGTCGACGAGCGCGAGCTGTTCGACTTCTCGGGCGGCGACGCGCTGATCGAGTCGGCCCACGAGCTCGCCAACGCCGCGCTCGACGAAGCCGAGGCCGCGCGCACCCGCCGCCGCCAACTCCGTCGCCACTGGTGGCGAAGGGACGTGGGCTAGCCCGCGTCGACGAACCTGCGTGCTCGCGACAGTCCGGGCCCTGCGGGCGAAGGACGTTCGGCGCGCGATGAAGAAGGGGGCTAGTTGAGCCAGGTGATGACGTGGGTGAGGAGCGTCGCGTCCTGGGCCCAGTGGACGAACACCGCGGGCACGATGCCGAGCACGATGGTGACGCCGGCGGTGATGGCGAGCACGATCCACGTGCCGACGTCGACCCGACGGGAACGCACGCGCTCGACCGCCTCGCCGTCGCTCGACGGGGTCGCGACCGCGAGGGCGACGCGCAGGTACGCGAACGACGCGATGACGGTGGCGACTGCGCCGACCACCACGAGCACGTAATCACCCGAGCTGGCGGCGGCGGAGAACACGTCGAGCTTGGCCACGAACCCACTGGTGAGCGGGATGCCGGCCTGCGCCAACATGAACAGCACGAGCAGGGTCCCGATCACCGGTCGGCGCGAGGCCAGCCCGCGCAAGCTGTCGATCGAGTGCTCCTCGTCGCCTTGTTTGCTCAGCACTGTGACCACGGCGAACGAGCCGATCACCATGAACGTGTACGCGAACAGGTAGAAGAGCGCGGCCTCTCGGCCCTTGGGCGTGCCGGTCTCGACCGCCATGAGGAGGTAACCGGCGTGCGCGATCGACGAGTACGCGAGCAGCCGCTTCAGGTCGACCTGGAGCAGCGCGCCGATGCTGCCGACGGCGAGGGTGAGGACGGTGAGACCCCACACCACCGGCTGCCACTGGTCGCGGTAGGTGAGGAACGCGCCGTCGAAGATGCGCAGGATGGCGGCGAACGCGGCGACCTTCGTGGCCGACGCCATGAA
>DASXXX010000431.1:0-4818 GCA_036502765.1 Acidimicrobiia bacterium | reverse complement strand
GCGAACTGCTGAGGGAGTCCGACGGCCTCGCCGGTGTCGTCAAGGTGGTGAAGCCGAGCGTGGCGGTGCCGCCCTGGCCCGAGCAGTGGGCCGAGATCGTCGAGCACGCGACGGTCGCGGTGACCGGCTTTGGTGGGTGCGGCAGCTGCAGCACACGGTCGATGCGCGACGCGCTCGACCTCGAGGCGATCGGCATCCCGAGCGTCTGCGTGGGGCACACCGCGCTGCTCCCCGCGGTCGAAGCGCTGGCGCGCCTCGTCGGTGCCGACGACTACCCGATGGTCGACATCGGCTACCCGGCCAACCCGACCGGCGTGTGGCTCAAGGAAGAGGCGGAAGGCATCGCTGATCTCGTGGTCGACCGCGTGCGCGCCGCGCTCATCGCTCCGCAGTGACGGAGCCACTGACTGAGTCGCTGGCCTACAGCTACGACGACGACGCGGGCGCGATCGACGACTTCTTCGAACGCGGGTTCACCGACGGGCTGCCCGTCATCCCGCCCACGCCCGAGCGCGTCGCGGCGATGCTCGGCGGGTTCGCGCCCGATCTGCTGCTCGGCGAGGTGCCGACGCGCAACGTGGAGGTCACCGCCGAGAAGACGGCGATCAACGCGGTCATGGCCGGATGTCTGCCCGAGTACTTCCCGACCGTCGTCGCCACGGTGCGCGCGTTCCTGCAACCGAAGGCGAACGCGCACTCCACCACCGCGACGTTGGCGGGTGCCGCGCACGCGGTGATCGTCAACGGGCCGGTGCGGCGCGAGATCGACGTCGAGTGCGGTCAGGCGTGCTTCGGACCGGGCTTCCGCGCCAACGCGACGATCGGCCGAGCGTTGCGGCTGGTGATCCGCAACGTGTGCCGGACGGTGCCCGGCGTGCTCGACCGCGCCACGTGGAGTTGGCCGCTGCGGTACTCGTTCTGCTTCGGTGAGGACGAGGAGCGCAGCGACTGGACGCCGTTGCACGTGCAGCTCGGCTACGAGCGCGAGGAGAGCGTGGTCACCGTGCAGTCGGTGATGAACATGACGCCGATGCTCGAGTTCGGCGCCGAGTCGACCGCGATCCTCGACACGTTCTGGCAGGTGGCGCGGACGCAGGGGCTCGGCCGCGACGAGTGGGCCGGCGACGATCGCGGCATCGTGCTGGTGATCGGGCTGGAGCATCAGCGACGATTCCTCGACGACGGGTGGTCCAAGGAGAAGATCGCCGAGCACCTCTATCCAATGCTCACCGCCGACACGACCGGTCGGTTCGAGCGGAACCTGTCGCTCGCCTCGCCCGCGAACATCCTCATCGTCGCCGCCGGCGGCCCGGGGATCGCGCAGTCGTGGTTGCTGTTGCCGCACCTCGCGGTGCCGACGCACGAACGCATCGTGAGCGAGTGAGTCAGCCGGTGCTCAGCGCGGCCGCGCAGGCGACGCTGGACGAGCTCGCCGCGATCGTCGAGCCCGACGGCGCGCGGCTCGTCGTGCGCGACGCGAGCGCGTCGACGGTCACGATCGAGCTCGACTTGTCGGCTTCTGACTGTCCCGAGTGCGTGCTGCCGAAGGATCTGCTCGTCGACATCCTCGCGTCACGCCTGCAGGAGTCGGACCCCGACCTGCGCACGGTGGACCTGATCGACCCGCGGGATGCAGAGGGCTGAGTCCCCTGGGCGAAGAGTCCTCAGCGACCGTTCAGGCGTGGTGGAGTTAGCTCACGGCAAAGTCGCCCAGCTGGAGTGATGATGACCACGATCGAGACGCCGCCGCCCGCCGCCCCCGAGCCCGCTCCGCGCGAGCGGCACAGCGGGTTCTACGTCTCCCCGTGGGTGCTGGCGGTGCTCGGCGGTCTCGTGTTGCTGGCCGTCGGCTTCGTCCTCGGGCGTGCCGTCGATCGCGGCGACCATCACGACGGTGGCTTCTTCCGCGGCGGTGATGGTGGCGGTGATCACCGGGGCCTGCGCATCCTCGTCGTGCTCGTCGTCCTCGCGCTGATCGTGGCGGGCATCGTGGTGCTCGTCCGCCACTTCACGGCAGCGCGACAGGATGCGGTGCCGCTCGACACCGCGACGAACGCCGAGCAGGTGCTCGCCGACCGCTTCGCCCGCGGCGAGATCGACGAAGCCGAGTTCGTCAGCCGTCGCAACGCCCTCCGGACGTAGCGCACACGCTCAGGCCCAGTCCGAGTCAGCTGGCGGCGCGGAACAGTTCGTAACGCTCCTCGAGCCGCTCCGCGTCGGGACGATCTGCGAGTCGCTTCGGCGCGGTGATGGTCGCGCCGTGCAGCTCCTGGAGTCCGTGACGGAGCATCGGTCCGTCACGCTCTTCGAGGATCTCGTGGCGGATTTCGACGACGTCGTCAGGTCGGATGCCCAGGATGTTGGCGTCGAACGCGGCGTGATGGATCTTGCACAGTGCGAGGCCGTTGCTCACAACCGGTGTCCCGCGCTCGTGACGATCCGGAAGGATGTGCGCGGCGTCGAGCAGCTCGTGATGGCCGAGTCGGCAGATGGTGCATGCACTTCGGTACGCGACGAGGACTCGGCGACGAAACGCCGCTTGATGGAGGCGAACGAGCGCGGTACGCGTGACGTAGACCCGACGCGCGTCGTCGGCCGCGCGCGGTGTTGCTCCCGGACTCAACGCTTGCACATCGTCGCAAGCCGCCACGAAGGTCAGCCGGCTCGGATCGTCACCGACGAGCAGCATCGGCCACAGCGCGGAGTACCAGCCCTTCTCGACGCCGCGGAAGTAGAGGAGAGGCCGGCCCTCTGCAAGGCAAGTGCGTAGCCCGCGGTTGTCGGGGTGATCGGGGTTGGTCTGGAAGTAGCGATAGTGGAGGAAGCCATCGGAGCCGGCCTCGTCTCCGTACGGGTCCTTGTGGCTGGTCGTGATCGACAAGGGAAGCCCCATGGCTCTGGGCTTCCAGATGCCACGCGCGCCGAGCAACGTGATGCGTTCCCCTTGCCACTCGAAGCCCTGCGCGAGTGGGTCCCAGGGGAGCACGGGCCCCCATGTTTCGGTCAGCCGCTCGACGTACTGGAACGCTGCGAGCCGCAGGAGCCAATCGCGGTCGGCTTCGATCACGTTGCGAGTCTGCTCGAGTTGGCGGCATCGTGGGCGGACGGAAGCTCAGGTACTGCCATACCGACGCCGATCAGGCCAGTGGCGTCACACGAAGAGGCTTCCGATGGCTCGACTCATCACACTGCGATATCCCGGCGCGTGCGCTCGGTGCGGCGAGCCGTTGGCGCTGGGAGCAAGCGCGCTCTGGGATCCGACCGACCGCACGGTGCAGTGCGCTCGGTGTCCCGATCACGACCACACGCTCGAACAACTCAAGATCGAGAACGAATCATCGGCGAACAGGCTGGCGGGAGTTGGAGGTGCTTCGGCCCGGAGGGAGTATGAGCGGCGGCGCACCAAGCGCGCAGAAGACGTCAAACGACGCCATCCCAAACTCGGCCGCTTGTTGCTCGCCGTGTCCGACGAGCCACAGTCGACGAAGGCGTGGGCTCAGGGCGCAGCGGGTGAGCAACGCGTCGCTCAGCGTCTCGAACGAGAACTGGGCGACCGCGCCGTGGTCTTGAACGACCGACGGCTGGGGCGCTCTCGAGCGAACATCGACCATCTCGTCGTCGGGCCAGCAGGTGTGTTCACCGTCGACACGAAGCGCTACACCGGCAAGGTCGAGCAGCGCCGAGTCGGTCCCCTCTTCAGCCGAGAGGTCCACTTGTTCGTCGATCGTCGCGATCGAACGAATCTCATCGACGGCGTCCGCACGCAAGCGGAGGCCGTGAGCGCGGCACTCGATGCGGCGTTCTCTGTCGCCGCGGTGTTGTGCTTCAGCGGAGCTGACTGGCCAATGTTCTCGAAGCCCTTCGTCGTGTCGGGCGTGTGGATCGGCTGGCCGCAGGCGTTGGCGAAGTCGGTGGTGGCGACGTCGATGCTCGATCGCGAGGCGATCGAGACGATCGGGGAGCGACTCGATCGGGCTTTCCCACCGGCCTGAGCAAAGCCCATCCCGGCGTGCTGCGGGCCGGCGCTTGCGCAATCGGTGGCCAGGTTGAAGGGTGGTGGCACGCCGAGCGAGGGGGATTCGCCATGGCCGACCAGGGACACCGCTTCGAGGTGATCGACTCCGACGGGCACGTGATCGAGCCCGACTCGGTGTGGAGCGAGTACGCCGAGCCCGAGTTCCGCGAGCTCCTCCCGCAGGGCGTCGGTGGGTACGTCCAGGCGACCGGCATCACGCGCGCCTACCCCGACATGCCGTCGTCGTTTCTCACCGGGCAGGGCGAGGACCACTGGGAGGCCGTCGCCGAGGAGGCCGACTGGGAGGAGGAGTCGAAGCACAAGATGGCGCGGGCCGGCGGCCACGATCCCGTCGCGCGTCTCGTCGACATGGACGCCGAAGGCATCGACGTCGCGGTGCTGTACCCGACGGCCATGCTCACCTGGATCGAAGAGGCCGACATCTTCGGCGCCGCGTGCCGCGCCTACAACAACTGGCTGCACGACTACTGCGCGGCCGATCCCAACCGGCTGTACCCGGTCGCGCTCGTCCCGTTGCAGGACCCGGAGGCCGCGATCACCGAGATGCGCCGTGCCGTCGCGGACCTCGGTGCCAAGGGGGTGATGATCCGTCCCGCGCGCTACATCGGCGACCTCAAGCTCAACGATCCTGCGTACGACCCGTTCTGGGCCGCGGCTGCTGATCTCGACTGCCCGATCGGTGTGCACCCGTCGCCGCACGGCGACATGGCGAACAGTTGTCGACTGCTCGGGCTCGCCGACGGTGTGATCAACCCGACCGAAGGCCTCGCGCTGCGCCAGGG
>DASXXX010000430.1:0-3234 GCA_036502765.1 Acidimicrobiia bacterium | reverse complement strand
GACCTCATCGAGGCCAGCGTTGCTCACGGGTACCGAGCCGTGAGCCTCAGCGTCGCCGAGAACAATCCAGCGCGTGGCCTCTACGAGTCGACCGGCTTCGTCCCGGTCGAGAAGCACGGACGGTCCTGGACGATGATCCGACACGCCGCTCAACCGAGCTGAGCGCCTCGTTGGATGATCGGTGCTCATCTGTCGCGCCGAGCATTGCCGCGGACGGTACGCGCCGTGCCGGCTCCCGCTTACCGCGGCTCCATGGCGGTTCCTGCCGGGCGTGCGCAGCGCCGGTAGTGGTTCCACATCGGCGTGACCGCGCCGCGCAGCATGCGTCCCGTGCGCGGGAGCGAGCGCGTGGGGCGACGGTTCGGGACCACCGCGGTCGGGCCGACACGCGGGCGCCGCGGGTTGCCACCGATTGCATGGCCGCTGCGCCGCACGACGAGGGTGTTCCGCTCGAACGGCATCGCCGCGTCCTCCAGACCGACGACGTCGGCGACCTGCTGCGCGACCTCGGACGGCGTGCTGGCGAAGTCCTCGTAGAGCACGACGACATCGTCCCGGACTCGTCTCCGCAGGATCTCAGCTTCGACGTTCAGCATGAACCACGTCGCCAACGACCGCGAGGGATGACGACCGCGACGCCGGTCTCCGCGCAGCCGCGGCAGGTCACGCGTCCGCATGTCCGAGTCGACGAAGCCCAGTGGATCGCGGACGAGGTGGACCAGACGCAGGTCGACGCCACGCGCGTGCGAGATCGCGAGTCCCCACAGCCCGCTCTTGGAGGCGTCGACGACGGTCGCCGCGTCGGTCGCGGCCGCGACGGCCTGGTACACGGGCTCGACCATCGACGCGAGCTCGGCCAGAGCGGTCGACGGCCGGTTGGAGCTCGATCGCGCGAGCGTCGGGACGATCGAATGGAACAAGAAGCCGTTGCTGCGCGCTCGGACCTCTCCCCGCACCTGGTCGCCGCGCGGGCCGTACGCCTGCGCGAGCACGGCTTGCCAAAAGTCGCAGTCCTGGAACTCTCGCCCACATTCGCAGGTCATCGCCGGCCAGTCGGGGTGCCACAGCCAGTAGAGCTCGCCGACGCTCACGCACCCTTCGATCTGCGCCAACGCCTGTTCGAGCAGCGTGCTCCCCGACCAGCTCGTACCTGCGATGAACCCGACGCGGACCGGCGACGGTCCGTGTCCCGTCGCCTCGGCTTCCATGCCTGCGAACGCTCCGACTCTCCTGCCCCGGTGCTCCCGTCCTGGGAGTCAGGAGGTACCCGGTGCACCTCCGTCGGAAACGCGGTGCTGCGCGTCGGACGAGCCGACCTGGTTTCGGCCCGCAGCCTTCGACCCGTACAACGCGTCTGGCCTGGCCTGCGACTCACCCGAGTTCACGCGATGTCTCACTGCAGCCTGAGCCCGGTGGGTTCAGCGGGGGCCGTCGACGATGCCGTCAGAGAAGAGCGTCGTGATCTCCTGCTCGTCGTAGCCGAGCTCGGCGAGCACCTCTTCGGTGTGCTCACCGCGTTCGGGTCCGCCGCGTCGCATCCTCGGGAGCTCGTCGTCGAACTGCACGGGGGCGGCCGAGAGGCGAAAGCTCGGATGGGTGGGGTGCGCCATCGCGTAGCCGTTGTCGACGACCGCGGAATCGGCGATGACCTCCGGAGGTGACGCGAAGAACGAGAAGATGCACCCTTCGTCGCGCAGACGCGGCTCGAGCTCGGCGCGAGTCAGCGTGGCGATCTGCTCGGAGAACATCTGGGTCAGCTCGGGCCAGTGCGGCCGGCGCTCGGTTTCATCGGCGTAGCGATCGGCGAGCTCGGGCATCCCGAGCGCCCGGGACGTCGGCGCCCAGTAGCGCTCCTCGTCGAGCATGCTCAGCATGATCCAGCGCGAGTCCTTGGTGCGGTGGATGCCGACCAGTGGTGTCATCGTGCCCTTGCCGACCTGCATGCGCGGCATCTCGTTGCCGGTGATCGAGCTGTACGCGATGTCCGGGCCCAGAGTCCACATCGCCGAGCTGAGCAGCGATGTGTCCACGACGGTCCCTTCTCCCGTACGCAAGGTGTGCACGAGGCCGGCACAGATCCCGCCGGCGAGGAACATGCCCGAGGGCGCGTCACCCTGCGCGGGCCGTTGGTTCACGAGCCGGGCTGCGCCCGGCTCGGTGAGGATGTGGCCCATGCCGCCGCGCGACCAGAACGAGACGGAGTCGAACCCGCCCGCCTCGGCGTCGGGACCTCGCTGACCCTGACCATGTCCCTTGGCGTAGACCAGCTTGGCGTTGATGGCGAAGAGGTCCTCGGGCTCGGTGTGCAGCTTGCGCCGAACCCGAGGGAGCTGGTTCGTCACGTAGACGTCGGCCCACCGCACCAGGCGCTCGAACACGGCCCGACCCGCGGGTGTCGTGACATCCAGTGCGATCCCGCGCTTGTTGCGGTTCGCCATCTCGAACAGGTAGTCGACGCCCTCCGCGTCGGGAGACAAGCCGTTGCGGATCACGGACCGCATCGGATCGCCCTCGAGACGTTCGATCTTCACCACGTCTGCGCCCCAATCCGCGAGCGCGGCCGCGGCGGATGGCACGAAGCCGTGTTCGGAGAAGTCGACGACCTTGACGTCGGCGAGCGGGAGAGTCACGTCGAAACCTCCGGTGCTGAGGGGTGGATCGCGAGAGGGCTGAGCGGGGCGCACGCGCGGCGTGCGACGACACAACCTTTCACAACCCCGACGAGGCGACGGTCGTCGGCGTCGCGGGCGACTCCATGAGCTCGGAAAGCGATGCCCTGAACCGTTGCACCCGCGCCAGCTTGAGGTGCTCGTAGCCGCGGATGTCCTGGGGGAGCACGGCCACCTTGACGGCGTGGTCGAAACGCTCGGCGCTCAGCTCGTCGGTGATGCGGTGGACCGCGACGAGGAACTCCTCCGGGAGCCGGCGCTCGATGCGGCGCACCTCAGCCCACCGGAACGGGTCGAGCAGCGTCCCGCGGAGCCGCTTCCCCCGAGCCAGCGTGCGGAAGATCGGGGCGGTCGACTCCGGAAACGCGATCTTGTGGCGGAGGCCCAGCGACCGCAGCAGCGGAGGGTGGAGATGCCACCGGATTCTTCCACCGGCAGCCGCCATCTCGGTGGCCTGGGCCGTGGCTCCGGGCGCGACGAGCAACCGCGCGACCTCGTACTCGTCCTTGTACGCCATCAGCTTGTGGAGGCTGACCGCCACCTCCCGGGTGAGCCGCGTCGACCC
>DASXXX010000429.1:0-9246 GCA_036502765.1 Acidimicrobiia bacterium | reverse complement strand
GATCAGCAGATCGTCGACGTTGACACCGATGGCCGACGCGTAGACCGGGTCCATCGCGTGCTCGGCGTCGATGTAGGCGCAGGTGCCGCCGTTGCGCTGGGCCTCGGCCACCACGTGCATGGCGAGGGTGGACTTCCCGGACGACTCCGGACCGAAGATCTCGACCACTCGGCCGCGGGGCAGACCGCCGATGCCGAGCGCGATGTCGAGCGCCAGCGCGCCGGTGGGGATGGCGGCGACGCCGACGTTGCCGTGCTCGCCGAGACGCATGATGGCGCCCTTGCCGTACTGCTTCTCGATCTGGCCGAGTGCCATCTCGAGTGCCTGGTCACGTTCCACGGTGGAACCCTCCTGTGGGTTGCTTGACGCTGCGATCGGGTTGGGGGGAAGTCGTCGTGGGGACCGTACGACTGGGGTGTGACAGTTATCGGGACTCTGTCCGTGCCCGTGGGATCCGGGGCTGCCCCCAGAACCACACGAGTGCAACTTAGCCGAACGCCTGTTCGGTTTCAAGCATCCTCGCGGGCGGAGCGGACGATCGCGGTTCACTGGACAACCAGTGACGAGTGCACCGCGCAGCGGCCGGCGTCAGCGACGGCCGATGGCCTGGAGAACGGCATCGGCGTCGGACTCGGTGGGGACGGTGGCGACGAGGTGTCCCCCGAAGGAATCGAACTCGGCGACGTTCGGCTGGATCATCGGCGCGGCCACGAGCACGCCGTTCGCGACCATCGCCATCTGCTGGTGGAACTGCTGCCGGGCGAGCTCGTCGAGCGCGGTCGCGCCGTTGGCCGTGAACGTGATGTCGACGACCCACCCCGTGCCCGACCGGAGCTCCTTCTTCGCCGTGGCGACACCGTCGGCGTCGACCTGTGCCGGTCCGAGCAGGTAGCGGCCACCGTCCTGCTCGAGCACCACGCAGGCTGAGGGATCGACCGAGTCGACCGGTGTGGTGGGAATGGCGGGGCCGACACGGGCCACGTCGCAGGACGCCACCGCCGAACGTGTGGTCGCGCCATCGACCGCGAGCGAAGGATCCACCGGCGCGACCTGGCCCAGTACGGGCCGGAGTTGGAACTCGCTGCCCGGAAGGTTGGCGCGGGTCGCCGGGGTCGGTTCCCTCGTCGTGGTCGTGATCGTCGTCGCGGGGGTCGTCGTCGCGTCGCCGACGCGCAGCGTGTCGAGCACCTGGAGCGCGAGGTCGACGTGCGCGTCCGAGAGCCCGTCGCTCGTGGCGACGGTGGCGTAGAACACCCGTCCGTGGTCGCGGAAGATGAACCCGTAGGCGCGAAGCGCTTCGTCGGGTGAGCCCGCGGTGCACCCGAAGGTGTCGACGGCGTCGGCCGTGGTGAAGGCGGCGGGTCGGTCGACGACCTCGCTCTGGGGGATCAGGCGGGTGGAGACACCTCCCAGTTTCTGGTCGAACGGCTGCGGCGGCACGTACGATCCGCGCCCCCGAAGGTCGGTGTACTCGTAGAGGGTGACGCCGGTCCCGGCTGCGAGACGCGGGGTCTCGCAGAGCGAACTGAACGCCGGCGCCGACGCGAGGTCGACGACGGGGTGGACGCTCGCGGACGCAACGGCAATGGTGCGAGGCGCCCATCCCAGGGGCACACCGATGCTGACGTCGGCACCGGGCACGGCGAAGCGCGTCCAGCCGTCGGGAAGCACTTCGTCGTGCGGTGCGATCGCGACCTCAGCGTGGTCGTCGGAACCGGAACGAGTGAGCGTGAAGAGCCCGGCGCCGACGAGCACGACGACGCAGGCCAACGCCGCAGCGACTGTTGTGCGGCGACGACGACGGCGCTTGGCCGCGGTCGCGCGCGCCTCGTCGAACGCGGCGTCGACGTCGAGCGCCCCACCGTGCTCGCTGCGGCGGCGCAGCGCGTCGACCAGTTGCTCATCCATGGTCGCTCCACTCGTCGACGACGTTCGAGCGGCGCAACGACGCGAGCGCCTTGGCGGTCTGCGACTTCACCGTGCCGACCGAGCACCCCATCGTCGCGGCGACGCGCTCCACGGGCAGGTCCTCGACGAAGCGCAGGTACATACACACGCGTTGGCGCGGTGGCAACCCACCCAGGAGCCGGTCGAGATCGACGAGATCGTCGGCGCCCTCGACGGGAACCGCAGCGGCGACACGCACCGCCCGCTCCAGCTCGCGATGAGATCGGCGCGCCCAGGTGCGCGCGACATTGACGACCGTCCGGCTGAGGTACGCCGCCGGATCGCGCACGCCGCGGAAGTCAGGGTGCTTCGCGAGCGTCCTGACCATCGCCTCCTGGAGCACGTCGAGGCCGTCGACACCGTTCGGGGCGGCAACGCGCGCCAGCGGGAGCACGCGCGCGTACAACGTGGCCACGTCGATCCCTCCCTCTCCGTCTCCTGTGATCGCTGGACCCCCAGAACCCGCCCGCAAACCGCGGGACTCACCTTGTAGACCAACCCATCGACCGATTCGGTTGCCTGCGCCGAACTTTTCTCGTTCACGGTCGTTGCCGGCTTGCTCTCTGCACACCGAGTGCCCTCTCAGGGTGTCGAACATCCAGAGAACGCGAGCCCAGCGAGTCTCGCCGAGCGGTCAGGCGAACGCCCGGGTCAGTCGTCCGAAGCTCCGTGCGACTTCATCCAGCGCCTCTCCGCGGCCCGGTAGCTCCGGATGGCGACGAGCTGCTCGGCCGTGGGATGCTCGAGCACATACCACTCGGGCCCGGCGATCGCGTGCAGCGCGCGCTTCGCGTCGTCGTACGCACGCATTTCTGGTGACCACTCTTCGCGCGGTCGTGCACGCGCGAGCTTCTCGCCGGCGGCGCGGTCGAGCCGCGCGAGCGTCGCGGGCTTCACGTACGTGTCGACCCACGCGCCGCGCAACGCCAGCCGGACCCGCTCGTTCCGGCTCGCCTGCTCCTCGATCCACACGAGGTCCGACTCGTCGTCGGAGATGAAGTCCTCGAGCGGGCCGGCACGACGTAGCTGAGGAGCGGGACGTCGGGCGCGCCGTCCATCAGCGTGAGCAGGGCCGCCCGATGGAGATCGCCGTCCTCGGAGATCGCCTCCGACATGAAGAACGCGACCGACCACCACCCTTCGTCGTCGTCGGCCGACGAACGAGGACGCTCACGACCCCGCAGCACGCGCGCCCACCACGCTTCGGCCACGTCCTCGAGCGTCACCAGCTCCAACAGTTCGCGGAGCCGGCCGGATTCGGCCAGCTCTTCGAGCCTCTCTTCGTCGTCGCGCACGTCATGAAGATCGACCCACGGCCGACCGCGATGAAGCCCTTCTGGACCTAGATCCACAGGAGCTGCACTCACTTCGTGACGGTGAGGGTGGCGGTCATACCTGCGGCCGCGTGCCCGGTGATCGTGCAGTAGAGGGTGTATTTCCCGGGCGGGAGGTCGACCTTGCCCGAGGTCGGACCGCTGGCGGACGTCGACAGCCGGAAGCCGGCGAGCTTCGGGTCGGTGAAGGCAAGGGTGTGTCCGCTCTGGCCCGAGTAGTCGATGCGCACGATGCCAGCGGGTGCGGTGTAGGACTTCGATGTGAAGGCGAACTTGTTCGGCACCACCTGCACGGCGACCGTCGCCTTCGCCGCGCCGACGGGGGCCTGGTAGCCGGTCGCGGCGGTGCCGTCGTCGAGGCTCGGGCCGAGCGACACGAGCCCGGCTCCGGAGACGACGAGGAACACACCGCCGAGGATCATCGCGAGCATCGACGAACGCAGGCGCGGCGCGGCCGCGATGAGCGTCGCGCCGAGCATGATCGCGACGGTCAGCGCGATGCCCATCACCAGCGCGGCGTCCTTGTCGCCGGCGAGGAACACGCGGGAGATGTCGAGCACGAGCACCGCGACGACCGCGATCGAGAGCAGCGGCAGCAGGACCGGTAACAGGACGCGCGACCGCAGCGGCGTCTGCGGTGCAGTGGCGTCAGCTCCGAGGTGATCGCTCTCGATCAGCTCGGGGAGCACCTCGTCCAGCGTACTGGTCTCGGTCATCTGCTCGACCTCCAAGTCGAGGGGCGACACCGGTCGGAGCAGCCTTCCACAGCGTGTCGCCGACACCCGGATTCAGCGGTACGGCGCGCGCCGCACCAGCAGCACCCGCGTGTCGTGCGGCGGCGGGGGTCGGAACGCATCGCCGGGCACGCGCGGACCGAGCGCGAACGTGAAGCCGTACGGACGCCCGGCGCCGCGTCCGCCGGACCACCGTGTCGCGGCCCACGCCGGCAGCACGAGACTCGCTCGTTCCAGTCGGCTCGACGGTGACGTGAGTCGTCGGAGCAACGCGGTCGTCGCGCCGAACGGCGGATTCGCGACGACCTTGAACGGACGACGTGGGAGGCGCAGGTCGGCCGCGTCGGCGCGCACGACCGTCACCCGGCGACCGTCGAACTCCCGGCGCAGGAACGCGACCCGCTCGTCGTGCAGTTCGATCGCGACGACGTGCGCGCCGGCGCGCAGTAGTTCCGTCGTGATCACGCCGCGGCCTGCGCCCACGTCGAGCACGAGATCGCCCGGTGACACGTCGGCCAGCGCGACGAGGCGCGCCGCCCAGCGCCTATCGAGCTGGTGCCATCCCCATCGAGGGTGTCGCCGATCCGGAAGTCGCCCGGACACGGCGCACCATCACCATCGTCATGCCCAGAGTGTGGACGGCCGCCGCTGGGCGATGCGAACGGATTTCGCCGGGTGCGGCACACTTGAGCCGTGCGAATCCGGCTGGTGCTGGTGCTCGCGATGGTCCTGGTGGCGTTCGTCGCCGTCGGCGCCGTCCTCGCCCTCTGGGGTGGTGGTCCCGCCCGCGATGGTGTGCTCACTGCGAACGTCGCCGACCTCGCCACCGGACACGCCAAGGCGATCACCGTTGAGCTGCCCGACAAGCGCCACACGAAGGCGCTCGTCTTCCTCGCGCGCTCGGGGGCGCAGGACGTGCGCGCGTACCTCGCAAAGAGCACCCACCTCGGCTGCCGGCTCCTGCTCCCGAGCGACGAGGACTACGGCGAGGGCTTCACCACGACGTCGTCCCGATTCTTCTTCGAGGATCCGTGCGGCGGTTCCGTCTATTCGTTCCGGGGCAAGTGCACCGCTGGTCCGTGCCCACGCGACCTCGACGGCTACACGGTCGAGGTGCGCGACGACCACGCCGAGATCGACCTCCGCCACCTCGTCCGCGGGTCGGCGCGCAGCGCCTGACCCTCGGGCAGACTGCCTTCGGGCAGACTGCGACGACCGAGAACGAGGGGGCCACATGCTGCAGGAGCTCGACGGCAAGGTCGCGGTGATCACCGGTGGTGGGAGCGGGATCGGCGCGTCACTCGCCCGCGCCTGCGCGGAGGAAGGCATGCGCGTCGTCGTCGCCGATGTGAACGGTGACCGCGCCGAGGCCATCGCGTCCGAGCTCCCGCACGACACCGCGGCGTACAAGCCCGTCGACGTGTCCGATGCCGAGCAGGTGCAGGAGCTCGCCGACTTCGCGTTCGACACGTTCGGCGCGGTGCACCTGCTCTGCAACAACGCCGGCGTCTCCCCCGTCGGGCGCGTGTGGGACTACTCCGACGCCGACTTTCGTTGGCTCGTGGGCGTCAACCTCTTCGGCGTCGCCAACGGCCTGCGTAGCTTCGTCCCGCGCATGATCGAACAGGGCGAGGGCCACATCGTGAACACCGGCTCCGGCGCGAGCTTCGTGTCGACGCCCCGGCTCGGCCCCTACTGCGCGACCAAGCACGCGATCGTCGGGCTGTCGGAAGCATTGCGCTACGAGCTCGAGGGCACCGGCATCGGCGTGAGCGTGCTCGTCCCCGCGGGTGTGAACACCAACATCTTCGAGTCGGGCGCGCGTCCCTCAGCCGATGCCGACTCGACCGCGGCCGACTACGGAGTGCTCGTCGGCGCGCTCGACCCGACGTCGCTCGAGATGATCGAACCCGACGTGGTCGCCGACGTCACCATCGTCGGCGTCAAGGAGGGCTGGGACTACATCGTGATGGGACCCGGCCAGGAGGTCGGCGTGCAGCGTCGCTGCGACGAGGTGCTCGCCGCGCACCGCCAGGCCAAGGAGCGCTTCCCCTTCCTGCCTTGACCCGTCGAGGCCGTCATTCGCGATCGCGGTCGCGGTAGAGGCGGCGCAGGTCCTTGGCGCGCGCCTTCCACAGCCGGGTCTGCTCCTGCCGCGAGACCGGGTCGACGCGACGCTGCTCGTGCTCGGTCTCCAGCAGGAGCTTGCGGTAGCTCGCCAGGCGGGCCGGATCGAGCTCGCCCGCCTCCTCGGCTGCGAGCACCGCGCAGCCGGGTTCGGTCTCGTGGGCGCAGTCGGCGAACCGGCACTGCGCTACGAGCGCGTCGATGTCCGGGAACGTCGCCGCGATCGCGTCTTCGCCGGCGTCGGTGCCGAGGCTGCGGAGTCCTGGCATGTCGACGAGCGATCCTCCCGACGGCAACGGCACGAGCCGCCGACTCGTCGTCGTGTGACGCCCACGAGCGTCCTGCTCCCGCACCTCACCGACGGCGAGCCGAGCTTCACCGAGCAGGGCGTTGACCAGCGTCGACTTCCCCGAACCCGACGGGCCGAGGAGCGCGGCGGTGACGGGATGCGGGAGCGCGGCGCGGACGTCGTCGATCCCCTCTCCCGTGACCGCGCTGGTCGCGAGCACGTCCACCGTGAAGAGGCGAGCCACCAGCTCGTCGACGACTCCCGGCGGCGCGACGTCGACCTTCGTCAGCACCACGATCGGTCGCGCGCCGCTCTCCCATGCGACGACGACCTCGCGTTCCACGCGAGCGAGCGACAGGCGATCGGCCGGCGCCGCGATCAACACGAGGTCGATGTTCGTGGAGAGCACCTGCCGGTTGCCTTCGGGTCCGAGGCGGGCGAGCTCGGACCAGCGAGGGAGCACCTCGCGCACGGTGTCACCGTCGAGTGCGACCCAGTCGCCGACGGCCAGACCGGAGACCTCGAGCGACCGTTCGCCGGTGGGTGTCGCGACCGTGCACCAGCCGCGTTCCCGACCGACGACACGCGCGGGCACGAACGCGTCGCCGACCTCCGAGAACAGCGCCGCGACACGGTCGGACCAGCCGACGTGGTGGAGAGGATGGAGCGAGGTGTGCGACGTCATCCGTCAGGCTCCCACGCGTCGTCACGACCGCGGATTGCCTTCGCCGACGTGGTGCCCATCGGCGAACGTTAGAAGGTGCTCAGTCGATGGTGCGGGCCTTGAGCCGCGCACGGGCGATCGGGATGCAGATCGCCATGATCACGAGGCTCCACGCGATCGCCATGAACACGGGGTTCTGCGACGGGAAATTGTCCTTCAGGGCCGCGGGGTTCGGGTTGCCGAACAGCTCACGCAACGAGGCGGCCACCGCCGAGACCGGGTTCCACTCGGCGATCGGTTGCATCCAGCCGGGCAGCCCCTGCGTCGGCACCATGGCGCTGGAGACGAACGCGATCGGGAACAGCACGAGGAGGCCGATGCCCTGCGCCGACTCCGGGTCGCTCACCGACAGACCGACGCACGCCATGAGCCAGCTCATCGCGTAGGCGAAGAGCACGGCCACGGCGAGACCGGCGACGACGCCGGGGATGCCGTTGCCGGGCCGCCACCCGATCACGAAGCCGGTGATCAGGACGATGGTGGCGCAGAGGATGCTCGCGAGCAGGTCGGAGAACGTGCGCCCGGCGAGGATCGAGCTGCGCGCCATCGGCAACGTGCGGAATCGATCGATCACCCCGCTCTTCAAGTCGCTGCTCACGCCCACCGCAGTGCCCATGGTGGAGGTGGTGATGTTGAACACCACGAGCCCGGCGATCGCGAACTGCTTGTAGCTGCTCCCGGGTATCACCATCGCGGCGCCGAAGATGTAGACGAACAACACCGTGAAGAGCACCGGTTGCACCGTCGCGTCGGACAGCTGCGCGGGTTCGCGGCGCACGTGCACCAGGTTGCGGTGGGTGAGCGCGGCAACGTGTCGCCACCACGAGCTCACCCGGTGCTGCGTGGGTGCCGGGGATCGGGTTTCCACGGCTGCGGCCACGTCAGACCTCCATCAGCATGTCTTGGGCGGCAGCTTCGTCGGACAGGTCGGCCACGGGCTCTTCCGCGGCGTGGCCGGTGAGGGCGAAGAACACGTCGTCGAGCGACGGGTGCTGCATCTCGACGTCGTCGACCGTGATGCCGGCGTCGTCGAGCGCGCGCACGACTGCAGTGACGAGCCCGCGCTGCGGCACGACCGGAGCCCGCAGTCGCCTCCCGCCGTCCATGAGCTGCACGGCACCAGACGCCAGCGGCGCGAACGCGGCGGCGGCCCGTTCGTCGGGCTCTTCGAGCGTGACCTCGAGGTGGTCGCCACCGATGCTCGCCTTGAGCTCACGGGCGGTGCCCTCGGCGATGACGAGTCCGTGGTCGATCACAGAAATGGTGTCGGCCAGCGTGTCGGCTTCGTCGAGGTACTGCGTGGTGAGCAGCACGGTGGTGCCGTCGGCGACGAGGGTGCGGATGACTTCCCACATGCGCAACCGGCTGGTGGGGTCGAGACCGGTCGTGGGCTCGTCGAGGAACAGCACCGGCGGGTGTGCCATCAGGCTGGCGGCGAGGTCGAGCCGACGGCGCATGCCGCCGGAGTAGGTCTTGACCATGCGGTCGGCCGCGAACGTGAGCTCGAACTCTTCGAGCAGTTGGGTGGCCCGGGCCCGTCCGTCGCGGCGCGACATGTCGGACAGCGTGCCGACCAGCTCGAGGTTCTGACGGCCGGTGAGGAGCTCGTCGAGGGTGGCGTCCTGGCCGGTGACACCGATGACCCGGCGCACGGACTGCGGATCGGTGATCACGTCGTGGCCGGCCACCCACGCCGCCCCGGCGTCGGGGTGGGTCATGGTGGTGAGCATGCGCACGGTCGTGGACTTGCCGGCGCCGTTGGGGCCGAGCACGCCGAGGATCCGGCCCGCCTGCACCTCCAGCGACACGTCGGCGACCGCCAGCTGCTCGCCGTAGGTCTTGCGGAGTCCTTCGGCCCGGATCACGGGAACGTCGGTCACGGGCTTTCCCTTCGTTGCGATCTGACTTGCCGTACGGTAAGCTATCGACTTACCGGTCGTCAAGTAACAATCGGGGGAACATGAGCGGCGACACCCGAGAGCGCATCCTGGCGGTGGCCAACGAGCTGTTCATCGAGCAGGGCTACGAGGGCACGTCGCTGCGCGAGATCGCCGATCGCCTCGACATCACCAAGGCCGCGCTCTACTACCA
>DASXXX010000428.1:0-3121 GCA_036502765.1 Acidimicrobiia bacterium | reverse complement strand
CGGATCGCCTACATCGAGGTCGACGAAGACGGGGCCAACAAGCGCGTCGGCTTCGGCCGTTAGCCCCACGCCCGTCAGAGGCGGTATGACCGGACTGCTCGACCGCCGGCTGCTCTTCTTCACGGGCAAGGGCGGCGTCGGGAAGAGCACCGTCACCGCTGCCACCGCGCTCCTCGCCGCCGACCAGGGCAAGAAGGTCCTGCTCGTCGAGGTCGACGCCAAGAACAACCTCACCGCGCTGTTCGAGCACGCCCCGGTGGGGTTCGAGCCCCGCCAGGTGCACCCGGGCGTGTTCGCGATGCAGATGGACACCGAGTCGTCGTTGCGCGAGTACCTGAAGGTCCAGGCGCGCGTCCCGGTGTTCGGGCGCATCGGACCCATGGCGCGCGCGTTCGACTTCGTCGCCACCGCGGCACCGGGCGTCAAGGAGATCCTCACCGTCGGCAAGATCTGCTGGGAGCTGCGCGAGTCGCTCGAGGGGCGCGCCGACTGGGACCTCATCGTGGTCGACGCCGCCGCCACCGGCCACGTCATCAGTCAGCTCGACGCGCCGGAGGCGATCCAGGAGCTGGTGGCGGTCGGGCCCATCCGCAACCAGACCGGATGGCTGGTCGAGCTGCTGTCGGATCCTGCGCTCACCGCGCTCAACGTGGTGACGTCGCCGGAGGAGATGCCGGTGAACGAGACCATCGAGCTGGTCGCGCGCGCCCGGCAGGAGCTCAACGTGCCCCTCGGCGTGGTGATCGTGAACCGGGTGCTCCCGGAGCTGTTCACCCACGCCGACGACGAGGTGTTCGAGGCACTGCGCGCGCCCGAGGCCGCCGCGGTGCTGTCGCAGCGCGCCGGCGCGGGGACCGATGCCGTGGTCGACGCCGCGAGGCTCGCGGTGTCGATGCGACGCAGTCGGTCCGTCCACCTCGCCGAACTGCGCGACGCGGTCGACCTCCCGCTGTTGCTCCTGCCGTACCTCTTCGTGCGCGACCACGGGTTGCGGGTCACGCGCATGGTCGCCGAAGCGCTCGGTCAGGAGCTCACATGAACTCCTCCCTGACCAGCTCCTCTCCGAAAGAGGGGCAGTCGCTCGCGGCGCTGCTGTCCACCCGCGAGGTGGTGGTGTTCTGCGGTTCCGGTGGTGTGGGCAAGACGTCCACCGCCGCCGCCGCCGCGCTCACAGCCGCGGCGCGCCTCGGCGGCAAGGTGCTCGTCCTCACCATCGACCCCGCCAAGCGACTCGCCGACGCTCTCGGCCTCGAGGCGTTCGGCAACGTCGCCCGGCGCGTGCCGCTCGACGTCTACACCGAGCTCGGGGTGGAGCCGCGCGGCGAGCTGTGGGCGGCGATGCTCGACACCAAGCGCTCGTGGGACGAGCTGGTGCTGCGCCATGCGCCCGACGAGGCCACCGCCTACCGCATCCTCGACAACCGGATGTACCACAACGTCACCAGCCGCTTCGTGCAGAGCCACGACTACATCGCGATGGAGCGCCTCTACGAGGTGCACGCGAGCGGCGAGTACGACCTCATCGTCATCGACACCCCACCCACGCGGAACGCGATCGACTTCCTCGAGGCGCCCGCGCGCATGGCCGACTTCTTCGGCGGCCGCTTGTTGCGGTGGCTCACCGTGCCCTACCGCCTCGGCGGCGGACGCGGTGGCCGCGTGTTCAACGCGGCGAGCAAGCCCTTCTACCAGATGGCCGATCGCGTGCTCGGCAGTCAGTTCCTGCAGGACATCGCCGAGTTCTTCCTCAACTTCCAGTCGATGTACGCAGGGTTCGTCGAGCGCGCGAACGCCGTCGAGGCGCTGCTGCACGACCGCCGCACGACCTTCGCGGTGGTCACCACGCTCGAGGGTGCGCCGCTGCGCGAGGCCGAGTCGTTCTGTCGCGAGCTCGCGGCGCGCAACTTCGACCTCGGTGCGCTCGTGCTCAACAAGGTGCTGCCCGAGTACCTCCTGGCGCCCGACGGTGAGCACGCGGCCGACGTGTTCACACACGACAGCGACGTGATCGCGCTGGAGCTCGCGGCGACGGGCGCGCCGGGGCTCGACGATCCCGCGTCGACCGCGCGCGTGCTGCGCACCGTCGCCGACTCGTTCCGCAACTACGAGGTGGTGGCGCGGCGCGAGTCCGAGCTGCGGATGGAGCTCACGCGTCTCGCGCCACCGGGTCCCGAGGTCGTGGTGAGCGTGCCCGCGTTCCCCGCCGACATCGACGACGCGCGCGCGTTGGTGCGCATCGGTGAGGCTCTCTTTGCAACTGGTGTCACCGGTGCGACCGGCACGACCAGTACCACCGGTACGATCGCCCCGTGACCACGTTCTTCGAGCAGGCGCGGACCAAGACCGCGCTGTGGGGAGAATCGCTGCGTCACGTGCAGCGACTCGCGGCGTCCTGGCAGGCGCTGTCCGACCTCTGCTTCTCCGACCTGCTCCTGCTCGCGCCGGTGGTGGGGGAGGACGGCAGCCGCTCGGTGGTGCTCGCCCAGGTGCGCCCCACGACCGGCCAGACCGTCTACCCGATGGACCTCGTGGGCGCGGTCGTCGACGAAGTGGCGCGGCCGCTCGTGTCGCGCGCGTTCCGCACCGGCGAGGTGGCCGAGGGCGACTCGCCGCTCCTCGGTTCGAGCGAGCGCGCCCACGTGCAGTGCATCCCGGTCCGTCACGCCGGCTCGGTCGTGGCGGTGGTCACGCGGGAGACGCGGCCCACACTGGGACGCGCGCTCGGTGACCTCGAGCAGTTCTACCTGTCGACGTTCGAGCGCTTCGCGGCGATGATCGCCGAGGGCAGCTTCCCGTTCCGCCAGGACGAGGACGAGTTCGAGGACGCCCCGCGCGTCGGCGACGGCGTGATCCTCCTCGATCCCGACCTGCGCGTGCGCTTCGCCAGCCCCAACGCGGTGAGCTCGATGCATCGCCTCGGCATCCACTCGTACACGTCGGGCCTGCACCTCGCGGAGATGGGCTTCGACCAGGACGCGGTCGACGTCGCCATCCGGGCGCGGCTGCCGGTCACCGAGGAGATCGAGCGGGGCGAGACGTCGCTGCTGCTGCAGGCCATCCCGCAACTCTCCGACGACAAGGTCGTCGGCGTGTGCGTGCTCCTGCGCGACGTCTCCGACCT
>DASXXX010000427.1:0-11772 GCA_036502765.1 Acidimicrobiia bacterium | reverse complement strand
GATGAGCCCCGGCCGTTCGGGTCCCGCACTGCGGGGCGAACGAGACCTTCGACCGGCATCCGTCCCGACGGTTGCCCGGTCGAGGGCGTGCTTCCTCCTCCGGGCAGGAGGAGTCCCCGTGAACGCACTGCTCGTCAGCTTTGCCGTGATCTTCGTCGCAGAGATGGGCGACAAGAGCCAGCTCATGGCGCTGACCTTCGCCACCCGCTACCGCACGGTGCCGATCCTGATCGGCATCACCATCGCGACCGCGTCGGTGCATGCGGTCTCGGTGCTGCTGGGCGCGGTGCTGGCTGTGAGCCTGCCCACCGACCTGATCAACATCGCGGCCGGACTCGCGTTCCTCGGCTTCGCCGCATGGACCCTGCGCGGCGACCGCCTCACCGACGACGAGGCGGCCAAGGTCGAACGCTCGTCGAACCGATCGGCGATCGCGGCCGCCAGCGGCGCCTTCTTCCTCGCCGAGCTCGGCGACAAGACGATGCTGGCGACCATCACGCTGGCGTCCACCGACAACCCGTGGTGGGTGTGGCTCGGATCGACCGTCGGGATGGTCGCCGCCGACGCGCTCGCCATCCTCGTGGGCCGCCTCCTCGGCCGTCGACTCCCCGAACGGGCGATCACGATCTTCGCCGCGGTCATGTTCGTGCTCTTCGGAGTGGCGCTCGTGCTCGAAGGGTTCGGAGTGCTCTGATCTGGTGTCGATCCGGCCATCCACCGTTGGGCCGGCGTTCACCTGACGTCGGTACGGTCGCGCGGTGGCTGCGGGGGTGAGTCGGAAGCGGATCGGGTTGCGGATCGCGCTCGGCGTCGCGCTGGTGTGGTCGGCGTGGCCGACGATGGCGGGCGCACTCGACCGCCCAGAGGGACGCGACGAAATCGCGTCGAGGCCGCCGGTCACAACCGCGAGGGCGTCGACCACGGTCAGCCCGTCGACGACCTTGGTCCAGCCTCCGCCGTCGACCGCGGCCGTCGCGCCTCCACCGGCGACGGATTCGCCCACGTCACCTCCACCCGCGACCGACCCGTCGCCGATGGTCACGTACGCGCCGGCGGTCGCGTCCGTGCCTGCGCCTGTCGGGCCCGAACCGTCGGCGGTCGTGGCGGCACCGCCGAGCCTGTGTGACGCTGCGGTCGGCGACATCGTGGCGGCGATGAACCGCGACCGCGCCGGCAACGAGGTCGGTCCGCTGTGTGCCAACGCAGAGCTCACCGGCATCGCGCAGGCGTGGGCGAACCACCTCGCGCAGACGAAGACCTTCGCGCACCAGGATCTGCTCGCCGCGCTGATGCCCACGCCGTTCCGGATCATCGCCGAGAACCTGCTCGTGGCGCCAGAAGCACGTGCGACCGTCGCCACCATGGAGGGGGCGTGGATGGCCTCGCCGGGCCACCGCGACCACATCCTCGACGGGCGCTACACCTTCGCCGGCGTCGGCATCGCACACTCCGACGACGGCCGGGTCTTCGTGGTCGTCGACCTCGCGGGCGAGGTCATCGGCTGATCGTCACCAGGATCGGTCGTCACCAGGCGGGTCGATGCCACCAGCAGCCCGGCGCCGATCGCGATCCCGCCCACCATCACAGGCCAGTCGGCAGGGAGGTCGGTCGGTGCGCTGCTGTCGAGCGCGCCGATGACGAGCACCAGCAACGGGCCGACCAACAGGAATCCCGCGCCGAGCGCGAGCACCACCGCCAACCCGAACCGCATGACCCGCATCGCGTGCACCCCCCAACCCGGGGAGAAGCGTACCGTCGTTCGAACTACGGCGAAATCGCGCGGGCCTTGGTGCTCTTCGGGATGAGGCAGATGGTGTCCTCGGGCGGTGCCGGAAGCTTGCACGGGTAGGTGGCTTGGCTCTCGTACGCCGATGTCGGCGTGGTCTTGCCGTCGATGAACACGACGACCGGCGCGCCCCCGATGCCGCCGATCGGGTCGGCCGGCAGTTTGCGCAGCGCGTTCACGAACGACTGCTGCGTGAGCTTCGATCCCGCGTCGTACATCGCGCGCGCCATGATCCGCATGTTCGTGCACGACAGGCCGACCATGCCCCACTTCGTGTAGCCCTCGGTGTCGGGTTCGAACGAGGCACCGGTCTTCGTGTTCTTCGCGTACACGTCGTTGCACATGGTCCCGATCGGCGGGGGCGCGAATCCCGGCAGGCGCCAGTCGCCGGCAACGGTGGCCGACACGAGCGTCGCGCCGTCGTAGTACTTCGCCAGATCGGGTCCGCCGACCTGGAGCACCTTGCTCTGCACGAGGTCGGTGCCCAGCGCGTTGTACGACGTCTCGTAGACCTTGGCCTTCATGCCGGCCTTCTGCATCTCGTTCACGTACACCGGCAACGTCGTCGCCGTCATCACCGGGATCACGACGTCGGGCTTCGCGCCCGCCACCTTCATCACCGATTGCGGGATCGGCTGCGTGCACACGATGGCGCCCTGGCACGGCAGCACGTCGTAGGCGACGACGTTCACGCCTGCCTTCTTCAACGGCGCGACCAGCGACTCCTGCACCACGTCGACCTGGTCAGGGAGGTCGGTCGACGCGATCGCGACCTTCTTGCCCTTCAGCGCGCCGCTGGCGATGAGGTCTCCGGCCAGCAGGCGCACCTGACCGTTGGCGGACGGCCCGTACGACGCGAGCCGGCCCTTGGTCTCCTTGTACTGCGCGTCGGTGGCGCCGCCCACGTACAGGAGCGGGGTCTTGTGATCACCGGCGACGCAGTAGGGACCGGTGCCGGTGAGGGTGTTCGCGTTCACGACGACGAACGCCTTGTCGTCCTCGGTCGCCGCGATGCACGCGGCGTCGCGACTCGCGGGGTTGGTGGGGTCGTACTCCTCGTTCTGCAGTTCGATCTTGCGGCCGCGGATGCCGCCGCACGCGTTGATCTGGTCGGCGAACACCTGGAACATGTCGTTCACGTCGCCGACGGGCAGCGAGTAGCCGAGCGCTGCGTACTTCTCGAGCTGCGATCGGATCTGCACGACCTTGATGGGGTCCTTGGTCGCCGGTTGCCCCGACTTCGTGCAGAACGTGTCCTTCGGCGCGAACGGGTTCGCCGACGCGTCGTGCTGGTCGCTCGTCTGCGCGCCGGCGGCGCCCGGCAGTGCGACTGCGATCGTGGCCACGGCGACGCACGCAACCACCAAGTGTCTTGCCCCCCGGATCACGGGAGAAACGCTAGATCGGGTCAGCCCGTGCGTGGGGTCAGGCGTCGTGAGGCTCGGAGGTGCGGTAGTCGCCGAAGGGGGTGTCGCGCTCGTCGAGCGCGGCGCGCAGGCCGCCGGACTGGATGCCGGACACGAACTTCTTCATCGACTCCGTGTGCGTGGCGAGCGCGCTGAGCTCGGTGCCGGCCCGGATCGACGACCGCAGCCCCATGACCTCCATGGCGCGGTGCACGGTGCGCTTGTTGATCTGCACGAGGTCGGTGGGGATCTGCGCGATGCGCGTGGCGACGGCGAGGACCTGTGCCTCGAGGTCGGCCTCGGGGTACGCACGGTTGGCCCACCCGAGCTGTGCGGCTTCGACGCCCGAGAACGAGTCACCGGTGAGCATCGACTCCATGCCCGCCCGCATGCCGAACAGCCATGCGTGGTACTGCATGTCGGGTGTGCCGAAGCGGACCGCGGGATAGCCGATCTTGGCGTCCTCGGCGACGTACACGAGGTCGCAGCCGGTGGCGAGCTCGCTGCCGCCGGCGAGGCAGTAGCCGTGCACCTGCGCGATGACGGGCTTGGCGAGGTCCCAGATGCTCATCCAACCGTTGGTGACGCCCCGCATGTAGGAGCCTTCACCCTCGGCGTTGTAGTCGAGCGGCTCGCCCTGCGCGTTCGGATCGCCCGACAGGTCGTAGCCGGCGGAGAAGCACTTGCCCGCGCCGCGGATGATCGTCACGCGCACCGAGTCGTCGCGGTCGGCGTCGCGCGTCGCGGCGAGGATCTCGCGCCGCAGGGTGGCGTTGAGCGCGTTGCGCTTCTCCGGCCGGTTGAGCGTGATCCGGCGCACCATGGGTGCCGGGTCGTCGAGCAGGATGAGCGAAGGGTCCATGCGCCGGAACGTAGGTCAGGTCCCGGACGGCACGCCACTGCGCTCAGCTGACGCGGAACGAGGTCTCGCCGCGGGGTTCCTCGGACGTGACGACCACGTTGCGGACGTGCGCAAACCGCGGACCGTGCTCGCACCACGTGACGAGTGCGTCGACCACCGACGGGATGCCTTCGAAGACCGCTTCGACCCCACCGTCGTCGAGGTTGTGCACCATGCCACCGGCGCCGGCCGCTCGCGCCTGCTGCGCGCACGAGGCGCGGAACCCCACTCCCTGCACCCGTCCCTCGACGACGACGCGCTTGCGGATCACCGGTCGACGGTATCGCCGGTGCGGGCCCCGGTTACTGGATCACGGCCCTTGTCGCGCTCGCGGCCGCGAGCTGGGCGTGGTTCGCGCTCGGCGCGCGTTCGTCGACTGGGGTCAGCGAGCGGTGACGGTGTCGGTGTCGCGCCCGGAGCGCAGCACCACGCCCGGCGTCGCGCCGGTTGCGACGCCGTCCTCGACCACCGCCACGCCACCGACCAGGACCCGCTTGATCCCCTGCGAACCGGCGGTGAGGCGGGCCGAGTCGCCGGGGAGGTCGGCGACGAGCATGGCTTCGTCGGAGCCGATGGTCTCCGGGTCGAACAGCACGAGGTCGGCGATCGCACCTTCACGCAGCACGCCCCGGTCGCGCAGTCCGAAGAGCTGCGCCGGCTTGCTGGTGATGAGCTCCACCGCGCGCTCGAGCGACACCAGCTGACGTCCACGGAGGCAGTCGGCCAGGAAGCGCGTCGTGTACGGCGCGCCGCACATGCGGTCGAGGTGCGCGCCGGCGTCGGAGCCGCCGATCATGGCGCGCGGGTCGTTCCACACCTCGCGGCGCAGGTCCCACGAGCTGCCGTCGTCGTCCTGGGGGATGGGCCACAGCACCGTGCGCAGCTCGTCGGCGATCACGATGTCGAGCAGGGTGCCGAAGTTCGACTGGTGACGCTCCTGTGCGATCTCGCGCACGATGCGACCGCGCAGCGGCTGGTTCTCGGGCGCGTACACGTCGCCGAGGCGGTAGTCGCCGAAGTCGGCGAGCCGACGGAACACTCCGGCTTCGGGTGACTGCGACAGCTCCAGCATCTTCAGGCGGGTCTCGGAGTCGCGCAGGCGCTCGATGCGCTCGGGTACGGGCGCACTGAGGATGTCGCTCCACCCGGGGATGAGCCAGATCCCGCAGAAGTTGAGGAAGCTCATGTTCATCGGGACCTGCACCGGCATGGTGAGCGCCACGAGCCGGCCACCGAGCTCGACCGCGCGATCACCGGCCGACAGCTGCCGCGGCACCCGCTCGGGCTCGCGGGCGTCGACGGTGAGCACGTTCCAGTTGAGCGGGCGGTTGGCCGCCGCGCTCACCTGCGAGAGCAGTTCGATCTCGTCGTCGGAGAACTGGTCGAGGCAGCCCTGCACGATGCCTTCGAGGGTGGTGCCCGCGTGCTGGCCCGTCTCCTCGCTCATCGCGATGAGCTCCTCGGGCGTGGCCCAGCGGCTGGCGACCGGCTGGCCGTCGCCGTCGCTGTGCGACGACGACTGCGTGAACGAGAAGCCGAGCGCGCCGCTGTCGAGCGCCTTGCCCAGCTCGGCGCGCATCTCGGCGATCTGCTCGGGCGTGGCCTCGCTCCCGACGGCATCGGTACCCATGACGTAGCGGCGGATCGCGCAGTGACCGGCGAGGAAGCCGGCGTTCACCGAGATCGAGCCTTCGAACTTGTCGAGGAACTCGCCGAACGTCTCCCACTTCCAGTCGACGCCCTGCTCGAGCGCGGGGAGGGGCATGCCCTCGACCCGTGCCATCATCCGGCGCAGGTAGTCGGCGTCGCCGTCCTGCAGCGGTGCGAGCGAGAACCCGCAGTTGCCGCCGACGACGGTGGTGACGCCGTGCACGCTCGACGGGCTCGCGGTGGGGTCCCACATGAGCTGCGCGTCGTAGTGCGTGTGCGGGTCGACGAACCCGGGCGCGAGCACGAGGCCGGTGCCGTCGGTGACGATGGTGGCGTCGTCGTCGACGGTTCCGGGCGTGCCGATCGCGACCACGCGGCCGTCGGCGATCCCGACGTCGGCGACCACGGCAGGAGCGCCGGTACCGTCGACCACGGTTGCGCCCTTGATGATCTCGTCGAGCACTTGGATCCCCCGATCGCCGCCTACTGGGCTGCGCCTCGAAAAAGTCTGACGGAGCGTCAGATTGTAGCCTTGGCGCTCCGCACACGACCCAGGGGGAAGAGCGATGGCCGACTGGCAGCAGCACGAGTGGAAGCTCCTCATCGGGGGTGAGCTCGTCGCCGGTGAGGCCGGCACCTCGCCGATCGTGAACCCCGCGACCGAAGAGGTCGTGGCGGAGGCGCCGGAGGCGTCGGTGGCGCAGGCCCAGGAGGCCGCCCGGGCCGCGCAGGAAGCGTTCCCCGCGTGGTCGGCCACCCCGGCCGAGGAGCGCGCCGCGCTGCTCAAGGCCGCGGCGTTGCGTCTGGAGCAGCTCGGGCCCGACCTCGTGCCGCTGATCATCTCCGAGACCGGGGCCACCGCCACCGTCGGCTCCCGGATGCAGGTGCCGGTCGCGCTGGAGCGCTTCCACCGCTACGCGCGCGACGCCACGAAGAGCATCGGCATCCCGATGCCGCCGCAGCCGGTGCAGTCCACGCCGCTCGCACCGGGTGGGCTCATGGGCGCCTACGTGAACCGCCAGCCGGTCGGCGCGGTCGCGTGCATCTCGCCGTACAACTTCCCTCTCACCAACATGGTCGGCAAGATCGCTCCCGCGCTCGCCGTCGGCTGCACCGTCGTGATGAAGCCGGCGCCGCAGGACCCGCTCGCGATCGTCGTGCTCGCCGAGGTGCTCCACGAGGTCGGGTTCCCGCCCGGCGTCGTCAACCTGGTCACGTCGGTGGCGCCCGACCCCGCGGCCGCGCTGTCGTCGAGCCGCGACATCGACATGGTGTCGTTCACCGGCTCCACCGCGATCGGCGCGCGCATCTACGAGGCTGGCGCGCCCACGATGAAGCGCATGCTGCTGGAGCTCGGTGGCAAGGGTGCGGCGCTCGTGCTCGACGACGCCGACCTCACCGGCGCGGTCACTGCGATCGCGAGCGTCTGGGGCTTCCACAGCGGGCAGATCTGCACCGCGCCGACGCGCGCGATCGTGCACCGCAGCAAGTACGACGAGCTCGTCGACAGGCTCGCGGCCGTCGCCGGCAACATGAAGGTCGGCGACCCGCTCGACGAGGACACCATCGTCGGTCCGGTCATCTCCGCCATCCAGCGCGAGCGGATCGAGGCGCACATCGGCGCGGGTGCCGACGAAGGCGCCGACATCGTCGTCGACGGTCGTCGCCCGAGCCACATGGAGCGCGGCTACTACGTCGCGCCCACGCTCATCGCCGGCGCCAAGCCGGAGATGTCGCCGGTGAAGGAGGAGATCTTCGGTCCGGTGGTCGTGGTCGTGCCGTTCGACGACGACGACGAAGCCGTCAGCATCGCCAACAGCACCGACTACGGCCTCTACGACTACGTGATGACCCAGGACACCGAGCGCGGCTTCCGCCTCGCCGGTCGACTCCGTTCCGGCAACGTCGGGATCAACACCGCGCAGCGCAACATGGAGACTCCCTTCGGCGGCTTCAAGATGAGCGGCATCGGGCGCGACGGCGGCGACTTCGGTCTGCACGCGTACACCGAGATGCAGTCGGTGGTGTGGCCCGCATGAGTGAGGAGTCGAACGAGAAGCCCGCGATGCTCGCGGGCGTGCGGGTGATCGAGTGCTCGTTGCTCGGTCCGGCCGCGATCACGTCGCACCTCGTCGACCTCGGTGCCGAGGTGATCAAGATCGAATCGCCCGCGGGCGACTACGGCCGCAAGATGACCTGGCCGATCATGGAGGGCACGTCGCTGCTGCACCTCCACGTGAACCGGGGCAAGCAGTCGCTGGTGCTCAACCTCAAGCAGCCCGACGCGATCGCGGTGTTCGAGGACCTGGTGCGCGGCGCGGATGTCGTCGTCGAGGCGATGCGGCCCGGTTTCCTCGCCAAGATGGGTCTCGGGTACGACCGGCTCAAGGCGATCAACCCGAAGATCGTGATGTGCACCATCTCGGGCTACGGCGCCACCGGCCCGTACCAGAACCTCCCGAGCCACGGCATCGCGTACGACGCGTGGTCGGGCACGATCCAGCCTGTCCTCGACGACGAGGGCTTCTGCCACATCCCCGACCAGGCCAACATCGGCATCACCGCCGGGCCCGCGTTCGGTGCCATCGGCATCCTCGGCGCACTCCTCCGCGCGGAGAAGACCGGCGAGGGCACGTGCATGGAGATCGCGCAGTCCGACAGCTCGGCGTACTTCGACTGGTACCGCATCGAGACCTGGAAGGGCTACGACGACTACCCCGACGACGTCGTCACCGGGAACCCGAGCGACGACTTCGAGCGGCGTCCGCCCGGTCTCGGTGGCATGTGGGAAGGCGTGCGCTACCAGTACTACGAGTCGTCCGACGGGCACATCCTCTTCATGGCGTCGGAGCAGTCGTTCTGGAAGAACTTCTGCGAAGGCATCGACCGCGTGGATCTGTTCGAGAAGTGGCCGGGCAAGACCATCGCCGACCACGCCCGCGGCAACAAGGAGCTCCAGACCGAGCTGCGCGACATCTTCCGCACCCGTACCTCGCAGGAGTGGATCGACTTCGCCGACGAGCACAACACCACGATCGCTCCCGCCAACACCGCGCAGACGGTGCGCCACGACCCGCAGTTCCAGGATCGCTTCCAGTGGACGTCGTACGACGACGCCGGCGCCGACATGCTGCTGTTCCCGCTGAAGGTCGAGGGCGAGGAGCTGCCGGTGCCCACGAAGGCACCCGAGCTCGGCGAGCACACCGACTCGGTGCTGCGTGACGTGCTGGGCTACGACGACGCCAAGGTCGCGTCGTTGCGTGATGCCGGCGCCCTCGGCTGAACCGGTGACCGAACGCAGCGGGCCGCTCCGGGGCATCCGTGTCCTCGACTTCTCGATCGCGCTGACCGGCCCGTACGCGGCCGCACTCATCGCCGACCAGGGTGCCGACGTGGTGAAGATCGAGCGGCCGGGCATCGGCGACCTCGGCCGCTGGATCGGCGTGTCGGTCAACGGCATGAGCGCGCTGTACTTCACCTGCAACCGCGGGAAGCGGTCGATCGCGCTCGACCTCCAGCAGCCGGAGGGCGTCGAGATCGCGCTGCAGCTCGCCGCGCAGGCCGACGTGATCGTGCAGAACTACCGACCCGGGGTGATGGATCGCATCGGGCTCGGCTACGACTCCGTGCGCGCGGTCAACCCCGACGTGATCTACGCGTCGCTCAGCGGATTCGGCGCGGAAGGTCCGTACCGTCACCGCAGCGCGTACGACACCGCCATCCAGGCGTACGGCGGCTTCGCCGCCAACCAGGGCGACCCCGAGACCGGGCTGCCGATGTTCCTGCGCCAGACCGCGGCCGACAAGGTCACCGCGCTCTACGCGTCACAGGCGATCACCGCGGCGTTGTTCGCACGCGCCAACGGCGACGGCGGCCAGCACCTCGAGCTGTCGATGGCCGACGCCGTCGTGTCGTTCCTCTGGGCCGACTCCGCCGGCAACGAGGTGCTGCTCGACGCCGACGGCTCGCTCAACTCGTCGTTCGTCGCCGGATTCCAGCCCATGCGCTTCGAGGACGGGTGGGGGATCGTGGTGCCCACCTCCGACGCCGACTTCCAAGGCATGTGCCAGGCGCTCGATGTCGAGGGGTGGGACGACCCGCGCGTCGCGACCATGAACCAGCGGCGCGAACACCGCGAGGTCATGGAGCCGATCATGGACATGGTCTACGCGCACGCGGCCAACCTCACGCAGGCGGAGGCGACGGAGCGCTTCGAGGCGCAGCGGGTGCCGTTCTCGATGATCCTCTCACCCGATCAGCTCACGCGCGACGAGCACGCGGTCGCGATCGGCATGTTCGTGGAGGACGACCACCACATCGTGGGCCGCACGCGCATGCCGCGTCACCCCACGCAGTTCCGCGGCACCCCGGCCGAGCTCACGAACCACTCACCCGGACTCGGTGAGCACACCGACGAGATCCTCGCCGAGCTCGGTCACACCGACGACATCACCCGCCTCCGGGAGTCCGGCGTCGTCGCGTAACCGCTTCAGAACAAGGTTGCGTCACCTGAGCGCGTATATCGCGCTCGAGTGACGCAACCTCGTGGATTTGCGGGTCAGTCGACGGCGGGGTGGTCGTCGGCGATCTCGCGGAGCTTGTTCTTGAGGATCTTGTCGAGGGTGCCGGTGGGGAACTCCTCGACGAAGTAGACCGCGCGCGGCACCTTGAACGACGCCAGGTTGTCGGTGGCCAGCGTGATGATCTCGCCGGCGACGATGTCGTGGTCGTGGTCGCCGGCAGCGGGGATCACGAAGGCCACGGCGACTTCGCTCAGGAACTCGTGCTGCTTCCCGACGACGGCGACCGACTGCACGCCCGGGTGCGACACGATGAGATCCTCGACCTCCTTGGCCGACACGTTCTCGCCGCCGACCTTGAGCAGGTCCTTGTCGCGCTCCTGGTAGAAGACGTTGCCGCCCGCGCCCATCTTCACCATGTCGCCGGTCTTGAACCAGCCGTCCTCGAACGCCTTGGCGTTGGCCTCGTCGTTGTCGTAGTACTCGAGGAACAGCTGGATGCCGCGCGTGCCGCGCATCCAGAGCTCGCCCATCTCGCCCTCGGCGCAGAGCTCACCGGTGTCCTGGTTCACGACCGCGATCTCGTAGCCGGGCGTGACGTGTCCCATCGAGCGCATCGGCAGCTTCTCCGACGACTTGGCCGTGATGCAGTGCGTGACCGTCTCGGTCATGCCGTACGCGGCGTAGACGTCGATCCCGAACATCTTGTCGAGGTCGGGCATGATCAGCCCGAACACGCCGACGCGCAGCGTGTGGTCCTTCGGCTTGTCGGGGTTGCCGAGCGCACCCATGACGAACGGCATCACCGAGATGTGCGTGACGCCGTGCTCGACCACCATCGGCCAGAAGCGGCTCTGCGACCACTTCGGCATGAGCACGACGGTGGCGCCGACGCCGAACGCAGAGAACATGCTCCAGCTCTGCGCGTTCACGTGGAAGAACGGCAGGTAGATCAGGTACGTGTCGTCGGTCGTGATGTCGATGTTGCGCGGCCCGGTGCGGCTGGCCCAGATCGCGTTGGCGTGCGTGTGCACGACCGCCTTCGGTCGGCTCGTGGTGCCCGACGTGAACATGATCCCGAACGGCAACATGGGCTCGGGTGCCCGCGACGTGAAGTCGGCGGCATCGCCGAAGAGGGTGTCGAAGCTGTCGAAGCCGTGCGCGGCATCGTCGGCGCTCGCGGGCTCACCGCTGTTGTCGCCGGTGACCGCGATCCACTTCAATGCGGGCGCGGCGGCCGCGACCATCGCCGCGTACTGCGGCTGTGTGATGGCAGCGACCGCGCCGACGTGCTCGGCGAAGTAGGTGACTTCGGCGCCCACCGACTTGGTGTTCGTGGTCACCGCGACGGCACCGAGGGTCGCGCAGGCGAGGAACGACAGCACCATCTCGGGACAGTTCTCCGAGTGGATCAGCACCTTGTCGCCCTTGGCGATGCCGCGCGTGGCAAGGCCGACGGCGATCTTGCGCACATCGGCGAGCAACTCGGCGTAGGTCCAACGCCGTCCG